>CAIPHQ010000409.1 GCA_903864895.1 uncultured Rhodospirillales bacterium
AACAATGAGGCATAACCGCAAGACCGTGGCTGACCTGCGCGCGCTGAAAGGCAAGCGCCAACTCAGCATGCTGTTCGTCGAGAACACCGACGAAGCCGCCGCCGCTGCCGCCGCCGGGATTGATGTATTGTCCATCATCCAGCCGATCTGGACCCCGGAAATGCGCAAGGCCGCCGGCGATTGCTTCGTGCAGGTCGGTTTGCTGTATGGCGACCTTGTCACCACCGAGGATTACCTGCGCGCTGCGCACAAGGCCATTCAGATCGGTGGCGATGCGGTCTATTGCGCTGCCAGTCTGGAAACCATTTCCCGCATGGCCGCCGAGGGGATTCCGGTGGTGGGCCATGTCGGCCTGATCCCGTCCCGCGCCACCTGGACTGGCGGCTTCAAGGCGGTGGGCAAGACTGCCGAAAGCGCGCTGGCCGTGTACAAGCTGTGCAAGCAGCTTGAAGAAGCGGGTGCCATCGGCGTGGAAATCGAAGTGGTGCCGCCCGAAGTCACCGCCGAGATCGCAAAGCGCACCTCATTGGTGCTGTTGTCGATGGGCGCCGGTGTCGGCGGGGACGCGCAGTATTTGTTCTCTGAAGACGTGCTGGGCTACACCAAGGCGCATCGTCCGCGCCACGCCAAGGTGTACCGCAACTTCCGCGCCGAGTTCGACCGGTTGCAGCAGGAACGCATCGCCGCCTTCAAGGAATTCAAGGCGGACGTGGATACCGGCGCGTATCCCGAGCAGAAGCATCTGGTGCCGATGGCCGCCGCCGAATACGCGGCGTTCGTGAAGGGCTTGCCGGACTAGGCGAACCCGCAGTCGAAATGGCATGCGGGCCACGCGCCCGCATGTTAGCCTGCCTGCATGGACATGACCGCATATGTCAGCCGCGAAGACTACCGAAGCTGGGCGCAAACCCAGCCGCGCGGGCGATTCGAGCGGATTGACGGGCGGGTGGTGCGGATGCCGGCGGAGCAACTGGTGCATGTGCGGCTGAAATACGCCGTCTGGCGGGCGCTGGACGACGCCATTCTGGCCACCGGGCTTGCGGCACAGGCTTTCGGGGATGGTGTCACCGTCGAGGCTGGGCCGCACTCTGATTATGAGCCGGATGCCGTCGTCAACCTTGGCCCGGAACCGCCACTGGGCGGATTGACGGCCCCCAACCCGGTGATCGTGGTCGAAGTGCTGTCGCCCGGCACGCAGGCGTATGACCAAGCCGGAAAGCTGGCAGGTTATTTCCGGGTGGCGTCGATTCTTCACTATCTCGTCGTCAGCAATGCGCGGCGTGAGGTGGTGCATCACCGGCGCGAAGCGGCTGGTATTGTGTCAACCAGCGTGACCTCCGGCGATATCGTCCTCGATCCGCCCGGCATCACCTTCTCGCTGGATCAGATTTACCTGCGCACCGGCCTGTAACCGCCCGCGTCAGCCAAGCCGTTCACGCACCGGACCCGTGACATCCGGTGCCGTATCCGCAACCGTGATCGCCGCAAGCAAATCCGCCGCCGCCCGCCCTGCCGCGGCCTCATCGGCGGCATGGACCATACAAATCGGCCGCGCCGCATCGACCCGATCGCCCAGCCCGGCAAACGCCGAGAACCCCACCCGGCCGTCGATGTCCTGATCGCCGCGCGTCCGCCCGCCGCCCAGTTTCACCACGGCAAGCCCGATGGCCCGCGCATCCATGCGGGCCACAAATCCGGGCCGGGCGGCGAACACCGGCCGCATCACCGGGGCCAGCGGCAGCACACCAGCGGCAAA
>CAIPHQ010000410.1 GCA_903864895.1 uncultured Rhodospirillales bacterium
CGAGCCGGTGGTATGCGCTGCCTCCGGCTGGATGCGGGTGCGCCAGCGCGCCAGGCAGGGCGGGGTGGAGTTGCCGCTGGTGATCTCCGACCACGCCGACTGGGACGAGTTGAACACCACACTGGATGACGTGGCCGCGCCCGAAGTGTGGGTGACCCACGGGGCGGAGGACGCGCTGATCCACGCCGCCGGGCTTCGCGGCATCCGGGGCCGGGCGCTGCGGCTGCTGGGCTATGGCGATGAGGAGGCGGCGGCGTGATCGCCTTCGCCAGCCTGCTGGAACGCCTTGTGTTCACGCCGGGCCGCAACGCCAAGGTCGCTCTGCTGCGCCGCTACTTCGCCACACAGCCGGACCCGGACCGGGGTTTTGGCCTCGCCGCCGTTACCGGCGAACTGCGGCTGCGCGCGGCCAAACCGGCGCTGATCCGCGAACTCGCCGCCACCCGCACCGACCCGGCACTGTTCGCACTGTCCTACGATTTCGTCGGCGATCTGGCCGAAACCGTGGCGCTGATGTGGCCCGCGCAGGCCACCAACCGTGCCCCGCCGGGGCTGTCGGAGGTGGTGGAAACCCTGAACACGGCAGACAAGGCCGATCTGCCCGGCATCGTCGCGGGCTGGCTGGATGCGTCAGACCCCTCGGTGCGGTTCGCGCTGCTGAAACTCATCACCGGCGGATTGCGTGTCGGCGTCTCGGCCCGCTTGGCCAAGGTGGCGCTGGCCGAAATGTCGGCGGGCCGCGCCACGGCGGATGATGTTGAGGAAGTCTGGCACGGTCTGAAACCGCCCTATGAACCGCTGTTCGGCTGGCTGACCGGCACCCTCCCGCGCCCGGACCCGCTGGACGCCCCGGTGTTTCGCCCGCCGATGCTGGCGCACCCGCTGGAGGACGCGGATTTCGACGCGCTGGACCCGGCCAGCCTGCGCGCCGAATGGAAATGGGACGGCATTCGCGTGCAACTTGTGTCCACCGCAGGCGGGCGCCGGGTGTATTCGCGCGGGTCGGAGGATATTTCCGCCGCCTTCCCGGAAATCGCCGCCGCCCTGCGCTTTCACGCGGTGCTGGACGGCGAGTTGCTGGTGGTGCGTGACGGGCAGGTGGCCCCGTTCGCCGATTTGCAGCAGCGGCTCAACCGCAAGACCGTCGGGGCAAAACTGCAACTGCAGTATCCGGTGGCGGTGCGGCTGTACGACATCCTGTTCGACGGCACCGAGGATCTGCGCGCCCTGCCGTTCGACGCCCGCCGCGCCCGGCTGGAAGCGTGGTACGCCCGCGAACGCCCGGCGCGGATGGAACTGTCGGACCTGATCGCGTTCCAAACGCTGGACGAGCTCGCCGCCATCCGCCACGGCGCGCGGGCGGCCTCTATCGAGGGGCTGATGCTCAAGCGCGGCGATGCGCCCTATGTGCCGGGCCGCCCGCGCGGGCTGTGGTGGAAATGGAAGCGCGACCCGCTCAGCATTGACGCGGTGCTGATGTATGCCCAGCGCGGGCACGGCAAACGCAGCAGTTTCTACTCGGACTACACGTTCGGCCTGTGGCGCACGTCTGAGTCGGGGGCAGACGAACTGGTGCCGGTGGGCAAGGCGTATTTCGGCTTCACCGACGCGGAACTGGCGCTGCTGGACCGCTGGGTCCGCAACCACACCACCGCCCGCTTCGGCCCGGTGCGCGAGGTGGAAAAAGCCTTCGTGCTGGAAATCGCCTTCGACGCCGCGCAACGCTCGCCCCGCCACAAATCCGGCGTGGCGCTGCGCTTTCCGCGCATCGCCCGGCTGCGGCAGGACAAACCGGCGGAGCAGGCGGACCGGCTGGAAACGCTGGTCCGCCTGATCGCGGGGGAGACTACATCAACGGGTCGCTGATGCTGACCTTGCCGGTTTCCACATGCCCGGCGTAGCGGCGCAGGAACGTGGCGTCCGTGCTCGCGGTGATGGTGAAATCGTACCAGCTTGAACTGGCCGCCAGCGTCCATACCGTCTGGAAACTGCCGCCCGCCGCCAGCGCCTGTGTTTGCGTGGTGCCGGTGTACTGGTCCCTGATGCTGGCGGTGGTGGCTGCGGTGCCCGCATTGGTGATGGTGACCGTGATGCCGCCGCCCGCCGTGTCGTACACACAGGCCACTGTCAGGCTCGCCGCCGTGCCACCCGCCGCACTTCCGGCAAAGCGGCGGAAGAAGCCGTTATGGCTGTGAACCGACAGGTCGTAGGCTTTGCTGGCGGGCAGCGTCCATGTCGCGGCCAGCGTCTTGCCCGCTTCAACCGTGTAACCCCACGGCCCGGATCCGCCGCCCTGCGTGGCGGTCTTGCCCGGCGCGGTGCGCACATGGAACCAGCCGCCCACCGGATAGGGAACATTGGTGGCGCCATGATTGGCGAAGCTGAGCGTGAAGCTGCCGCTGCCCA
>CAIPHQ010000411.1 GCA_903864895.1 uncultured Rhodospirillales bacterium
CGCGGTATCGTTCGGGCGGCGGCAATAACGCGCCCCGCTGCGGCGGGCAGGCAGGGCCATCGCATCCGGCCCTGCAATGCCCGCCCAAGTCCCTCGCCGCCCCTCAGCTTCCGGCGGATGGCATTTTCGCGCGGCGCCGCCCACCCCACGCCTCCCGGTCCGCTGCATCCGTTGCCGGTGCTGTCGTTACCTGCTGCGCAAGACCGGTAAAGCCGGTACCTTCACAGGCGATCAGATCCGGAAGACCGGTTCGATCTGTTTGGCTGGTTACCCGGCGCGGCAGGGCGAACACGTGTTCAGGTACAGGGAACAAATGCCCGCAGTCGCCGGAGCGTGCTTCGTCAGAGAGTCAGGTGTTCACATGAAAGATACACACCTTGCCGGCCCGCCGCTCTGGCTGCGCATCCTGCAGTTTCCGCTCATCCGTCTGTTCGTTCTGGGTGCCGTCCTGGTGTGTTTCATGGCGTGGGCCGAGTCCCGCCTGACTGATTTCTATGACAGGCCCTGGCTGAATGTGCCGATCCAGATCGTCCTCGGACTGCTGGCGATTGCGCTCTATGTGGCCTACGGGAAATTCATCGAACGCCGAGCGGTGCCGGAGCTTTCCACGCCCGGTCTTGTCCGCGAATGGGCCATCGGTGCGGTGTGCGGGGCCGGACTTTACGCAGCCTGCGCAGTTACCCTGATGTTCCTCGGGCTATACAGGGTCGAGGCGCTCAATCCCTTGTCGTTCCTGCTTCCAGGCATGGCAATGGCAATCAAGTCGGGCATCTTCGAAGAGCTGATCTTCCGCGGCGTCATGCACCGGTCGGTCGAAGCCGTCTTCGGAAGCTGGGCCGGGATACTGTTCTCATCCCTCGCGTTCGGCCTTCTTCACTTGCTGAATCCCGGCGCCACAATCAGCGGCGCCATCTATATCTGCATCGAGGCCGGCCTGCTGTTGTCGGCTGCCTATCTTGTCACCCGCCGCCTGTGGGTCTGCATCGGTGGCCACATGTCGTGGAACTATGTCCAGTCGGCCGTCTTTTCGGGCGCCGTCTCGGGCAACGCGGCCAAACCGGGGCTCCTGAAGGCCACCATGGAGGGGCCGGACCTGCTGACCGGGGGCAGCTTCGGGATGGAGCATTCGATCGTCGCGTTCGTATATTGTTCCGCGGCAGGTGTGATCCTGCTCATCATCGCCATCCGCCGCGGGCGACTGATGCCGCCGTTCTGGCAACGCTGAGACGAAGGCGCGTGTCTGACGAGATGCGGGCTATCCTGCTGATCGCAGCATTCGTCCGCTGCCGGTCCAGCCCGCCACCACCCGGGCGTCCGGATGAGCGCTCATCGCCACGAGGGCGGATCGTCCACCCGCCGCGCAGGACCCGGACTTCCTGATGACCGAACGTCCCGCCCGCCGGGCCAGGGCCCCTGTGGCGTTCAGCCCGGTGGCGCATCCCGCCAACCCGGGCGACCCAACCAAAAACCCCGCCCAACCCCGGCCCGCCGGCCGCAAGACGGTGACACCCGGCACGCTGACGATCACAAGGATGGTGAGCGGCCCCGGCTCCGCGCTGCTGTTCCTGCCCGGCCACCTGCCGCACGGCATCGAACCCTCCGGCGATAAGCTGATCGACACGCGGGTGCAGGCCTGCGCGGTGTCGTTCGGGCGGCGGCATTAACACGCCCCGCTGCGGCGGGCAGGCAGGGCCACCGCATCCGGCCCTGCAATGCCCGCCCAAGTCCCTCTCCGCCCCGCTTGGGGGGTTGGGCTGCGTAGCAGACCAAGGGTCAGGGTGAGGTGGGGTCTCTCCGCCCCTCAGCTTCTGGCGGATGGCATTTCGGCGGGGCGCCAGCCACCCGACGCCCCTTTATTCGGTACGTGTCTCTAACGACCGCGAGATTTTCCATATCCGGCGCTTATGCGACACCGGCTGGGGCCATCGCAGACATCATGAGATTCGCAGCAAAACTAGACCATTGAAAAAACGCCGCTTTCCCGCTGCGGAAATCCGCTGCATAATGGCGGCATGATTTACGGCTACGCGAGGGTATCAACGGA
>CAIPHQ010000412.1 GCA_903864895.1 uncultured Rhodospirillales bacterium
CAGCATCAGCGCCGCCACGGCCGCCACCGCAGGGGCCGCCGCCGAAGTGCCCGTGAAGGGGGCGAAGCCCGCGACCGTGGTGGCCGCCCCAACCGGGGCCAGCAGCGCGGGTTGCGGCACGGCGCGCGGCGTGGTCAGCGCGTTGCCCTGCCAGTCGAACAGCAATTGGGACCCGCCGGCGCTGGAGTAGTAGCTGGCATAGCTGACCGGGCTGCCATAGGCGGGCGTGGTGGCAAAATCCACCGCGCCCACGGCGGTCACTGCGGGCATCATGGCATGTCCGGCCACAGTGCCGGCGGTGGCTGCCGGATCATCAATGGTGCCGGGCACTGTCGTGGCGCCGTCCAGCGTGCCGTAAAGGATGTATTTGAACGTGACCCCGGCGGGCAGATCACCGGCGATATACAGCCTGTATTGGCTGGTCTCCGCCGGGGTGAAGGTCAGCAGGGTTTCAGGCGCAGTGCCGTAACCTGCGGGCGAAGTGCTTGCCCCGGCCTGAGTGCCGGATGCCACCAGCGCGCCGCTGGCATCGAACAGGCCGCAGGTCAGCAAATCCGGCACTGTCTGCCCGCTGGCAGGCCAAGGCACCGCCCATTGCAGCGCGATGGTGGTGGTCACGCCGCCCTGCAGCATCAGGGTCTGATAAGGCGTGCCGTTGGAAAACACCTGCGCGGCCGCCGTGCGGCCGTCCAGCAAGGTCACGTCTGCCGGGGCGAAGGCTGCCTGGTAGGCGGCCGCCCCGGCATTGCCGGCCGAGGTGAAATAGCTCACGCCACTGGCAGCAGCGGCACGGATGGCCAGATCCACCGCTCCGGTGATCTGAAAAAACGGCTCCTGCCAATAGGTCAGATCGTCCACGATCACGGTGCAGCCGGCATTCTGCAGCGCCGTCACCGCGGCTGCCAGCGCATCTGGCCCGCCATCGCCGCTGGCAAAGTACAACTGCGCGCCCGGTGCGGACTGGTGCACCAGTTCCGCCATCGCCAGACCTTCGTTGTCGTAGCCCGGCCCGGACGCGTCGCTGAGCACGGTGACCGCCGACGTCCCGGACGCCGCGTTCAGCGGCAGATGCCCGGTCAAAGCCGCGTAATTGGCCGGGTCTGCCGCACCGGCGCCGGGCTGCGCGTCAAAACTGGTCGAGATGATGCCGATCTTGACGCCGGTGCCGTTGATGGCAGCCCCCGCTTTGGTAGTGAGCTGGCGCGCCGCATCGCCATGCATGGCGTGGTCAGCCGCCCCGGCCGTGTAGTACAGCCGGTCCTGCGTGCCCAGCGGTTCCACCAGCGTGCCGCCATTGCCATCCGGCAGCACCTTCATGGCACCGCTGGCCGGCCCATGAACGGTCAACGTTGCAACCACGCTGCCGTTTTCGCTCACGGTCAGAACGCCGCTGGTGGCATCATACGTTGCGGCATTCGCCAGTGTCGCTGTCAGGTCAATCAGGTCGCCTTGCTGAAAATTGAAGATCTCGCCGGTAAACGCGGAAGGATCGCCCAGCAACAGGCGTCCGCCAACATCCGTGAACGTGACCGGCAGCGCGCAGATGCCCGCCCCTGCATCCAGATGCAGTGAACTGTACATGCCGATCTGGACCACGCCGCTGCCACCCAGCGTGCCACCCGCGTATACTTCAAAAGAGGCGCTCGCCATGGCCAGCACACCGTTGTCGATGAACTGGCTGCCGGACTCGACTTCGATCACGCCGTGATTGTCGAGCGTCCCGGCAAGCTCGATGGTGTCGCCGCCCGAGGCATCCATGTAGGCACCGTCCAGCAGAACCAGCGCCTCACCCGGTCCCTCGCCAGCCCTGATCGTGAATTTGCCCCCGCCGGCCGAGGCGTCGATAACGCCCGCGAAACCGGTGACGCCGCTGATCTCCAGCGTCGCGAAGGCCTGGTCTGCCGTGCTCTGCACGGTGGTGAAATAGCCGAGAGAGCCGCCATCCAGTTGCAGCACCGGCGCATCTTCGGGCTTCGCCGCGCCAAGGTTGATATTCAGCGCATCCCAGTTTGCGTCACTGGGCAGACTCACAATGCCAGACGCAATAATGTCGTAATCATCAAGCCCCGGCACGGCACCGTCTGACCACTTCGTGGGGTCTGTCCAGACTCCTTCGCTGCCGGTCCAAGTATGTGTAGCCATATGTCGCGTTATACCGCGTTACCAACCAAGTGGTAGCGCAGAATTGCCCGCGCTAGAGCGCGTACGGCCCGCCGCGTTCGATGGCACGGCGATAGGCCGGGCGGGCATGGATGCGTTCCAGCCACGCCATCAGCCCTGGGCGCCGCGAATCGAGCCCTGCGCGCGCCGCCGCCCCCTCCAGCGGGAAGCTCAACTGGATGTCGGCCGCCGTCAGCGAATCACCCGCAAAATAGGGGGCACTGCCAAGCTCGGCTTCCAGAAAATCCAGATGCCGCTCGATCTGCGGTTGCACCAGCCGCTGCTTGACCGCGCGTGACAGGCCCCGTGTGACCGGGCGAATAAAGAACGGCACAGGCCCCGCCTCAATCTGGTCGAACACGACTTTCAGCAGCAAGGCCGGCATCGCCGAGCCTTC
>CAIPHQ010000413.1 GCA_903864895.1 uncultured Rhodospirillales bacterium
CAAACCGCGCTGGGCCCGCCGCAAGGCGTGGTGTTCGCGGGTCTGGTACGCACCGCGCCTGCCGCGCGCGACTGGGCTTCGATCAACGCGGCCATTGCCACGGTCAGCCAATACTGGGGCGTGCTGAACGCGCGCCTGGCCACGCAGCCATTCCTGTGCGGTGCCGATCTGACACTGGCGGACGTGGCCTTCGGCTGCCACGCGCATCGCTGGTTCAACATGGACTTCACCCGCCCGGAGTTGCCGCATCTGCATGCGTGGTATCAGCGCCTGCTGACCCGGCGCGGCTATCTGGCGCACGTGGCGCAGCCCATTACCTGATGCGGCGCGGCGCCCCGCGCGGCCAGAGTTTGGTTTGAACATCCCTCGCAACCGGCACGGAGAACCGACATGTCCGGAATCACAGCCCGCCCGCTGATCGGGCTCGCCTACGCAAAAATCGTCTCGAAATGGGGCTGGTTCGTGGCGCTGGGCGTCGCATTGCTGGCGCTGGGCATCATCGCGCTGGGCGATGTGGTGGCGGTGACGCTGTTCAGCGTGATGCTGATCGGGATTGCGTTTCTGGTGGGCGGGGTGGCGCAGGTGATCCACGCCTTCGCCACCAAGCACAGCGGGCTGACGCTTGTGCTGAACCTGATTGCGGGCGCGGTGTACGTGGCGGGCGGCGTGCTGATCATGCAGGAACCGGTGACCGGTTCGGTGTGGATCACCATCTTCCTGCTGATCTCGCTGGCCGTGGGCGGCGTGGTGCGCATCGTGCTGGCGTTGCGCCACCGCGAAGTGCCGGGGTGGTGGGTGCTGGCACTGGGCGGCGCGGTCAGCGTGGCGCTGGGCGTGGCGCTGTTCAGCACGCTGCCGTGGTCCGGCCTGTGGGTGCTGGGCACGCTGATCGGCGTGGAACTGCTGGTGCAGGGCATCAGCTGGCTGCAATTCGGGCTGGCGCTGCGGCGGATGCACCGCTCGCTGGGCTAGAAGCAGGTCAGGCGGGGCGCGGGAACAGCGTGGCCAGCCACGCCCGCACCCCGGCGGCGTCACCGAACACGTCCTGCACGCGCCAGCCCACCCCGCCCAACGCGCGGGCGGCGCGCATGCCGTCCTCGTCGGTCACGTCATCGCCGATATACACCGGCACCCGGCCCGCGAACGGCGCGCGTGCCATCAGCGCGGCGACGGCGGTGGCCTTGTCCGCCCCCCTAGGCTTGACTTCGTAGGCCATCAGCGCGGGCAGCACGCGATGCGTGGTCTGGTTGCCGAGAATGGCGCGCAACCCGGCTTCGATGGCCGCCCCGGCGTCCGGTGCCAGCCGGTAATGCAGCGCGAAGCCGCGCGCCTTGGTTTCCAGCAGCGCGCCCGGATGCTGGGCGATCAGTGCCGCCGCCGCGTCCTGCCAGCCTTCCGGCAAGGGCGGCAGTGCCACCCGGTCTTCCGCCCCGCCGGGGGCGAAGCGGATGGCGCCGCCATGCTCACCGGCCACGGCATAAGCGATGCCGGGCAGCAGCGCCTCCACCTGCGCCACCGGGCGGCCGGTCACGATGGCCAGCGCATCGCCCAAAACGGCGCGGATGCGCAGCAGGTCTTCCGGCAGGCCGGGGGCGACGGCCACGGCGCCGGGCGTGGCCGCGATGTCCAGCAGCGTGCCGTCCAGATCCAGCAGCAGCGCGGCGTTTGCGGGCAGGTCAGGCATGGCAGCCGGACAGGCGGATATCGTAGATCGGGTGTTGCAGCATCGACACGGCGGGGGCGGACAGGATCATCCACGCGTGGAAGGGCGGTGCGGCCTGCGTGGTGTCGATGATGTCGAAATACGCCGTGGCGTCGGCCATCTGGTCCGGCGGGCGGACCATGCAGTAGCGCACCGTGATGCTCAGCGCGCCGAATGTGGCGGTCTGGCCGGTCTTGATGGTCAGCGGCACGGCGCGGGCGGTGATCTTGTCGAGCGCGATGATCTCGGCCACCGGGCGGGCCAGCCACGGGTCGGACGGCGGTGGCGGGGCGGCCGCAGGCTGGTTGGCCAGAGGCTGGTTGGCCAGAGGCTGGGTTGGCGGGGGCTGGGTTGGCGGAGGCTGGGTTGGCGTGGTGGTTTGCGCCACCGCTGCCAGCGGCAGCAGCGCCAGCAGCGCGGCCAGCCGCCTCATGCTGCGCGCGCGGCCCGCTTGGGGCTGACCAGACGGTCCGCCATGCCGCGCAAAATGCCGCGCATCGCCGCCTCATCCACGCCCATCAGCACCGCGTCCTCGAACGCGTCCTGCATGGTCTGCGCCAGTTCGGTGTGGTTTTCCGCCAGCACTTTCAGCTTCTCGCGGCAGGAAAGCGGCGCGCCATCCGGGCCGGGCCATGCGGGAGGAAGCTCTGCGGCGCTCATTTCGGCGCGGCGGGCGTCGTGGCGGCGTCGCCTGCGGGCTTGGCCCCGCCGACGCTGCCGAAGATGAACTTGCCCATCAGTTGCTCGATGCTGACCGAGGATTGCGTCAGCGTCACCGTGGCCCCGTTGTCCAGCATTGCATCCGCCCCGCCCGGCTCCAGCGAGATATACTTGCCGCCCAGCAGACCATCACTGGTGATGGCGGCACTGCTGTCTTTCGGCAGTTTCAGCCCGCCCGTCACGGTGAAATCCACCTTGGCCTGATAGGTCTGCGGGTCGATCTCGGCGCGCGCCACGCTGCCCACCTTCACGCCTGCCACCCGAACGTCAGACCCGATGGTCAGCCCGTCTATCCGGTCGAAGCGCGCGTGCAGTGTGTAGCCGCCGCCCACGCTGCGCCCGGTGTTGGCCACCGCGTAGCCGAGGAAGCCGACGGCGACGGCGATCACCACGGCACCTGCGATCAGTTCCGCCGCGTTGCGCTGGGCCATGGGCTGGGATCAGGCGCGCGGCGGCGGCAGCGCGGCGGCGTCGGGGGTCCAGGCCTCGTAATCGCCGGTGGCCCGCGCACGGTTGCCGCCCTGATAGTCGTGCCCGGCGGGGCGGTAGCCCAGCGCGCTGCCGGTGGCGTTGGCGCGGTGCGGCTTCAGCCACACGCGCGGCGGCGGGGTCAGCGGCGCATCGGTGGTATAGTGCAGCCATGCGTGCCACTCGGGCGGCACCGCGCTGGCATCCGGCTCCCCGGCGTACATCACCCAGCGGCGCACCCGCGTTTCGGGCGCGGCGCGCTTGTCCTGATAATACACGTTGCCGGAGGCATCACGGCCGACTTCGCGGCCATGGAACCAGGTGAAAATGCGCGTGCCGATGGTCATGCGCACGGTTATACGGCGGCTGGGCGCGCCGGTCCATGCCGCCGTGCGAAATTGGGTTACCCACAGGATTCTGTGGGTCGGGCCGCACCGGCCCACAAAATGTGCTTCCGGGCGGGCGGAACCGCCCATAACATGCCGCCCATGAAGCGCATCAAGACCCAACCCGGCGGCCTGTGGCGCGGTGTGCGCCTGCGCCGCCTGTCCGCTGCCGCCGACCCCGACTCGGCCCCGCGATACGTCAGCCTGCCCGCCGCGTGGGAGGATAGCGCCGCCGAGGCGCTGGCCGCGCTGGCCCAGGGCCATGGCCCGGCCAGTCTGGAATCCGCCGCCGATGCATGGATCGGCCCCATCGCGCTGCGCGCCCGGCTGGCCGGATGGGGCGGCGGCGACCTTGCGCATGATCTGCACGAATTGCTGCTGACCCGCCGCGCCACGGCTGCCGCCCCGCTGTGGCAGGGCGATGCCGCGAACCCCGCGATCGTGCTGAACCTCGCCGCCTTCCATCTGCCCGGCGAGGGCGTTGATCTGGACGCGCTGGACGCCGCCCTGCGCACCGCCGCCGCCGCCCTGCACTTCGCCGCCCCGTCCGCGCCCGCCTTGCGCGTGGGCGTGGCCGATCTGGCCGGATTGCTGGCGGCCCTCGGGCTGGACTACGGCAGTCAGGCCGGGCGTGACCGCGCGGTGGCGATTCTGGCCCGCCTGCGCGCCGCCACGGCCGATCTGCCCGGCCAAGTGCATCTGATCGCCGCCGCCCCCGGCCCCGCCGAGGCGTTGCTGGGTGTGGAGACCGGCGGCATCGCCCCCGCTTTTGGCCCGCTGACCGAGCGCGGCACGCTCACCCGCGCCACGCAGGCATGGCTCGCCGCCCGCGGCCTGACCGCCGAGGCGGCGCTGGCCGCCACACTCGCCGGGCGCTCGCAGTTCCCGCACGCCAACGCCGCCGCGCACGCCGCGATGCATGACGCACTCGCCCCGGTGCTGCACGCCCTGCCCGCCCGCCCGCGCGTGGCCGCCCCCGCCGCCGAGGCCAAACCCGCCGCCCCGCGCCGCCGCGACCTGCCCGCGCGCCATGCCGGCAGCACGCAGAAGGCCTCGGTGGGCGGCCACCGGGTGTTCCTGCGCACCAGCGAATATGAGGACGGGGGCCTGGGCGAAATCGCCATCACCCTGCCCAAGGAAACCGCCGCGTTTCGCGGCCTGATGGAAGCCTTCGCGCAGTCGGTCAGCCTGGGCCTGCAACACGGCGTGAAGCTGGAGGAGTTCGTGGACGCCTTCACCCACACCCGCTTCGGCCCGGCCGGCGTGGTGGAGGGTGACCCGTCGGTGACACGCGCGACGTCCGTGCTGGATTATGTGTTCCGCACGCTGGCGGTGCAGTATCTGGGCCGCGCCGACCTTCCCGGCCCCGAAGTCGAGGAAGAGTCGGAGACCGAGAGCGGCCCGCCGCTGCTGCCGCTGGACCTGCCGCGCGGTGACGCGCAGGCGCGGCGGCGCGGGTTGCGGGTGGTGAAGTAGTTTTTGACGCGAGACGGAGTGACAAATGGCCGGCCGGATTGACGCACGCCTCAAGGAACTGGGCATCGACCTGCCCGCCCCGATGGCACCCATCGCCAACTACGTGCCCTATGTGATCGCGGGCGATCTGGTGTTCATCAGCGGGCAGTTGCCCACCATCGCGGGCAAGGTGGCATGGGCGGGCACCGTGGGCGGCACCGTCAGCGGTGAGGAGGCGGCAGCCGCCTGCCGCCAGAGCTTCATCAACCTGCTGGTGCATCTGAAGACCGCCTGCGGCGGCGATCTGGACCGGGTGGTGCAGGTGGTCCGCCTCGGCGGCTTCATCGCCGCCGTGCCGGGCTACACGCAGCACGCGGTGCCGATGAACGGGGCGAGCAACCTGAGCGTGGACGTGTTCGGCGACGCCGGGCGGCATTCCCGCACCACGATCGGCGTGGCTTCGTTGCCGCTCGA
>CAIPHQ010000414.1 GCA_903864895.1 uncultured Rhodospirillales bacterium
AATTCGGCGATCAACCTTGAATTCAACGCGCATTTCCTCGACATCGCGCTGCAGGAAGGGCATGTCGTGGTGGAATGCCCCATTACGTTTCATGCCCGCGTAGGCGAAAGTAAGGGCGGCAACACCAACAATCTGCGCGCCTTCCAGGTGGGCTGCCGTATGATTGCGGGGGTCGTGCTGGGCTGGCGCAGCAAAGGAACCATACCGTGAGTAGCGCTTATCACGAATCCCGCCTGACACCGGACGCAAAGCGTGACATCGTCTGGCAGGCTCTCTGGCGGTTTCATTTCAGCCGGTTGATTGGGCCGGACAATTGTGTGCTGGACCTCGGCTGCGGCTATGGCAACTTCATCAATAGTGTCGTGGCCCGCCGGCGGATTGCTATTGATAGCTGGCCCGGATTTCCGCACCATTTGGCTGCGGGGGTGGAGAGCGTTGTGGGTGATGTCGCCGATCTTGCCTTCTTGCCCGATCGGGGCGTGGATTTCGTGATGGCGAGCAACCTGTTCGAGCATCTGCACCAACCAGATTTCAGCCGCGTGCTGGAGGGGCTGCGCCCGAAGCTGTCGGATCGTGGTGTTCTTACCATCTTGCAGCCGAACTATCGATATGCCTATCGCGAGTATTACGACGACTACACACATGTTGCGCCCTATTCGCATATTAGTCTGGCGGATTTCTTGACTGCAAACGGATATGAGGTGCTGGGCGTCAAGCCGCGCTTCCTGCCGCTGAGCGTCAAATCCCGCCTGCCGGTCTCGCCGTGGCTGATCGCCGCTTATCTGGCCTCACCGTTCAAGCCGTTCGGCAAACAGATGCTGCTGCAGGCAAGGCCAGCCTATCGCTGACCGTGTGCCGCCTGTCAGACCGAACCGTCCTGGAGCATGACGATGAGCCAGCAACTGCCGCGCCGCACGCCCGCCCAGATGCTGTCCATTGTTTTGCTGGGTGTTGTGATCTTGGTGCTGGCCCTCCGGTTTGTGCTGTATCTGCGCTACGCGCTGGCAGAAATTGCCTACCCGTTTGAGGTGTTCGATGCGGAAGGCATTGTCTGGCAGCAGGCCATGCTGATTCCCGGCAGCCGGATGTATGGCGACATCACCCGGTATCCGTTCATCGTCTTTCATTATCCGCCGCTATACCATCTTTGCGTCCACGGACTGTCCGTGCTCGGCATCAACCCGCTGGAAGCGGGCCGTGGCGTGTCGGTGCTGGCCACGCTGCTGACCGGCGGCCTGATTGCCGCCGTGGTGATGCGCGCGGCGCGGCCGGGTATGGCCCGCCTTGCTCGAAATCTGGGGGCGGCGGCCGGGGGGCTTGTCTATTTCAGCTTCTGGCCGGTCATCGCGGTGTCGCCGCTGCTGCGGGTGGACATGCTGGCGGTGGCGCTGAGCTTTGCGGGGCTGCGCTGCGCGATGCCGGCGGAGGGGCGGCGCGGGCCGTATTACGGGGCGATGGTGCTGTTTGTGATGTCGGTGTTCACCAAGCAAACCAGCCTGCTGGCCCCGATGTCCATGCTGCTGGTGCTGCTGCTGATTGAGCCGAAATTTGCGCTCCGGTTGTTCGGCTTCGGGCTGTTGGCCGGCGGTATTCCGCTGGCAGTACTGACATGGATAACCGATGGCGGCTTTCTGCGGCACCTTACGCTCTACAATATCAATCGGTTCAGCCTGAGCCTGATGGCCGATCAGCTTCTGGGACAGCTACCGCAGGCGGTCTTTCTGCTGCTGGCCGTGGTTGGTGTGGTGGTGGCGTGGCGACAGGTGGCATCCGGTCATCGCCGGGCAGGGTTCGCCGCGGTCCGGCAGGCTCTGCGCCACAACCTGAATTTGCGCGCCATGGCGATGCTGTCGCTCTATCTGGTGCTGTCCACCGGCTCATTGATGGCGCTTGGCAAGTCCGGCGGCGGGCTCAACTATTATGTCGAGTGGATGGCAGTTCTGAGTGTCGTCCTTGGCCTGATGGTGGCTGCCGTGGCCGAGCAACAAAGCCCTGGCGAGAACAATGTGCCGGCACCACCGCGCATGTTGGGCCTGCTCGTGCCGCTGCTGCTGCTGGCCCAGTTGGCAGCGCTGCCGGTGGCGCGCGATTTCGGGCCGAACAGCCCGGCGGACCGTGAAAAGCTGCAAGCCTTGCAGGATCGGGTCGGGGCCGCGCCGAAGCCGGTGCTGTCCACCGATATGGTCATGCTGATGCAATCGGGCAAAGGGGTGCCGTGGGAGCCGGCAATCTTTCATGAACTGGCCAGCACCGGACTATGGGACGAGCAACTGATCGTCGCGATGATCGAAAACCATGCGTTTTCCTTCGTCATCACCCGCCCGGACAGCCAGTTCACTCCGGCCGTGGCGCAGGCCATTGCCACGGCCTATCCGGTGATTGAGGAGCAGGCGTGGCACATCCTGCATCTGCCGCCGCATTAGGAGGCACAGCCTGATACTGGCGCGGATGGAATGAACTGGAATTGCACTGTTTTGTGCAACCATGTTCACATATCAATGATTCCCGCGGCCGTCGGCAACGGCTATTGTGCTGACACACAATTCTTGGAGAAATCAGGTGCGCCGGATCGCAATGTTGAACTTGGCGGCGTTCGCGCTGGCTACCCCGCTGGCTGGTGCGAACGCTGCCAGTCCGCCTGCATGGGGCGGCTTTGCGGGCAACGCCCAGCATACCGGCCAGTCTGCCACGCCGCCGCAGGCGTTCGGGTCGATCCACTGGACCGCCGCCGTGGATGCCGCGCCGCAGTTGAGCGGCGGAGAATTGCTGATCCACTACGCCAGCCCGATGATCACGGCCGCCAACACCGTGCTGCTGCCGGTGAAAGGCACCGCCACCGGCGGCTTCCGCATCGAGGCGCGGGCCGGGGCCACCGGGGCGCTGCTGTGGACGCTGAATACCGGCTGGACGCCGCCCGCGCACAACTGGTACCCGCCGCTGCCTGCGGTGCTGTCGCAGCAGAACCGGCTGAGCGTGGCCGGGCCGGGTGGCGTGGTGACAACCCGGCTGAACCCGGATCTGGCCACCGGCACGGTGGCCAACAGCATATTCTACGGGGCCTCGGCCTACTCCGCCAACAAGGCCGCCTTCAACAAGGGGCTGCAAATCAGCACGCCGCTGGCCACCGATGCGGCGGGCAATCTGTATTTCGGCTTCACCGTGTCCGGCACCGGGCTGACCGATTCCACCGGCAAGGCGCTGAAGAGCGGGATTGCGCGTATCTCTGCCTCCGGCGTTGGCACATGGGTCTCCGCCACCACCGCCTCCGGCCTGTCCTCGATGACGCAGGTGCCCACCAATGCGGCCCCGGCCGTCTCCAAGGACGGCAAGACCATCTATGTCCCGGTCAGCAATGGCTCATCCGGCTATCTGCTGGCGCTGAACAGCACCACGCTGGCCACCAACGCCAAGGTGTCGCTGGTGGACCCGTCCAGCGGCTGGGCGGCTTGGGTGTCCAATGACAGTTCGGCCTCACCGATGGTTGGCCCGGATGGCGACGTGTATTTCGGCGTGCTGGAGCAGCCTTTCCCGAACCATAATGATCGCGGCTGGCTGCTGCATTTTGATGCGGCGCTCGCCACCATCAAGACTCCAGGCCCGTTCGGCTGGGACAACACCACATCCGTGGTACCCGCCAGCGTGGTGCCGTCCTACACCGGCCCGTCCAGCTATCTGCTGATGACCAAATACAACAACTATCAGGGAATCGGCACCGGCGACGGGCTGAACCGCATCGCCATTGTCGATCCGGGAACCGCAGCGCCGGACCAGTTGCTGCCCGCCGTGCAGTCGATGGCGGTGGTGCAAAGCGTGCTTGGCCCCACCAACTACCCCGGCACGTCGCTGGTGCCCGGCACCAGCCTGTATCCGCGCTATGAGTGGTGCATCAACTCGGCGGCGGTGGACATCACCAAGGGCACCGTGATCGCCAACAGCGAGGACGGGCACCTGTATCACTGGGATCTGAAAACCGGGCTGATCAGTGAATCGCTGCTGCTGAACACGCCGCGCCCGGAAGCCTACACCATGACGGTGATCGGCCCGGACGGGACGGTGTATGCCATCAACAACGCGACGTTCTACGCCATCGGCAAATAGGCTGCGGCACCGCCTGCCCCGGTTTGGGCGGGCGGCTATTCCCGGCTGGGTTTCAGCGGGGAGCGCATGATGGTGCGAATCTCCGGCCGTGGCTTGCCGGAGGCGACACCGATCTCATGGTCCTGTGCCGCGATGAACGCGAGCGCAGGCGTATCGCCGTCCAGCCCGCCCAGTTCGGTGAACGGCACCCGGCGGTTGGAACTGCGCGTGCCGTCGGCGTACAGCACGTCGAAGGCGATGAACGTGCTGAGGATCTTCTTTTTAGGCGGCATCGGTACCTCCCGAAGTCGGCTCGGATGCTGCGTCGGACGGTTCTTCGTCCCCGGCCTGTTGCTGTTTGCGGCGTGCGACCAGCTGATCGCGTTCGACGCGTTTGGCCTCTTTTTTGGCCTCTTTCGCGCGATTGCGTTCCGCTCGCTGCTGGTTGTAATTCGGCTTGAAGCTCATGGCTTCCTTCCCGGCAAGCGGTTGAAGATGACATGTGGCACGCGCCGGGCCATGTGGCCAGCGCGCTTGCGGTCTGGCCGCTGCGCGTTCAGCCGGGCAACAGCCCGGCATGGCGCAGGAACACCGGGGCCTGCCGGGTCACGTGCCCGGCGTGGCGGGCCAGAAACGCGGGCAACCCGGCTACCGGCACCAGTTCCAGCGGATCGTATTCACCGTTGCCGCCGGCCGCGTGGGCGGCATGGATTTGCGCCGGGCTCAGATTGGTGTGCACGGCAATGCCGAGGTCGAGCACGCCGCTGCCGGGGTGCTCCACGATGCACAGCGCGCGCGGGCTG
>CAIPHQ010000415.1 GCA_903864895.1 uncultured Rhodospirillales bacterium
ATGGTCAGCGCCCATGCGGCGACCGAACCGGCGCCGGAGCCACGGCCCGGACCCACCGGAATCCCCTGCCCTTTCGCCCATTGGATGAAATCCGCGACGATCAGGAAGTAGCCGGGAAACCCCATCTTGGCGATCACGTCGAGTTCGAACGCCAGACGCTCGCGGTATTTGGTGCGCGTGGCGGTATCCGTCGCCATCGCGTCGAGGCGGTGTTCCAGCCCCTCGACGGCCATGGCGCGCACGGTTTCCTCCTCGGTGGCACCCTCGCGCACCTTTGGGCACACCGGCAGCAGCGGCTTGCGGGTTTCCGCCATCACCGCGCAGCGCCGGGCGATGGCCAGCGTGTTGTCGCAGGCTTCCGGCAGGTCGGCGAACAGCGCGCGCATCACCGGGGCGGATTTGAACCAGTGTTCCGGCGTCACGCGGCGGCGGTCGCGGTCGGATTGCTGGCGGCCTTCGGCGATGCACAGCAGCGCGTCGTGGGCCAGATGCATGTCTGGACGCGCGAACATGCAGTCGTTGGTGGCCACAAGGGGAACCGACAGTGAGTCGGCAAGCCCGATCAGGCCGGGTTCGATGGCGCGTTCGATGGCCAGACCGTGGCGGTGCAACTCCATTGCCACACGGTCCGGGAAGGCTTCGGCAAAGCGCGCCAACAGGCGCTCGGCTTCCTCACGCTGGCCTTCCGACAGCAGGCGCGCAATCGGCCCCAGCGTGCCGCCGGTCAGCAGCAGGAGGCCTTCGGCGTGCCCGGCAATGCGCTCGAACGGCACTTGCGGCTTCAGGCCGGGTTCGGTTTCCAGAAAGCCGAACGAGGACAGGCGTTGCAGGTTCGCGAGCCCCGCCGCGTTCTGCGCCAGCAGCACAATCGGGTCCGGGGTGGCGCGCGGTGCATCGGGGCGCGCCAGCGCGATCTGGCAGCCGATGATGGGTTGCACGCCCTTGCCGCTGCACGCCTGGCTGAATTCCAGCGAGCCGAACAGATTGCCGCTGTCGGCAATCGCCACGGCGGGCATTCCGGCATCACGCGCAAGGCTGGCGATCTTGTCCGCCTTGATCGCGCCTTCACTCAGCGAGTAGCTGGAATGGACGCGCAGATGAACAAAATCGGCGTGCGGCATCAGACCTCGACCACTTTTCCGTCGCGCAGCGTCACCGTGCGGTCCATCCGCGCGGCCAGATCCGGATTGTGCGTGGCAATCAGCGCCGCCACGCCGTGGTGGCGCACCACGGACAGCAATTCGTCAAACACCACGCCAGCGGTGCCGACATCCAGATTGCCGGTGGGCTCATCGGCCAGCAGCACGCTCGGCGCATTGGCGAGTGCCCGGGCAATCGCCACGCGCTGCTGTTCACCGCCCGAAAGTTTGCCCGGCAGATGCTGCACGCGCTGCGCCAGTCCGAACGCGCCGAGCAATTCGGCGGCCCGAACGGCAGCCTGATTGCGGGATTTGCCCGCAATCATCTGCGGCAACACCACGTTCTCCAGCGCCGTGAACTCCCCCAGCAAGTGGTGGAATTGATAGACGAAGCCAATCGAGTCGCGGCGGATGGCGGTGCGCTGCGCGTCACTGCCTGCCCCGGCATCGCGCCCGCCCACGAAGACCTTGCCGCCGTCCGGCTTGTCCAGCAGACCCGCCACATGCAGCAGCGTGGATTTGCCGCTGCCGGAGGGGGCGGCGAGGGCGACAATCTCGCCCGCGCGCAGCGTCAGGTCCGCCCCGCGCAGAATCGGCAACGTGCCCGCGCCAGAGCGGTAGATGCGCTGCACGCCGCGCAGTTCCAGCGCCTCACTCACCGCGCAACGCCTCCACCGGGTCGGTACGCGCGGCGCGCCAGCTTGGATAGAGTGTGGCGAGCAATGACAGGATCAGCCCCAGCGCCACCACGCGGGCCACATCGCCCCAATCCACCGTGCTGGGCAGACGGGTCAGCATGAATACCGAGGAATCGAACACCTGCCCGCCGCTGATCTGTTCGACGATGTGCTGAATGGCGACGATGTTGCGGCAGAACACGATGCCGATCACCGTGCCGATGACGGTGCCCGAGACCCCAACGAACGCGCCGCACATCAGGAAAATGCGCAGGATGGCCCCGCTGCTGGCCCCCAGCGTGCGCAGCACCGCAATGCCCGCGCGCTTGTCTTTCACCAGCATGATCAGTGACGAAATCACGTTGAACGCCGCCACCAGCACAATCATGCCCAGCACGATGAACATGGTGTCTTTCTGCACCCGCAGCACGCCGATGATCTGGTCGTTGGTGTGCCGCCAGTCGCGCAGCAGCACCTGCCGGTTGCCCAGCGCCTCACGGATGGCGGGCACCAGACGCTCGACATGCTCCGGGTCGGCCACGCGCAGTTGCAGCGCGGTGATGGCGTTGGGGATCTGGAAATAGATCTGCGCCATCGGCAGCGGCAGAAACACCACAGAGTTATTGTAGTCGTTCAGCCCGGCATCAAACACCGCCACCACCTTGTAGGCGCGGATGCGCGGCACCGAACCGAAGGCGGTGGCAGCGCCTTTCGGGGATGTCAGCGTCAGCAGGCTGCCGGTGGTCAGGCGGAAACTCGCAGCCAGCCCCACGCCCACAGCGATTGCGTCGTCGCCGGAAAACGCGTCCAGCGTGCCTTCAATGATGTGGTCCGCCACGATGGCCTGTGATTTCAGGTCCGCCTGCGTGATGCCGCGCACCAGTCCGCCACGAATGCCGCCCTGTTCGGTGGTCAGCAGCGCCTGCCCGTCGGCCAGCGGCAGGACCGAGGTGACGCCGGGAATGGCGCGCAGCTTGGCCGCCAGCGCCTCATAGCCCTCGATCTTCTGCCCGGCATAAGCCTCGATGCTCACATGCCCGTTGGCCCCCAGCGCGCGGGAGACGAGTTCGGTCTGAAACCCGCTCATCACCGAGGTGACAACGATCAGTGTCGCCACCCCGAGTGCGATGCCGACCAGCGAGAAGATCGCGATGATCGAGACGAAGCGTTCCCCCTTGCGCGCGCGCAGGTAGCGCCCGGCAACCGCGCGCTCGAAGGGACCGAACATCTCAGCCGATACGGGCCAGCACGCCGGCGAGGTCGACATCCTGCCGCTCACCGGTGGCGCGGCGCTTCAGTTCCACCTTGCCGGCGGCGGCACCGCGCGGCCCCACCACGATCTGCCACGGATGGCCCATCAGGTCGGCATCGGCGAATTTCACGCCCGCGCGTTCCTCGCGGTCGTCATACAGCGCGTTGCCCGCGAACTGCGCATACAGGTCTTCACAAATCTTGTCGCAGGCAGCGTCCCCCTGCTTCAGGTTCAGAATCGCAGCTTTGAACGGGGCCACCGAATCCGGCCAGATGATGCCCGCGTCGTCGTGATGCGCCTCGATCAAAGCGCCAACCAGACGTGACACGCCCACGCCATAGCTGCCCATGTGCGGCACCACCTTGCTGCCGTCGCGCCCGGCGACGGTCAGGCCCATCGGTTCGCTGTACTTGGTGCCGAAATAGAAGATATGGCCCACTTCGATGCCACGGCCCTGCCGCTTCTCGGCCACGCTGGCCCATGCGGCGGTGTCGTGCTTCTCGTCGGTGGCGGCATACGGCGTGGTCATCTGCACGAAGAAGCGTTCCAGATCCTCGTCCGACGTGTGGGAGAACGTGCCCGACGAGAAATCCATCGCCTCGAACGCCGCATCATAGAACACCTCACTCTCGCCGGTGGGTGCGAGAATGATGAATTCGTGGCTGAGATTGCCGCCGATCGGGCCGCTTTCGGCTTCCATCGGAATGGCCTTCACGCCCATGCGCTGGAAGATGCGCATGTAGGACAGCATCATCTTGCGATAGCTGGCGACCGCGCCGGAATAGTCCAGATCGAAGCTGTACGCGTCTTTCATCAGGAATTCGCGGCCACGCATCACGCCGAACCGCGGGCGGACCTCGTCGCGGAACTTCCACTGGATGTGGTACAGCATCTGCGGCAGTTCGCGGTATGACTTCACCGACTGGCGGAAGATATCGGTGATCATCTCCTCATTGGTCGGCCCGTACAGCAACTCCCGCTCGTGCCGGTCTTTCAGGCGAAGCATTTCCGGGCCGTACGCGTCATACCGGCCAGACTGCCGCCACAACTCGGCGGGCTGGATGGTCGGCATCAGCATTTCCTGCGTGCCGATGGCGTCCTGCTCCTCACGGACAATCCGGGCGATGTTCTGCAACACCCGGTAGCCGGCCGGCAGCCACGCATAAATGCCGGACGCCGTCTGCCGCACCAGTCCGGCGCGCAGCATCAGGCGGTGCGAGGCAATCTGCGCCTCCGCCGGGGTTTCCTTCAGGGTGGGCAGCAGCGAACGGGACAGGCGCATCAGGGGTGAGTCCGTGCAACGGGGTGGGCCGCAAGGGCCGGACCCTAGCCTTGTGCGAGCTTTCCCGCCAGACCGGAACGCCGGGGCCGCTCGGGCAAAGTGTCAACCCAAACTGACAACTCGCCAACTATAGATCGGCGTTCTACCTGATACATTCATATCAGCAATCGTTTGGCCGCAACGGTATTTGACCCCCTAAATAATTGTGCGCCGCACAATCCCGCGACGAAAGAAAATCTCGCGAAACACGGTCTTTTAGCATCAAAGACAGGTGACACCGCTGAGGCCGCACGCTAAACAGAAAAAAGGCCCGCGCGCCAACGAGCGCAGCGGGCCAAGTTTAGGGAGGAAACGCCAGTCACACGACAGGAGGAGGGGAACCCCTCGTCCTGTCGTGATGATTGGCCCTAAGCCCCCGCGCCGTCCACGAAAAATTTGCCTGTTTATCGAAAAAAATGCGCCTGTCAGACAGGATTTGTCCTATTCGTGGGCATTTTGGGCAATTTTCGGGCAAAAGCGCCTATT
Organism: uncultured Rhodospirillales bacterium; assembly: GCA_903864895.1. Taxonomy (GTDB): domain Bacteria; phylum Pseudomonadota; class Alphaproteobacteria; order Acetobacterales; family Acetobacteraceae; genus CAIPHQ01. The sequence goes on from CAIPHQ010000415.1 coordinate 4,876, forward strand.
GCTCAGGCAATGCCAGCCAGCCGTCGCGGAAACTGATCCAGCCGCTGGCGATTACCAGATAGCAAAGCCCCCACAGCACCACCGCGATTGCGGTGGTGATGAGGATTTTGCGGCCCATGCGCGGGCGCTCCGGCGCGCCACGCCAGCCGGTGCTGCTATCGGCCTCCGCAACCGGGCGGGTGCCGAACGGCAGCACGGCGAACAGCGCTGTCCACCAGATCAGTACGAACAGGACGAAGCCGGTAAACGGGTGCATTGGCCTGCCTAAACCCGCAGCAGATGCACATCGACCAGCGGGCGCTTCTGCAACCGCTTGCCCAGCGCACGGCGCAGCGCCGCCTTGGCCGCCTCGGTCAGCGCCGCGTCGTCGCGGCGCAAGGGTGCGGGCAGATCGGCAATCGAGTCGCTGAGTTCGGCGATGATGCGGGCGGTTTCCGGGTCATCCGCCTCGAACAGCCCCGGGGCGCTGATGCGCGGCTGGCCGCGCAGCCGCCCGGCTTCATCGGCGGCGAGGCTGAGGATTGCCACGCCATTGAACAGCATCCGCCGCCGCGCGCCCATCACGCCACCCTGCAACGGCACCAGCCGCGCACCATCCAGCACCAGCCGCCCCACCGGGGCGCTGTCAATCACCTGTGCTGCACCAGGGGCGAGGCTGAGAATGTCGCCGTCTTCCAGCATCACTGCGGTGATACCGGCGTCCTGCGCCAGTGCCGCATGGGCGGACAGATGCCGCCACTCGCCATGCACTGGTACCGCGTAGCGCGGGCGCACGAGACGGTACAGCTTGCGCAGTTCGTCGCGCGCCGGATGGCCGGACACGTGGATCATCGCGTGATCCGCATCGGTCATCAGCCGCACGCCACGCCGCACCAGATTGTCCTGCACCGCACCGATGGCGCGTTCATTGCCGGGAATCACCCGGCTGCTGAACACCACGGTATCGCCCTCACCCAGTTCGATGCGCGGATGCTGGTCAGCCGCGATGCGGGCCAGCGCGCTGCGCGGCTCGCCCTGGCTGCCGGTGACGAGGATCAGCAGATTGTCGTCGGGGATGTCGTTGGCCTCGTCCTCGCTGGCAAACGGCGGCACGCCTTTCAGGTAGCCGCATTCCCGCGCGGCGGCATCCAGATTGCGCAAGGACCGGCCCACCAGCGCCACACTGCGCCCGGCATCGCGCGCGGCCAGCGCCACCGATTCCACGCGGGCGACGTTGCTGGCAAAGCAGGTGACCGCCACGCGGCCTTCCAGATCGCGAATCAGCGCCGACAGCGCCTGCCGCACATCACCTTCCGAGCCGGAATGGCCTTCCACCATCGCGTTGGTGGAATCGCACACCATCGCCAGCACCCCTTCATCGCCGAGCGCCTTGAACGCCGCCTCATCGGTGGGCGGGCCGAGCATGGGGTGCGCGTCCAGCTTCCAGTCGCCGGTGTGCAGCACGGTGCCTGCGGGTGTGCGGATCACCAGCGCCTGCGCCTCGGGGATGGAATGCGCCACGCGCAGGAATTGCAGCCGGAACGGCAGCAGGTCGAAGCTGCCGCCGGGGGGGATGACGTGGATCTTCACCTCACCCA
>CAIPHQ010000416.1 GCA_903864895.1 uncultured Rhodospirillales bacterium
CCGCCGAGGCCCATGCCATCGCGGTGCAGGCCTATATCTATCTGTATCCGCTGGTCACCATGGAGGTGACCCGCAAGACGCTGACCAATGTAGCGCATCCGGCGGGTCTGGCCACGCCGATGAACACCTTCGCCAACATCCCCGCCTATCCGCCCGCCGACATGCGTGAGGTGGTGCGGCCGAATTTCGACACGCTGTATTCCTCGGCGTGGCTCGATCTCACACAGGGGCCGGTGATCCTGTCCGCGCCGGACACGCATGGTCGCTATTACCTGCTGCCGATGCTGGATATGTGGACGGACGTCTTCGCCTCCCCGGGCTGGCGCACCACCGGCACCGCGCCGCAGACCATGGCCGTGGTACCGCCGGGCTGGACCGGCACGCTGCCCGATGGCGTGCAGCGCATCGACGCACCGACCCTGTATGTCTGGATCATCGGCCGCACCAAGACCGACGGGCCGGACGACTACGCCGCCGTGCATGACATTCAGGCGGGCTTCAAGCTGACCAAGCTGGCGGACTGGGGCAAGCCGGCCGCATCCGTCACCGGCACGGTGGACCCGGCAGTGGACATGAAAACCCCGCCGAAACGGCAGGTGGATACCATGTCCGCCGCCGCATTCTTCGCCTATGCCGCCGAGGTGCTGAAACGCCAGCCGCCGCACATCACCGACCAGCCGATTCTGGCGCAGATGCGCCGCATCGGGCTGGTGCCGGGGCAGAGCTTCGATGCCGCGGCACTGGACCCGGCGGTGCAGCAGGCGCTGACCAGCGTGCCGGAAGAAGCGCAGCACCTGATCGGCTGGAAGCTGAAAACCATCGCCCGCGTCGCCAATGGCTGGTCGATGAACACCGACACGATGGGCGTGTACGGCAATTACTACCTCAAGCGCGCGCTGGTGGCGCAGTTCGGCCTCGGTGCCAACCTGCCGGAAGACGCGATCTATCCGGCCAATCTGGCGGACGACACCGGCAAGCCGCTGGATGGCGCCAACCGCTACCTGATCCATTTCGACAAGGCCGCACTGCCGCCGGTGGACGCGTTCTGGTCGGTCACGCTGTACGACAATGAAGGCTTTCAGGTGGCCAATGCGCTGAACCGTTTCGCGCTGAGCAGCTGGATGCCGATGACCACCAACAGCGACGGCTCGCTGGATCTGTATGTCCAGCACGCCAGCCCAGGTGCGGCGCATGAGGCCAACTGGCTGCCCGCGCCTGCGGGCGGCTTCACACTGACCATGCGGCTCTATGCCCCGCGCCCGGACGCGCTGACCGGCGTGTGGAACCCGCCAGCGGTGGTGCGAGAGGGCGCGCCGCCGCCACTGGCCGCCCAATAACCGCAATACGGTCACTGACAGCGGCATTATATTGACCGCCGCTGCCTCACGGTTCAGTGTGCCTGTCTTATAGGCACATTGTACCGGGGGACACTGGAGCCATGGCCATGCCGCACGCCGCGTTTGTCCGGCTGGGTCTGTTGCTGGCCGCACTCGCGCTGGCGGGTGCGGCACCCGCCCGCGCCGCGCCACCCAACATCCTGTTCATCATCGCCGATGACCTCGGCTGGAAAGACGTGGGCTTCCACGCCTCCGACATCCAGACACCCAATCTCGACCAACTCGCGGCGGGCGGGGTGCGGCTGGAGACATTCTATGCCCAGCCGATGTGCACCCCCACGCGCGCGGCGCTGCTGACCGGGCGCTACCCGCTGCGCTACGGCCTGCAGACCGGCGTGATCCCGTCCGCCCATGTCTATGGCCTGCCCACCGATGAGTTTCTGCTGCCGCAAGCGCTGAAGGATGCGGGGTATGACACCGCGCTGATCGGCAAATGGCATCTGGGCCATGCAGACCCGCAATTCTGGCCGCGCCAGCGCGGCTTTGATTACCAGTATGGCCCGCTGATCGGTGAGCTTGACTACTTCACCCACGAACAGCACGGCGTGACCGACTGGTATCGCGACAACAAGGTGGTGAAGGAACCGGGCTATACCACCACGTTGCTCGGCGAAGATGCCGTCCGCCTGATCGAGACGCATGACCCCGGGGTGCCGCTGTATCTGCAACTCGCCTTCAACGCCCCGCACACGCCGTATCAGGCGCCCGAGACCTATCTGGCGAAATACGCCGCCATCGCCGACCCGTCCCGCCGCGCCTACGCCGCCGCCATCACCGCGATGGATGACCAGATCGGCCTTGTGGTGCAGGCGCTGGACAAGAAAGGCCTGCGGCAGAACACGCTGATCGTATTCATCAGCGACAATGGCGGCACCACCAACAAGATGTTCGCCGGTGAAGGCGACATGTCGAAGGTCACGCTGCCCTGCAACAACGGCCCGTACCGCGACGGCAAGGGCAGCCTGTATGAGGGCGGCACCCGCGTGGTGGCGCTGGCCAACTGGCCCGGCCACATCGCCTCCGGACTGGTGATGGACGAGATGATGCATGTGGTGGACTGGTACCCCACCATCGCCGCCCTCGCCGGGGCCTCAACGGCCAGGTCCAAGCCGCTGGACGGCCTGAATGTGTGGGACGCGGTCAGCACCGGGGCCAAATCGCCGCGCACCGAGGTGGTGTACAACGTGGAGTCGTTCCGCGCGGGCATCCGGCAGGGCGACTGGAAACTGGTCTGGGGGGCCACGCTGCCGCAGAAGGTGGAGTTGTACAATCTGGCCCAAGACATCAGCGAGACCACCAATCTGGCCGCCGCGCACCCGGACATCGTGGCCACGCTGCAACAGCGCGCCAACAGCCTCGCAGCCGTGGCGGTGCCGTCGATGCTGATGCAGGCCGAGTTCAAGGCGATCTTCGAACGCCTGCACCGCCCGCCGTCACTGCCGCCTGAGGATGCGTCATTGGGCATGGGCGAGGATTGACCCCCGGCGGCAAATGCCGCTTGCGATATGTTTTGAACTGCGCTGTAACTGGCTGCCGGAGGGCCAATCCGGATGCCAGTTACCGACGTGACCAGCGGCCAGACCTACGCCACGCTGAGCGACGCCATCACCGGGTCGTCGGCGGGCGACGTGATTGATGTGCCCGCCGGCACCTATGTGGAAAACTTCCCGGATATCAGCCACAGCCTGACCATCCAGTCATCGGGCGGCATGGCCTATCTGTCCAACCCGCAGCCGGACCCGCCCAACACCCGCGCCATCATCAACGTGCCGGGCAACGCCAATGTCAGCCTGACGCTGAGCGGGCTCGACATCTCCGGGGCCAACAACGACATCACCCATCCGGCCAGCATCGGCGGCTCAAACGGCGCGGGGATTCTGTTCGAATCGGGCAACGGCGCGCTGAGCGTGCTGAACAGCCATATCCACAACAATCAGGACGGCATTCTGACCGGCGGCACCACATCCGCCAGCACCGGCGGCATGACGGTCAGCATCGTCAACTCCGAAATCGACCATAACGGCCTGCCGCAAAGCAACCCGCGCTACGGCTTCGACCACAATCTGTATATCGGCGATGCCGATCAACTGACCGTCACCGGCAGCTACCTTCACGACACAGCGGGCGGGCACGAGTTCAAGACACGTGCCCATGCCTCCAGCATCACCGGCAACCGCATCTTCAGC
>CAIPHQ010000417.1 GCA_903864895.1 uncultured Rhodospirillales bacterium
ATGGCTGGATCACCGCGACACGCCACAAACAGGGCTACACCATGGCCGAGGGCGGGCAGATGCTGCTGGCTTCGGCGCGGCGGCTGATGGTGCCGTGGGCAGTGTTCTCACTGTTGTATCTGGCCACCCGCATGGCCGGGGAGCGCGCAGGCGTGCTGGGCGGGGAGACGGTGCTGCCCGATGGCGTGGCCAGCATTCCGCTGGCGCTGTGGCGCGGTGCTGCGGCCGGGCATCTGTATTTCCTGCCCGCGCTGTTGCTGGTGCGCGCCGCCACCGTGCCGCTGCTGCGATTGGTGGCCGGGCGTCCGGGCTGGGCGGCAGCGCTGGCCGTGCTGCTGATGGTGGGCTGGCGCGGCGTGATCGAGCCGTTCTTTCCGCCCGCCGGGATCGGCGTGGAACCGCTGCTGGCCGCCTGCACCGGGCTGGGCTTTGCTGCGCTTGGCTGGGCGCTGGCGATGCAGGAACAGGACACGGATGCGCCGGTCTGGCACGTGCCGCTGGCGGCAGGCGCGGGATGCCTGATTGCCGCTGCCGCGCTGGACGGGCGCGGGCAGGATCTGGCGGCGCAAACCGGCTACCTGCTGCTGGTCTGGACGGCGGCGCGCAGCCTCGGAGGCAATGCGGTGTATCGCGGCTTCGCCTGGCTCGGGCCACGGACGATGCAGATTTACCTGCTGCACAGCCCGATCCTCATCAAACTGGCCTGCGACGTGCTGCGCCACACGCACGTGCCGCTGCCCGCCGCACTGGTGCTGGCCGTTTCGGTGGCCGTGGCGCTGTCGCTGGCCGTGGCTTCGGTGTTACAGCGTATCGGACTTGGCTGGGTCTGGGGGGCACCGCGGCGAAGTTGACGTTTCCGCCATCTGAGCTCATTTTGCGTCTCAATTGAGACGGAGCCCGATGATGTCCGCATCTGCGGCGGCGGAATTGCCCGGACTGCCCCGCCTTGCACCGCTGGCGTTGTTGCAGGCGGTGGAGCACGGCTTGCCGCTGGCCACGCTTGACCGGCTTGCCGCGGCGATCGCCCCCGGCGATGCCGGGTTCGCCCATCGCATGGTCGCGCGGGCCACGCTGGCACGGCGGCGCAAATCCGCCGATGCGGCGCGCCTGACCGCCGAGGAAAGCGGGCGCGTGGCGCGTCTGGCCGAGGTATGGGCGCTGGCTGTCGAGGTCTGGGGCAGTGCGGACGCCGCCCGCGCCTTCCTGTTTCGCCCCCACGCGATGCTGGACCATCGCCGCCCGGTGGACGTGGTGCTGGCCAGTGAGTTCGGCCGCCCGCTTGTCGAAGGCATTCTGGGGCGGTTGCAATACGGCACGGCGGCGTAGCGGGATAGCGCGTGACGGCGCAGAGTCTGGACCGCGCGCTGACCGCCTACCGCATCGGCGACCCACAGGGCGCATATCCGATATTCGATGCGGCCAGTTCGAAACTGTATCCGGGCCGCTGGAACACCACGTCTACGCCCGTCCTCTATGCCAGCCAGCACTACTCCACCGCGATGCTGGAAAAACTCGCCCATGGCAGCGGGCAGTTGCCGCCGCACCAGCATTTCATCGAGATCACCGTGCCAAATGGCATCACGTACGAAATGGCGGGCCCGGCGCATCTGCCGGGTTGGGACGATCCGGGCTGCTCGGTGGCCAAGGCATTCGGAGCGGCATGGCAGGCAAGCTGCCGGTCGCTGCTGCTGATCGTGCCGAGCGTGGTGGCGCGGATGGAGCAGAATTTCCTGTTCAACCCGGAACACCCGCAATTCACCCGCCTGACCCACGGGTTGCACCGCCCGGTGTGGTGGGACGCACGGCTGTTCGGCTAGACTTGTGCGCGTTGACAGAAAACCCCTTCAAGGTTGAATTGTCGCGCCACTCAGGGGATCAGCATGGCCGAGCGTTCTTTCGCGCGTGAAGTGCAGGATCTGAAACTCACCGCCGGGCAGGAGTTCCGGGGTGAGGGGATTCTGGCCGTCACCAAGGCGCTGCTGCAATCCGGCGTCGGCTACGTGGCCGGGTATCAGGGCGCGCCGATCTCGCACCTGATGGACGTGCTGTCCGACGCGCAGGACATCATGGCCGATCTGGGCGTGCATTTCGAAGCCTCGGCCAGCGAAGCCTCCGCCGCGTCCACGCTCGCCGCCTCGGTGATGTACCCCATCCGGGGTGCCGTGACATGGAAGTCCACCGCAGGCACCAATGTCGCCAGCGATGCCCTGTCCAACCTCGCCTCGGGCGGGGTGATGGGCGGCGCGGTGATCGTGATCGGTGAGGATTACGGCGAAGGCTCCTCGATCATGCAGGAGCGCACGCACGCCTTTGCGATGAAAAGCCAGATGTGGCTGCTCGACCCGCGCCCCAATCTGCCCAGCATCGTGCGCGCGGTGGAAGATGCGTTCGAGTTGTCGGAAGCGTCCAACACGCCGGTGATGCTGGAACTGCGCATCCGCGCCTGCCACGTGCATGGCAGCTTCATCGCCAAGGACAACGTCAAACCGAAATTCACGCTGGCCCAGGCGCTGGAATCCCCGCGCCGCGACACCGGGCGCATCGTGCTGCCGCCGGCGTCATTCATCCACGAGCAGGAGAAGATCAAACAGCGCTGGCCGGCCGCGGTGAAATTCATCCGTGAGCGCGGCATGAACGAGACGTTTGCCGGTGAACACGACGATATCGGCATCATCCTGCAAGGCGGCATGTACAACGGCGTGATGCGCGCGCTGCAACTGTTCGGGCTGGCCGATATCTGGGGCCAATCAAAAATCCCGCTGCACGTGCTGAATGTCACCTACCCGCTGATCGACGAGGATCTGGCCGATTTCTGCCGTGGCAAGCGCGCGGTGCTGATGGTGGAGGAAGGCCAGCCGGATTATCTGGAACAGGCGCTGCACGCCATTCTGCGCAAGGCCGATGTGCCGACAAGACTGTGCGGCAAGGACGTGCTGCCGATGGGCGGCGAATACACCGCCCTTGTGCTGGTCGATGGCCTGCGCAAATTCCTCGACCGCCACGCCCCGGCCCTGCTGCGCGATGCCCGCACGCCGCCGGACCCCGGCCCGGTGCTGCGCAGCGATGCGGTGAAGGCGTTGCTGCCGGTGGTGCCACCGCGCCCGCCGAGTTTCTGCACCGGCTGCCCGGAGCGGCCGATCTTCTCGGCGATGAAGCTGGTGCAACAGGAACTGGGCGAACACCATGTGGCCGCCGATATCGGCTGCCACCTGTTTTCCATCAACGCACCGTTCAATATCGGCGCGACCACGATGGGCTACGGGCTTGGCGCATCCTCCGCCGCCGCGATGCAGGTGAAGGCGGGCAAGCGGCCGATTTCCGTGATGGGCGATGGCGGCTTCTGGCACAACGGTCTGGCCAGCGGCGTATCCAACGCCGTGTTCAACAAGCATGACGGCGTGATCCTGCTGGTGGACAACCATTACTCGGCCGCGACCGGCGGGCAGGACATTCCCTCGTCGCGCGCCGCGAACGTCTCACGCAGCACCAACCATCCCATCGAAGCGGCGGTGCGCGGCGTGGGCGCCACATGGGTCAAGCGCATCGACAACACCTATTCGGTGGCCAAGATGCGCGACACGTTGCGCGAGGCGCTGACGACGAAAGATGGCGGGCCGAAGATCGTGATTGCTGCTTCCGAATGCATGCTGAACAGGCAGCGCCGCGAGCGCCCGCAGTTCAACGCGGCGGTGAAACGCGGCGAACGGCGGGTGAAGCCGCGCTTCGGCGTGGATGAGGATATCTGCACCGGCGATCACGCCTGCATCCGCCTGTCCGGCTGCCCCAGCCTGTCGGTGAAGGATTCCTGTGATCCGCTGAAGGAAGATCCGGTCGCCGCCATCGACAACACTTGCGTCGGCTGCGGCAATTGCGGCGAGGTGGCCGAGGCCGCCGTGCTGTGCCCGAGTTTCTACCGCGCCGACATCGTGCATAACCCGAGCCGTTTTGAACGCTTCGTGGACGGTATCCGCAACCGCATCATCGGCACGCTGCAACGCAGGCGGGATGCCAGCCGTCTGGCGCTGGCGTGATGGACGGCTCGATTCAAACCTTCGAGAAGCCGGTCGGCATCGCCATTCTGGCCATGGGTGGCCAGGGCGGCGGCGTGCTGGCGGACTGGATTGTGGCGCTGGCCGAAGCCGAGGGCTGGTTCGCGCAATCCACCTCGGTGCCTGGCGTGGCGCAACGCACCGGGGCGACGATCTACTACGTGGAGATCATGCGCCCGCAGCCCGGCCGCCAGCCGATCCTGAGCCTGATGCCGGTGCCGGGCGATGTGGACGTGGTGATTGCCGCCGAGATGATGGAGGCGGGGCGCGCCATCCAGCGCGGACTGGTCACGCCGGACAAGACCACGCTGATTGCCTCCTCCCACCGGTCACTCGCGGTGCTGGAAAAGGCCAAACCGGGTGACGGGCGCGCCGACGCGGGCACCGTGGCAGCCACCGCCACACAGGTCGCGCGGCGCTTTCTGGCCGCCGACATGCAAGCGATGGCCGAGCGCAGCGGCAGCGTGATTTCCGCCGCCCTGTTCGGCGCACTGGCCGGCAGTGCGGCGCTGCCGTTCGGGCGCGATGCGTTCGAGGCGACCATCCGCGCGGCGGGCGTGGGCGTGGAGGGCAGCCTGCGCGCCTTCGCAGCGGGCTTTGCCTCCGTCTCCGCCGCGCCCGAGGCCAAACCGGCGCAGGCCCCGGCACCCGCCATCATCAGCGGCGGCAGCGAGGCGGAGCGCGCGGAACTGGTGCGCGCGGTGCAGCGCATCGAGCAGGATTTTCCGGCCCCGTCCCGCGACATGCTGCGCCATGGCGTGCGGCGGCTGGTGGATTTTCAGGATGCCGCCTACGCCCACGAATATCTGGACCGCGTGGCCGGCCTGCTGAAGCTGGACAGCGCCGGGCACGGCTTCGCGCTGACCGCCGAGGCCGCCAAACAGATTGCGGTGGCGATGTCGTATGACGACGTGATCCGCGTCGCCGACCTGAAAACCCGGTCCAGCCGCACCGCCCGCGTGCGCGCCGAGGTGGCCGCAAAGCCGGACCAGCTTGTCGGCACCACCGAGTTCTTCCACCCAAGGCTGGAGGAAATCTGCGCCACCTTGCCGGTTGCATGGGGGCTGGCGCTGGAACGCTCGGACATGTGGTCCGGGCTGGTCCGCAAGCTGTTCGAGCGCGGGCGGCGTATCCAAACCGGCACGCTGCGCGGCTTTCTGACGCTGTATGCCATCTCGGCACTGAAACCCCGCCGCCGTACCCTGCTGCGCCACCAGCGCGAACAGGCGCATCTGGCGGCGTGGCTGGCGCTCGTGGCGCAGCACGCTGCCACCGACGGCCGGCTCGGCGTGGAATTGCTGAAATGCCGCCGTCTGGTGAAGGGCTACAGCGATACGCATGCGCGCGGGCAGAGCAAGTTCGCCCGCGTCACCGGCGCGGTGGCACTGCTGGCCGGGCGCGAGGACGCCGCCGCCTGGATTCGCCGTTTGCGCGATGCCGCGCTGGCGGATGAGGATGGCACAATGCTGGAGGGCGCGCTGGCGACGGTCGCCTCGCTGTCCCTCCCGGAACCTGTGGGAACGACATCATGAGCAGCCTGACCCAATTCGCCGCCGACCTTGCCACCGGCAAGGTGCAGGTGATCGACCTCACCCAGACCCTGTCGCCGGACTTCCCCACCATCCAGTTGCCGCCGCACTGGGGCCAGTGCGCGCCGTTCCGCATGGAGGAAGTGTCCCGGTACGACGAGCGTGGTCCGGCCTGGTACTGGAACAACATTTCCATGAACGAGCACACCGGCACGCATTTCGATGCGCCGGTGCACTGGGTCAGCGGCAAGGACTTCCCTAACAACTGCGTGGACACCATCCCGCCCGAGAAGCTGATCGCACCGGCCATCGTCATCGACATCTCGAAGGAAGTGGCCAGCAACCCGGACCATCTGCTGACGGTCGCCGATCTTGAAGCGTGGGAAGCCGCCCACGGCCGCATTCCGGATGGCGCATGGGTGCTGCTGCGCACCGACTGGTCGAAGAAGTCCGGGGCCGATTATGCCAACGTTCAGGCCGACGGCGCGCATACCCCCGGCCCGGACGCCGCCAGCATCCAGTGGCTGGTCGAGAAGCGCGATGTCATCGGCTTCGGCACCGAGACCATCGGCACCGATGCCGGTCAGGCCTTCGCCTTTCAACCGCCCTTCCCGGCGCATTTCTTCATGCACGGCAAGGGCCGCTTCGGCCTGCAATGCCTGACCAATCTGGACAAGCTGCCCGCCACCGGCGCGGTGATTGTGGCCGCCCCCCTGAAGATCAAGGGTGGCTCCGGCAGCCCGCTGCGGGTGCTGGCGCTCGTCGGCGGCTGATTCCGCTCCCGCCTCGTGCGGGGGCACGCTAATCTGCGCATGGAGGGTGGCAATGCCCGGCGACCTTTATGCGCAGGACATCGTGGTGTGGTCCGAACGCCAGTCCGCCCTGTTGCGGCGGCTGGCATCGGGCGAGCGCGTGAACGATCTGGACTGGCCCCACATCATCGAGGAGATCGAGGACGTGGGCGATTCCGCCGTACGCGCCGTGCGCAGTCCGCTACGGCGGGCCATCGAGCATTTGCTGAAGCTGCATGGCTGGCCGGGCCACAGTGCCAGCGAACACTGGCGGCGCGAAGTGCGCGCGTTTCTGGGCGACGCGCGGCGGGAATTCACGCCGGGGATGCGGCAGCAGATTGATGTCGATGCCATTTACGCCGATGCGGCGGAACAGATTGCCGCAGACACCATGGGCGGCCAGCCGCCCGCCCCATTGCCGGGCAGTAGCCCGTGGACGCTGGACGAATTGCTGGCGCGCCCGGCCAACATCGATGCGTTGCTGGCAATAATGAGCGGCCCTGCCGGAAGCAGCGCCGCTGCCTGATGACCTTTATGCGCTGGCTGCGGCGGCCACCATGCAGGGCGATCCGCCGGGGCCGCTGCAGGCGCATAACCCGTTCCACTTGGCAGAACTTCTGGCCGATTCACCAGATGCCGGCGCCCTGCTGGCCAAACTCGCTCAGCCCCGCCCCGGCCCCGCCGCCTGAGCGGCGAGCCACTCGGCCAGCACCGCCACCACCGCCTGCTTGGCCAGCGTGGCCTGCCGCCGTTCGCGGTAGCACACAAAATACCCGTGCTGCTTGCGCGTCACGCTGGCCGCCAGCGCCACCACCCAGTTGCGGGCCAGCAGATCGTCGATCAATCCGCCCCAGCCCAGCGCCACGCCCTCACCGGCCACCGCCGCCTGCAACAGCAGCGGATAGCTGGCGTACAGCAGTTTCGGCGGTGGAATCGCCGCAGCCACGCCCAGGCTTCCCAGCCAGGTGCGCCACGTGAACCAGCGGCCGCTGATTTCATCCATGTGCAGCAACCGTTCGCCCAGCAAATCGGCGGGCTTGAAGCCGGGGGCGAGCAGCGCCGGGCGTTCGCGCGCGTAGGATGGCGCGCAGATGGCGGTGACCTGTTCGGGCAGCAGCATACTGGCATTCCAGCCCTTCCACTGCCCGGTGCCGAAACGCACCGCGAGGTCGAAATCGCCGTCGTCGTAATCGTCCTCACGGTCGCTGGTGGTCAGCCGCAGATACAGGTTCGGCATGGCCGCCCGCAGCAGGTTCAGGCGCGGGGCCAGCCATTGCTGGGCGAAGCCGGGGTTGGCGATCAGCCGGATGGTGCGGTCCCGGTCTGGCGCGCGCAGCGCGGCTGCCGCTTCGGCGATGCCGCCCAGCGCCGGGGCCACCGCCGCCTGCAACGCCCGCCCCGCATCGGTCAGGCGCAGGCCGCGCGCGGTGCGCTCGAACAGGCTCTGCCGCAAATCAGCCTCCAGTTGCGCCAGATGGCGGCTGATGGCCGGCTGCGTGACCCCGAGTTCGCGCGCCGCCGCCGAGATGGAGCCAAGCCGCGCCGCCGCCTCGAACGGGCGCAGCGCAGCGGCGGGCGGCAGGGCAGACAACGGGCTGGCCATAACGCCACGTTATGGCACCAGGGCGATCCGCCCGGCTAGTGGAGGCGCCGCGCGGCCGCGATAATGCGGGTCTTGCTGCGGAGCCACCCATGCGCCTTGAATCCACCCCCGGCCGTCCCGGCTTGCAGATCGCAGGCGGCAATGTGTGCCAGCCGATCCACCCGATGTGGCTGCGCGAACGGCTGGACGGGCCGGAGTACATGGATCAGGACAACTGGCAGCGGTTGTACAACCCCTCCGAACTCGACCCGCTGGTGCAGGTAATGTCCGTCAGTGAAACCGCGCCCGGCCAGTGGCGCGTGGCGTTCAGTGATGGCGCGCAGGGCATGTTCAGCGCCGCGCGCATTCTGGCCGAAGCGGCCAGCACCGCGGCCAACACCGGCCTGCCCGCCCGCACCGCATGGGACGCCAAGCTGACCGCGCTGCCCATCATTCCGTGGCAGCCGCAAGCGCCCGGCGTGCTGCGGCATATGGTGACCACCTTCCTGCAAATGGGCTTCGTGATCCTGCGCGGCGTGCCCACCACCGAAGGCAGCGTGCTGGACGTGGCGCGCACCTTCGGCTTCCCGCGCGACACCAATTTTGGCCTGCTGTTCGATGTGCGCACGGTGCCGAACCCGTCCGATCTGGCCTATACCGGCATGGCGCTGGCCCCGCACACCGACAACCCGTACCGCGACCCGGTGCCAGGCATCCAGTTGCTGCACTGCCTCGCCAACCGCTCCAGCGGCGGCAAGTCCACGCTGGTGGACGGCCTCGCTGTGGTGAACGCGCTGCGCCAGCGCGACCCGCAGGCCTATCGCATCCTGTCCAACGTCGCGGTGCGCTGGGCCTACACGCACGGCCAGACCCACCTGACCGACTGGGCTCCGGTGATCGAGCATGACGCGGGCGACCAGATCATCGGCATCCGCTTCAGCCCGAAGCTGGATTTCGTGCCGCTGTTGCCGGAAGCCGAGCTTTCGGCGTTCTACGCCGCGCGGCGCACGCTGAACGCCATGCTGGCGTCTGACGAGTTCGAAATCCGCTTCCTGCTGAACGCGGGCGATCTG
>CAIPHQ010000418.1 GCA_903864895.1 uncultured Rhodospirillales bacterium
ACGTCATGCGCCAGTTTGATGATCAGCTTGGCCCGGTGATAGCTGGCCGCCGCCTTGCCCGCGAAAATCTTCACCCGTGGCGCCCAGTCGCGCATCGGCTGGGATCGCATGGCGTTGTACAGCGCCACCGTCTCCAGAATGTTCAGCAACTGCCGCTTGTATTCGTGAATGCGCTTGATCTGCACGTCGAACAGCGCGTCCGGATCCACCTGCACCTGCACCCGGTCCCAGATGACGGCTGCGAGCGCGATCTTGTTGGCGCGGCGCACGGCGGCAAGCCGGTCATGAAGTGCGCTGTCATTTGCCAGCGGCACCAGTTTTTCCAGCGCCCGCGTGTCATCGAGCACGATGTCACCCACCACCTCGCGCAGCAGGCTGGTCAGGCCCGGATTGGCTTCCATCAGCCAGCGGCGGAAGGTGATGCCATTGGTCTTGTTGGTGATGCGGTCCGGGAACAGCGTGTTCATGTCACGGAACACCGTCTCGCGCATCAAATCCGTGTGCAGGGCCGAGACGCCGTTGATCTTGTGGGAGCCAAGGAACGCCAGATTGCCCATCCGCACGCGCCGCCCGCCGTGCTCGTCGATCAAGGAAACGCTTTCCAGCAGGCGGTCGTCGGTGTGGCCCTGATTGCGCAGCGTATCCAGATGCAGCCAGTTGATCAGATACAGAATCTGCATCAGGCGCGGCAGCAGCCGTTCCAGCAGCGGCACCGGCCAGGTTTCCAGCGCCTCGGGCAGCAGCGTGTGGTTGGTATAGGACAGCGTGGCAACCGTGATCTGCCACGCATCCTTCCACGGCAGGTCATACACGTCGATCAGGATGCGCATCAACTCCGCCACCGCGATGGACGGATGCGTGTCGTTCATCTGGATCGCCACCTTGTCGGGCAGCGTGCGGATGTCCTTGAATTGGCGCATGTGGCGGCGGATCAGGTCCTGCAGCGAGCCTGACACAAAGAAATACTCCTGCCGCAGCCGCAATTCCTGCCCGGCAGCCGATTCGTCGCTGGGGTACAGCACCTGCGAAATCGCATTGGCCCGCGCCCGCGACGCAACCGCACCAAGATGGTCGCCACGGTTGAAAGCCTCAAGCTTCAGCGGATCGGGCGCGCGCGCCGACCACAGCCGCAGCGTGTTCACGTGCTTGCCGCGCCAGCCCACCACCGGCGTGTCATAGGCCAGCGCATCCACCGTCTCCGCCGGATGCCACACATGTTTCGTGGTGCCGTCGGCCCCGGTCACCGCTTCCACGGTGCCGCCGAAGCCAACGGCGTACGTCACTTCTGAGCGCTCGAACTCCCACGGGTTGCCGAAGCTCAGCCAGTTTTCCGGAAACTCATGCTGCCAGCCATCCTTGATGACCTGCCGGAACAGCCCGTGATTGTAGCGGATGCCATAGCCGTACGCGGCCACCGACAGGGTCGCCATGCTTTCCATGAAGCAGGCGGCCAGACGGCCAAGGCCGCCATTGCCCAGTGCCGCGTCCGGTTCGATGGCGCGCACGCGGTCCAGATCCACGCCCAATTCGGCCAGGGCCGCGCGCATCGTCTCGGTCATGCCGAGATTGTTCAGGCTGTCGGCCAGCAGGCGTCCGATGAGAAATTCCAGTGACAGATAATAGACGCGCTTGCGCCCTTCGGCGTAGCTGGCGCGGGTGGAGGGAAACCAGCGTTCCACGATCCGGTCCCGCACCGCCAGCGCCACCGCCACAAACCAGTCCCGGTCGCTGGCGACAATCGGGTCCTTGCCCACCGAATAGGTCAGCTTGGCCACCACCGCGCGGCGCAGCGTGGCAACGTCTTCGTCCTGCGTGGGCAGGGCGATGCGTGCGGCGGCGCTGGTGTTGCTGGTCACTGTGGGCGGAAGGCGTGTCTGGCTCATCGAATCATCCTGTTCGAACCGGCAGCGTGACAAATCAGCCAGGACAGAGCGGTCAAGATTCCGCCTGCCGCCGACCCCCGCCAAGGACGCGGGTTTGGCTTAATGTTCTTGCATAGCTGATCCGGTGCGCGCTTGTCGATGACGGTAGCGCAGCCCACCGGAACGGATTCAGCCGGGCCCGCGGCCAATGGCGTCCAGCACGATTCCCTGTGTCAGAATCTGCGGCAACACCGTGGGCGGGGCACCATTGGCCGGATAGAACACATAAAGCGGCACGCCGTCGCGGCCATGCTGGCGCAGAAACGCGGTGATCTGCTGGTCCTGGCGCGTCCAGTCGCCCTTCATGTAGATCACGTTGCGCTGTTGGAACGCCTGCCGCACCCGCTCCGGGGCCAGCGCCACCTGCTCGTTGACGATGCAGGTCACGCACCATGCCGCCGTCATGTCCACGAACACGGCGCGGCCGGACTGTTGCAATTCCGCCAGCCGGGCGGCGGAAAATGGCTCCGAACCATCCTGAGGTGCGGCCTGCGCCGCCGGAGCCAGCCGTTGCACCACACCCGGCACCAGCGCCGCAGCACCCGCAATCCCAGCCAGCGCCAGCGCCTGCGCCACGCGGCGGCCGCGCCCATGAACATGCTGCGACAGTCCCAGCGCCCACCCGCTCAACCCAACCAGCAACAGGCCGGCACCCACCGACAGCACGCCCATCGGCCCTGCTTCCTGGCTCATCACCCACACCAGCCAGACGGCGGCGGCATACATCGGGAACGCCAGCGCCTGTTTCAGCACCACCATCCAGTGGCCGGGGCGGGGCAGCGAACGGGCCACGCCTGGCACCAGCACCAGCGCCAGATAGGGGGCGGCCAGCCCCAGCCCCATCGCCAGAAATACCGCGAACGCCGCCACCGGCGGCCCGGCCAGCGCACCGGCCACGGCCGCACCCATGAACGGCGCGGTGCAGGGTGTGGCCACCACCACGGCCAGCAATCCGGTGAAAAAACTGCCCACATGGCCCGGCCGCGCGCACAGCGTGCCGCCCGCATTGGCGAGCCTGCCGCCGCCGATGGCGAACACGCCCGACAGGTTCAGCCCGACCGCGAACAGCACCCACGCCGTCACCGCCACAAAGCCCGGCGACTGGAACTGAAACCCCCAGCCCACCGTGCCGCCCGCCGCGCGCACCGCCAGCAACACCGCGCCCAGCACAGTGAAGGCGAACAGGATTCCGCCGGTGTAACTCAGCCCGCTGATCACCGCCGTGCGCCGCCGCGCACCGGCCATCGCGGACAGCCCGGCCGCCTTCAGCGCCAGCACCGGGAACACGCAGGGCATCAGGTTCAGGATCAGCCCGCCGAGAAAAGCGAGCCCCATCAGACGCGGCAGACCCTCCAGCACCGAAGCCGCCCCGGCGCTGCCGGGTGTGGCGGTGATCAGCAGCGCGCTGTCCATCCCACCGCTGTCACGCACCGTCAGCACGCCGGTCACCCCGGCATCGGGGCGAAAGGCGGTGCCGGGTTTCAGGCGGATACGCAGGCCATCGGCATCAAGGCTCGCGTGCGGTGCGGTGGCCTCAATGATGTCCGGCGTTTCGGCGGCGAACCACGCTTCACTGGCGCCGGTCAGCCCCGGCACCGCCAACGTGCCATCGGGCGCGATGCGCGCCTGCCATGGCGACGGGCGCGGCAGCCGCAGATCGGCACTGGCGAACAGGGCTGCCTGCAATGAGGGCGCGGGCGCGCCAGCGGGCAGGGTCAGGCTGAAATCGCCGGATTCCGGGATGCAGATTTTCTCGCAGATCAACCACTCGGCGTGCAGCTTCAGCGGCAATGGCCCGCCGCCACCGCTGATCGTGACCGGCAGCAGCAATTCCCCGGTGTACCCGAACGTGGTCAACGGGCCTTCATGCTCCAGCGACGGCGCGGGCCACGCAATCGGGCTGGCGGAAACGCCCTCGGGCAGCGTGAACGCCAGATCGGGGGCCACGCCGCCATCGCCGGGATTGCGCCAGTAGGTGTGCCATCCGGGGGCCATCACCAGCCGCAGCCCGGCGCGGAACGGCTGCCCGCGCGAGATGGCGTCGGTGTCGGTGACCAGCGTGGCCGAGGACCGCGCGGTGCGCACGGCCGGGCTTTCCGCCGCCTGCGCAGACACCGCCGCCGCCATCAGCATCGCGCAAAGCCACAACAGCCGCATGCAAACCCTCCAGCCGGTCCGCCACATCATCGCACCGTCCTGCATATGGTGATACTGCGCCGCCATGCCGCCAGTCCTCACCCAATCTCTGCTGACTGATCCGCGCGTCTCCAGCCTGCCGGTGCTGGACGCGCTGCCCGCCCTGCTGGAAAGCCTCGCCACCCGGCCGAACGCGGTGCTGATCGCGCCCCCCGGTGCAGGCAAGACCACGCTGGTGCCGCTGGCGTTACTGGACGCCGCGTGGCGCGGCGGCGGCAAGATCGTGATGCTGGAACCCCGCCGCCTCGCCGCCCGCGCCGCCGCCACCCGGATGTCAGCCCTGCTGGGGGAGCCGGTGGGCCAGACCGTGGGCTACCGCACGCGGCTGGATTCCGCCATGTCCGCCGAGACCCGAATCGAGGTCGTGACCGAGGGATTGCTGGTGCGCCGCCTGCAGGCCGATCCGGGGCTGGAGGGCACCGCCTGTGTGATTCTGGATGAAATCCATGAACGGGCACTGGACGCCGATCTGGCGCTGGCGTTCTGCCTTGATCTGCAACGCGGGCTGCGGCCGGAACTGCGGCTGCTGGCCATGTCGGCCACTGCCGATGGCGCAAGGCTTGGGCCGTTGCTGGATGCGGAAATCATCGAAAGTGCGGGGCGGGCGCACCCGGTACGCGTCAGCCACGCCGCGCGCGATATTCAGCACCCCCGCGATCTGGCCGAGGCGGTGGCGCGCGCCATTCGCGGCGCGCTGGCCGAACACAGTGGCGACATTCTGGCGTTTCTGCCCGGCATGGGCGAAATCCGCCGCGCGCAGTCAGCACTGGACGGCTGCGGCGCGCTGGTGCTGCCGCTGCATGGCGACCTGCCGCCCGCCGAGCAGGACCGCGCGCTGCGCCCGGCGGAAGGGCGGCGCGTGGTGCTGGCGACCTCGATTGCCGAAACCTCGCTGACCGTGCCGGGCGTGCGTATTGTGGTCGATGGCGGCTTTCGCCGCGCGCCCCGGCTGGACCCGTCCACCGGCCTGACCGCGCTGGCAACCCTGCGCATCAGCCGTGCCGCGGCCGAACAGCGCGCGGGCCGCGCGGGCCGTGAAGCGCCGGGTGTCGCGATCCGGCTGTGGAGCGAGGCGCTGCATCGCGGGCTCGCGGCGTTCGACCGGCCGGAGATTCTGGAGGCCGAACTCTCGGGCCTGCTGCTCGATTGCGCCGGATGGGGTGCGGCCCCCGCCGCCTTGCCCTTCCCCGACCCACCGCCCGCCGGGCCACTGGCAGCAGCGGCCGCGTTGCTGACCGATCTGGGCGCGCTGGATGGCGCGGGGCGGATCACGCAATCCGGGCGGCGCATGGCGCTGCTCGGCTCCCACCCGCGCCTTGCCGCGATGATGCTGGCCGCCGAGACGCCGGGGCAGGCGGCGCTGGCGGCCGATCTGGCGGCGATTCTGGAAGAACGCGACCCGCTGCGCAGCCCGCGCGGGGCGGCCGACACGCCCGCCGACATCACGCTGCGGCTGGCAGCCCTGGAAGGGGCCGCGCCGGACGCCGACCGGGGTGCGGTGTCGCGCATCCGCGCCGCCGCAGGGCAATACCGCCGCCGCCTGCGCACCAATGCGCCGAGCGAGGGCGACCCCGGCCGCCTGCTGGCCGCCGCCTTCCCCGACCGCATCGCACAGCGGCGCGGTGAGCCGGGCAGTTTCCGGCTGTCCGGCGGTGGCGGTGCGAAAGTCTCGGTGGCCGACAAGCTGGCGCAGGCCAAGTTGCTGGTGGTCGCCGCACTGGACGGCGGGGCGGGTGCCAGGATCCGCATGGCCGCGCTGCTCGACCCCGCCAACCTGCCGCCCTCGGTGGCCGCGCGGGTGACGGAGGCGGTCGAGACCGGGCTCGACCCGGTCAGCGGCTCGGTGCTCGCCCGCCGCCGCAAACGGCTGGGGGCGCTGGTGCTGGAAGACCGCACCGAAGCCGCCGGCCCCACCGAGACCGCCGCCGCACTGGCCGCCGCCGCCCCGTTCGCCGGACTGCCATGGACCGGCGCAGCCCGGCAGTTGCAGGCCCGCGTGGCGCTGCTGCGCGGGCTGGAACCGGCGGGCGGCTGGCCAGACCTGTCGGATACCGCGCTTGCCGCGAACCGCGACTGGCTGGCCGCCCATCTGCACGGGGCCACACGGCTGGCCGATGTGCAGAAACTCGACCTGCACGAGGTGCTGCGGTCGCAACTGGACTGGGAACACGCTTCCCGCCTCGACCGCGACCTGCCCACGCATTTGCCGCTGCCGGGCGGGCGGGCGGCGGTGGATTACACGCAGCCGGTGCCGCTGGCTGAATCGAAGGCGCAGAACTTCTTCGGCCTGTCCGCCACACCGAAACTGGCAGGCGGGCGGGTGGAATTGCGCCTTGCCCTGCTGTCCCCCGCCGGGCGGCCGGTAGCCATCACCGGAGATCTGGCCGGGTTCTGGCGCGGCGCGTGGGCGGATGTGCGCAAGGACATGCGCGGGCGCTATCCGAGGCATCACTGGCCGGATGATCCGGCGACGTCGAGCGCGCGCAAGCCGTGACCAAGGCAATTACGGCGGCACGGCATCCTGCGCCAGCAACCGCAGCAGCGCCGCCACCACCTCCACAGGGCGTTCCTGCTGCACCCAGTGCCCGGCGCCATCGATCAGGTCGCACCCGATCATCTGTGTGCAGGCCTCGCTCTGCATCCGCGCCAGCGCGCCGGGCACTTGCTGGATGCCCCAGTCGCGCGCGCCCGCGATGAACAGCGACGGCACATCAATCGTCCGCCCGGCAAACAGCGCCAGTTCGCGCTCGTGCCCGCCCTGCGTGCGGCAGCGGTACCAGTTCAGCCCGCCCTGAAACCCGGTGCGCGCATACTCACCGGCATACACGGCAAGGCCGGCGTCCGGCAGCCAGCGGCAGGCCGCGATTTCGCCGGGGCCGGGCAGTTCCACCATCTGCGGCATCGTCTGGCCGAGGTCCATGATGTAGTAGCGCGGCAGTTTCGCCAGTTCCGCCGCCGTCCATCCGGCCAGCGGGAACGGGCGGTTGCCGGGCCAGTCGCCGCTTTTCATGTGGTAGTA
>CAIPHQ010000419.1 GCA_903864895.1 uncultured Rhodospirillales bacterium
ATTGCCGCCGTACGGGCATTGCAGGCGCAAGGGATGCGCTCCATCGACGTGGGGTGCATGCAGGTCAACCTGCTGTATCACCCGGATGCTTTTGCCACGCTGGAGGATGCGTTCGACCCCGCCCGCAACGCCGAATACGCGGCGCGGTTTCTGGTGCAACTGCACACGCAAACCGGGGCATGGCCGGCCGCCACGGCCTGGTACCACTCGGCCACGCCGGAACTGGGCAGCGACTATCAGCGCAAGGTGGCCTCGGTATGGCCCGATGAGCAGCGCCGCGCGCCGGGTGCCGGGTGGCCCGGCCTGTCCCCGCTGCCGGTACAGCCGCCGCGGGCCGCATCCACGCTGCTGCCGGTGACGGCCCGGGGGACTGGCCCCGGGGCAGGCCCCACGCCGGGGCAGGCATCCGGCCGCAGCCTGGCCGCCTATCGCGCCGCGCCCGTTCCGATTGCGCCCCGGATCGGGCCTGCACCGGGTCCCCTGAATGTGAACTGATTGAAATTTTTGCGAACGTCCCGGCTTCGGCGTAAGCCGGAATCCGGCTGCCGGGAGTTTCGCCGCATGTTGCAGGTTCGCTGTGCCTCCGCCGTCCTTGCGGCCACGTTGCTGACCGCGTACTTGCCCGCGCTGGCGCAAACCGCAGGTCCGGCCGTGCCGGTGCAGACCGCACCCGCCACCAAACAGGATGTGCCGGTGCTGCTGCGCAACATCGGCACGGTGCAGGCCAACCAGACCGTGCTGGTCCGCAGCCGCGTGGACGGCACGCTGGACAAGATCCTGTTCCGCGAGGGGCAAGACGTGAAGGCGGGCGACGCGCTGGCCATCATAGACCCGCGCCCCTACCACCTCGTGCTGGATCAGGCAGAAGCGCGCAAGGCCGCCGACCAGACCATGCTGGCCAATGCCGAGCGCGATCTGGCGCGCACCGCCAATCTGGCCCGCAGCGACTTCGCGTCCCGCCAGCAACTCGACACGCAGCAGGCCGCCGTGGCGCAGTTGAAGGCGAACATCTCGGGTGACGAGGCGCTGGCTGCGGCGGCGCGGCTGAATATCGAATACAGCCATATCGTCTCACCCATCGACGGGCGGGTGGGCTTGCGCCTGGTGGATGCGGGCAATCAGGTGCGCGCCAGCGATGGGCAGGCGATCGTCTCGGTGGCACAGATTCACCCCATCGCGGCCATCTTCACCCTGCCGCAGGACACGCTGCCGCAAATCCAGACCGCCATGGCCAGCGGCCAACTGCCGGTTTCGGCCTATGCGGCGGATGACCGCACGCTGCTGAGCACCGGCACGCTGCTGACCATCGACAACGCCATCGACGCGGCGACCGGCACCATCAAGCTGAAGGCCGAATTCGCCAACGCCGACAACCGGCTGTGGCCCGGTCAGTTCGTCAATGTGCGGCTGCAACTTGGCACGTTGAAAGACGCCGTCACCGTGCCGTCGGCCGCCGTGCAGCGCGGCGCGGCAGGGCTGTACGTGTTTATTGCCAGGCCCGATGGCACCGCCGCCGTGCAGAAAGTGGAAATGCGGCAGGATGACGGGCAAACCGCGGTCATCGCCAGCGGCATTGCGGCAGGTGACGATGTGGTGGTGAACGGCCAGTCACGCCTGCAAAACGGCAGCAAGATCACGGCGGCCCCCGCCAAAGCCGGCAGCTAGCAGGCGGGAGCCGTACCAATGAGCATCTCCACCCCGTTCATCCGCCGCCCGATCGCCACATCATTGCTGATGGCCGCCATCCTGCTGGTGGGCATCGCCGCATATCCGTTGCTGCCGGTCGCCCCGCTGCCGCGCGTGGATTTCCCCACCTTGCAGGTCAACGCCCGCTTCCCCGGCGCCAGCCCCGAGACCATGGCCGCCACCGTGGCACAACCATTGGAACGCCAGTTCGCGCAGATTCAGGGCGTGGCACAGCTGACTTCGGTCAACGTGCTGGGCCAGACCTCCATCACCATCCAGTTCGACCTGAACCGCAACATCGACGCCGCAGCCCAGGACGCGATGGCGGCCATCAATGCCGCCAGCGGCCAATTGCCGAAAAACCTGCCCAGCCCGCCCACCTATTACAAGGTGAACCCGTCCGACTCGCCGATCCTGATTCTGGCGATCTCGTCGGATGAACTGCCGCTGATCACGGTGGACGACTACGCCGACAACATTCTGGCGCAGCAATTGTCGCAGGTGGCGGGCGTCAGCCAGATGTTCATCGGCGGTGAGCAGAAGCGCGCCGTGCGGGTGCAGGTGGACCCCGGCCGCCTCGCCGCCATGGGCATGACGCTGGAAGACGTGCGGCTGATGCTGGTGAACGCCACCGTCAATCTGCCCAAGGGCACCATTGATGGCGCGCAGCGCAGCTACACGCTGTACGACAACGATCAGCTCACCAAGGCCAGCGAATACGACAACGTGGTGCTGGCCTATCGCAACGGTGCCCCGGTGCGGGTGCGCGACATCGGCCATGCCATCGACGGGCCGGAAAACGACCGTGTTGCCGCGTTTCAGAGCGGTGAGGCGGCGGTACTGCTGGTAATCTTCAAGCAGCCCGATGCCAACGTCATCAGCACGGTGGACGCCATCAAGGCACGGCTGCCCGCCCTGCTCGCCTCCATCCCGCCGTCCGTGCATGTGAAAGTGGTCAGCGACCGCACGCAGACCATCCGCGCGTCGGTCGCCGATGTGCAGTTCACGCTGATGCTGTCCATCGCGCTGGTCGTGATGGTGATCTTCCTGTTCCTGCGCAACGTCTGGGCCACCATCATCCCCGGCGTGACTGTGCCACTCGCCCTGGTGGGCACGTTCGCGGCGATGTATCTGCTGAACTACAGCCTTGATAACCTTTCGCTGATGGCGCTGACCATCGCGGTCGGCTTCGTGGTCGATGATGCCATCGTGATGCTGGAGAATATTTACCGGCACATCGAAGACGGCATGAAACCCATGGAAGCGGCACTGAAGGGGGCCGGTGAAATCGGCTTCACCATCGTGTCCATCAGCGCGTCGCTGATTGCGGTGTTCATACCACTGCTGCTGATGGGCGGCATCGTGGGCCGCCTGTTCCGTGAATTTGCCATGACGGTCAGTATCGCGGTGATCGTCTCGGCCATCGTGTCACTCACACTGACGCCGATGATGTGCTCGCGCTTCCTGTCGCATCACAGCGGCGGACATGGCTGGATTTACCGCGTCATTGAGGCGTTTTTTGAAGGCATGCTGGGGTTCTACCGCCGCACGCTGGACGTGGCGCTGAAATACCAGTTCATCACGCTGCTGGCCTTCTTCGCCACGCTCACGGTGACCGTCGGGCTGTACATCACCATCCCGAAGGGCTTCTTTCCGGATCAGGACAACGGCCTTGTCGTCGGCGTGTCCGAAGGCGCGCAGGACATCTCGTTCGCCGAGATGCGCAACCGGCAACTCGCTCTCGGGGCCGTGGTCAGCAGCGACCCGGATGTAGCAGGTTGGTCCGGCGTGATAGGCGCGGGCTCGGGCGGGCAGACCGGCAATAACGGGCGCTTCTTCATCACGCTGAAACCGTTCAGCGAACGCACCGCCAGCGCCCAGCAGATCATCGCGCGGTTGCGGCCAAAATTGCAGCAAGTCACGGGCGGGGCGCTGTATTTGCAGGCGGCGCAGGATGTGCGCGTGGGTGCCCGCATTTCCAAGACGCTGTATCAGTACACCTTGCAGGATGCCGATGTGGGCGAGTTGTACACGTGGGCCCCGAAGGTGCTGGAAACCCTCAAGGCGCTGCCGATGTTGCGCGATGTCGCCACCGACCAGCAGGCCGGCGGGGCGACGGCGGTGCTGACCATCGACCGGGACGCGGCGGCGCGCTTCGGCATCCAGCCCGCCGTGATCGACCAGACGCTGTACGATGCGTTCGGCCAGCAGCAGGTGGCGCAGTATTTCACGCAGGTGAACTCCTACCACGTCATCATGGAAGTGCCGGAGGCGCAGCGCGGGTCGCTGGCCACGCTGGACAAGCTGTTCGTGAAATCTTCGCTGGGGCAGCCCGTGCCACTGTCCAGCTTCGTCAAGGCAGACACTACCCGCACCGCGCCCCTGTCGATCAGCCATCAGAGCCAGTTTCCGGCGGTAACCATCTCGTTCAATCTGGCACCGGGCGCATCGCTCGGTGATGCGGTCTCGGCGGTGGAAGCCGCCGTGCGGCAGATCGGCGCACCGATTGCGCTGCAAGGCAGTTTTCAGGGCACCGCGCAGGCGTTCCAAAGCTCGCTGTCCAGCCAGCCCTACCTGATCGCCGCAGCGTTGATCGCGGTGTACATCATTCTTGGCATTCTGTACGAAAGCTACATCCTGCCGCTGACCATCCTGTCCACCCTGCCCTCGGCGGGCGTGGGGGCGCTGCTGATGCTGATGGCGTTCGGCTACGACCTGTCAGTGATCGCGCTGATTGGCGTGATCCTGCTGATCGGCATCGTCAAGAAGAACGGCATCATGATGGTGGATTTTGCCATCAGCGCCGAGCGCCGGGATGGTGAGACGCCGCAAAACGCCATCCGGCAGGCCTGCCTGCTGCGCTTCCGGCCGATTCTGATGACCACGATGGCTGCCCTGCTGAGCGGCCTGCCGCTGATGCTGGGCACCGGGGCAGGCTCGGAACTGCGCCGACCGCTGGGGTTTGCGATGGTGGGCGGGCTGGCCTTGAGCCAGATCCTCACGCTCTACACCACGCCGGTGATTTATCTGTATCTGGACCGCCTGCAACACTGGCTGGCCCCGCGCCGCCGGTCACGGCTTCCGCATCTGGCGGAAAAGCTGGGAGAAGCGGGGGACTAGGCGTCCCCCGCCGCTTCACGTCACGCGGTAAGCATCGTCCGGTGCTTACTTCTTGCCGTCTTCGTCCTCGTCTTCCTCTTCGTCGTCCTCGTCCTGGTGCTCGTAGTACCAGTCCAGCACGTCGTCGTGGAAATCGGGGTCCTTCAGCAGGCGCATCGCCAGCGCCAGCACGATCTCGGGCGCAGCCGGCATTTCGCTGGCGCCATCCGGCACCTCGCTGCCAGCCACCACGCGCACGGACATCGCGCCGTCTTCCTCACCGATGACCAGCGCGACCTCTGTCGGGTCGAGATCCACCGTCACGGTATCCTTGTCCTGACCCGTCGCCATCGCGTGTTCCTTTCCAATGCGCCGGCTTGCCAAACCCAGCCGTCTGCGGGGCGGCTACAGCGTCTCGACGTTCGCGTCCACCCCCAGCGACTGGCCGGAGATATTCGCCCCCGCCGCCGAGACCAGCCACAGCACTGTGCCCGCCACGTCCTGTGCGGTGACCATCCGGCGCATCGACACGCGGTCCAGATAGGTTTTTTCCATCTCGGCGTAGCTTACCCCGGTCTGTTCGGCGCGCGCCGCGATCACGCCGGTCATGCGCGGGCCCGAGACGATGCCGGGCAGGATGGCGTTCACGCGGATGTTGGACGGGCCAAGTTCCTTGGCAAGGCTCTGCGTCAGGCCGATCAGGCCCCACTTGGCCGAGGAATACGGCGTGCGCCACGCGTAGCCGAAGCGCCCGGCGGCCGAGGAGATGTTGATCAGCGCACCGCCGCCCGCGGCTTTCAGCATCGGCACGCCGAAATGGGCACCGAGGAACTGGCCGGTCAGGCACACGTCGATGGTGCGCCGCCAGTCGGCAATGGAAATTTCATCCACACCGCCGGTGGGCCCGGCAATGCCGACATTGTTCACCAGCACGTCCAGCCCGCCCAGATGCGCCTGCGCCTCACCAAACAGGCGGGCCATGTCGTCATCAGTGGCGGCATCGGCGAAGGTGGCCCCATGGCCGGGGTGCGCCGCCTTGAAGTCGGCCAGCGCGTTGCGATCCACGTCGCTGACCATCACGCGCGCACCGCTGGCGATCAGCGCATCGGCAATGGCGCGGCCGATGCCGTTGGCCCCGGCGGTGATCACGGCGCGCAGGCCGGGTTGAATGGCAAGCGAGGCAACAGGTGCGGTCATGGTCTTCTCCGGACTCCCGGCATGAAGCTTAGTTCACCCGGTCTGGCCCGCCAAACGCGGGTGACTTGGGGCTGCCGCGTGCCTAAGTGGGGGCTTGCGCAGCCTTGAGGCAGTCATGTCGGCCGAACCCAGCCCTTCCAGCCCGCGACCGTTGAACCCTATCACCCTGGTATGGGCGGGCGGCGTGGCGCTGGCAGTGATCGCTTACGCCATCGGGCCGGAGCATGTGGCGCTGGCGGTGCTGGATGCCATCGAGCGTGCGGCATGGGCGGTGTCAGACATCGTCCACAACCTGACCAATTCGGCGCTGCATGTGATGCGGGCGGCCGCCATCGGGCTGATCGGCGTGTTCGTGGGGCTGAGCATCCTGTCCATTGCCCGCACCGGGCGCGGCCACGCCGCGCTGGTGGTGATCGGGCTGACCTTCCTGATGCTGGTCTGGGGGGCCACCGGCGACGGGCCGGGTGCCAACACGCGCTGGATGCTGGCGCTGTTCGTTGCAGCGGCGGGGGCCGTGGCCACCACCAACCGGCTGACGCATGGCGAGCCGGGCGGCTGGCGCATTCCCGGGCGGCGGCGCTAGCCCTGCGCGTGGCGGTTGCCTAGAACCGCCATGAAGGAGAGCCCGGCCATGCCCGACACTGCGTTTCAGATCGACCCCGAAGTCGCAACGGCCCTCGCCGAAGGCCGTGCCGTGGTGGCGCTTGAATCGACCATCATCACCCACGGCATGCCCTGGCCGGAAAACCTGCAAACCGCGCAGGCGGTGGCCTTCACGGTGCGCGACAACGGCGCCGTGCCCGCGACGGTCGCGGTGCTGGACGGCGTGATGCGGGTTGGCCTGACGCCGGAGCAACTGAAAGACCTCGCCGGGCGGCGCAACGTGGCCAAGGCTTCGCGGCGGGATCTGGCCGCCGTGGTCGCCAAGGGCGGCACCGCAGGCACCACGGTGGCCGCCACCATGTATCTGGCCGCGCGCGCGGGCATTCCCATCTTTGCCACCGGCGGCATCGGCGGCGTGCATCGCGGGGCGGAAGGCAATTTCGACATCTCCGCCGACCTGATCGAATTGGGGCGCAGCCCGGTGGCCGTGGTATGCGCGGGGGCGAAGTCGATCCTCGACATCCCGAAAACGCTGGAAGTGCTGGAAACGCAGGGGGTCGCCGTGATCGGCTACGGCACCGATGCCTTCCCCGCCTTCTATTCCGCCGACAGCGGCGAGACGCTGGAGCATCGCTGCGACACCCCCGGCGAACTGGCGGCCGTGATCGCGGCACAGCGGCGGCTGGAACTGCCGGGCGGCATGTTGATCGCCAACCCGCTGCCGCCTGAACATGCGCTGCCACGCGATGAAATGGACGCCATCATCGCCCGCGCCGTTGCCGACGCGGCTTCGCAGGGCATCGGCGGCAAGGCGCTGACGCCCTACTTGCTGGGCCGGATCGTCGAACTGACCGGCGGGCGCAGCCTGACGGCGAATATCGCGCTGATCCGTAACAATGCCGCGCTGGCCGCGCGCGTGGCGGTGGAACTCGCCGCGCACCCATGATGCCCAGCATGAGATGCCCAGCATGATGGGGCGCATCGTCGTTATCGGCGACGTGATGACGGACACCATCGTCCGCCCGCACGGCCCCCTTATACGCGGCAGCGACCGCGCGGCCACCATCCGGCAGCACGCGGGCGGGTCCGGGGCCAATCAGGCGGCATGGATCGCGGCGCTCGGCGGCAGCGTGACGTTTCTGGGCCGCGTCGGGCGCGCGGACCATGCCGCACAGTCCGAATTGCTGGCCCGGCACGGCGTGCAGACGATGCTGGCCGCCGATGCCGATCTGCCGACCGGCCAACTGGTGACGCTGCTGGACCCGGACGGAGAGCGCAGTTTCCTGACCGACCGGGGTGCCAACGACGCGCTATGCGCCGCCGACCTGCCCGACTCGGCGCTGGACGGCGCGGCGCTGCTGCATGTGTCCGGCTACAGCCTGTTCACTCCCGGCCCGCGCGCGGCGGTGCTGCACTTGGTGTCCAGCGCCCGGCAGCGCGGCCTTCCGGCGACGTTCGACGCTGCCTCCGCCGCGCCGCTGGCCGAAACCGGGGCAGCGCAGTTCTTCGACTGGACCGCGGGCGCAGACACACTGTTCGCCAATCTGGATGAGGCCGAAGTGCTGACCGGCACCGCAGACTGGACCGAGCAACTGGCCAGCCTCGCCCCGTTCTATCGTACCGTCGTGCTCAAGCGCGGTGCCGCCGGGGCGGTGGCCGCCACCCGGACAGAATTTGCCGAGGCCCCGGCCACGCAGGTGACGCCGCTGGACACCACCGGGGCGGGCGATGCGTTTCTGGCCGGGTTCCTGACCGCGCGGCTGGCCGGGGCCACACTAGCCGATTGCCTCGTGTCCGGCGTGCGGCAGGGCAGCATTGCCACGCAGCGTTTGGGCGGGCGTCCCCAAACATCCTAGATCCTGCAAGCTGCGCCGCACCGCCTCATCCAAATCTGTGTGCGGCTCGGCCCCCAGCGTTGCCACCAGCTTTGCATTGTCCAGCCGGTGCGGCGTGCGCCACAGATAGCGCATCTCGATCATCTCCCGCAGGAAGGTCAGGAACGGCGCGCCCAACCACATCACAATCCACGGGAACGGTTTGATGGGCAGGTCCGGGTTGCCGGACACGCGGCGGATGGCCTCGGCCATGCATAGGACGGGATCAGTCCAGTGGCCGCCGAAATGGAACGTCTCGAACGCGGGAAGTCTGGCTTCGATATCGGCCAATTGCGCCACAGTCTCGGCCAGATCGGGCAGATAGGCCCAAGCGTGGCCCACACCCGGCGCGCAGGGGTCCGTCACGCCGCGCAGAGGGCGGCCCGGTTTGACCATCGCAGCACTGAACCAGTTGCTGCGGCCCCGCCCGCCGAAGAAGTCCCCTGCCCGCAGCACAATCGCGCGCAGGCCGGCCGTGGCCGCCAGCATCTGCTCCATCTCCACCCGCACTGCGCCCTTGCGCGTGCGCGGGTGCTGCGGTGCCGATTCCGTCAGCACATTCCCGGCATCGGGGCCGTAATTGTAGATGTTGCCCGGCAGGATAAGCCGGGCCCCATTGGCCACCGCCGCAGCGGCGGCATGGCGCAACATGGGAATCGCGAGCCCGCGCCAGTTGCGATAGCCGGGCGGGTTGGCGCCGTGGAAGATCAGCGCCACGCCCTCGGCGGCGCGCAGCACGTCACCTACCACCATCGCATCGCCCAGCACCCACTCGATACCCTGCCCCGTGCGCGGCGTGCGCGTCAGTCCGCGCACCCGCCAGCCATGCGCCAGCAACGCCTGCGCCACCTCGCCCCCGGCCCCACCGCTCGCGCCGATCACCAATGCCGTCCGTTGCCCGCTCATTGCCTGCTCCTGTGTTGGCAGGGCCAATCTGGGGCGGTCCAACTCATGCGGGAATTGCCGTATTACGTGCATTTGCTATACATGGATGTATGACCGAGCCAAGCTGGGACTGGTATCTGTCCTTCCTGCATGTGCTGCGCCTGCGCAGCCTGTCGGCGGCGGCGCGCGCGCTGGGGCTGACGCAGCCCACGCTGGGCCGCCACATCGCGGCGCTGGAGGAAGCACTCGGCAGCCCGCTGTTCACCCGCTCCCCCGGCGGCTTGCACCCCACCCCGGCGGCGCTGGAACTGCTGCCGCATGCCGAAGCCATGCACGCCGCCGCCGACGCACTGCGCCGGGCGGCCAGCGGGGAAGCCGCCGCTGCGCACGGCACCGTGCGCCTGACCGCCAGCGAGATCATGAGCGCCGAGGTTCTGCCGCCGATGCTCGCCGCGTTCCATGCCGCACACCCCGGCATCGCGCTGGAACTGCATGTCAGCAACCAGATGGACGACCTGCTGCGCCGTGACGCCGACATTGCCGTGCGCCACGCCCGCCCCGCGCAGGAGGCGCTGCTGGCAAGGCGCATCGGCACCGTGCAACTGGGCCTGTTCGCGCATCGCACCTACATCGCCGCCCACGGACTGCCCGTGTCAGTGGCCGAAGCCCGGTTGCACATGCTGCTGGGCTTCGACCAGGACTATTATAGCTGGCGCGGCGAGCGGGCGGCTCAGTTCGGGCTGGCGCGCGAGGATTTCGCGTGGCGCTGCGACAACGACAACGCCAGCCTCGCCGCCCTGCGCGCCGGGCTTGGCATTGGCGTGCATCAGGTGCCGTTGGCGGCGCGCGAGCCTGATCTGGTGGCGGTGCTGCCCGATGCCGTGCGCATCCCGATGGATATCTGGCTGGCGATGCATGAGGATTTGAAACACAGCCGTAGGGTGCGGCTGCTGTTCGACGCACTGGCAGAGGGGTTGGCCGCGTATATGGCGGGCAACGCTGCGGCGCAGGCCAATTTTGCTCGCACGGGCGGTACCCCCGCGCCATAATTGCAGAGCAGGACCGGCTCACATCGGGTCCTGCACCGTGCAGGCTGGCCGGACGTGGTGTTTGCCTTCCACGGTGACGAAGAAATCGGCCCCCGCATGCTGGCGCGTCTGGCCAAGCGCACCGGGCTGACTCCAGGCGACTTTTAGGCGGCTCTTGCCGCAACCCATCGTAAATTTTGATGCATCCAATCAAAAAATTCCCGATTTAACTGATCGTGCCGCAGGTCCATCTAACCGGTATTGCGGTGCCCACCGCCCGACAGGAGTCCGCCATGACCGCCACCACCCGCCTGCCCACGCTGTTCATCCCGCACGGCGGCGGGCCGTGCTTCTTCATGGGGCCGATGGGCGGTCTGGCACCCGACGCGTGGGATGCGATGGCGAACTACCTGCGTGGGATCGACGCCGCCATTGGCGTGCGGCCCCGCGCCGTGCTGGTGATTTCCGGGCATTGGGAGACCGGCCGGCTGGCGCTGAACGTGCAGGCCAACCCGCCGCTGCTGTACGACTACTACGGCTTCCCCGAACACACGTACAAGCTGACCTACCCCGCCCCCGGTGCGCCGGATCTGGCGCGGGAAGTCGCAGCGCTGTTGCAGGGCGCGGGGTTCCCTGTCGAGTTCGAGCAGGAACGCGGGCTGGACCATGGCGTGTTCGTGCCGTTCAAGCTGATCTACCCCGATGCCGATGTGCCGGTGCTGCAACTCTCGCTGCAACAGAATCTCGACCCGGCGGAACACCTCGCCGTCGGCCGGGCGCTGGCACCCTTGCGCGATCAGGGCGTGCTGATCATCGGGTCAGGCAACAGCTACCACAACCTGCGCGACTTCCTCGGCCCGCGCGGCACGGCCGCGGCCACCGCGTTCGACACGTGGCTGAACACGGCCTTGACCGGCGATGACCCGGCCGAGCGCACTCGCAAGCTGACCGCTTGGACTGCCGCCCCCGGCGCACTGGAAAGCCACCCGCGCGCCGAGCATCTGCTGCCCCTGATGGTGGCCGCCGGTGCGGCGGGGGACGATGCCGGCACGCGCACCTTCCACGGCCCGATTGCGGGCAAACCGATCTCGGGCTTCCAGTTCGGCTGACCCAACCGCTCTGCGCTTGCGTCTGGCCGCAAACAATGGCCAAAACGCAGGCGGAGGGACCGGAATGATCGCCATCGACTGGGGCACCAGCAGTTTTCGCGCCTTCCGGCTGGATGCCGAAGGCCGGATCACCGAGCGCCGGGCGGCACCGCGCGGCATCCTGACCATCGAAGACGGGGCATTTGCCGAGGAATTGCTGCGCCAGACCGGTGACTGGATCGCCGATGGCGAAACCCGCATCCTGATGTCGGGCATGATCGGCAGCCGTCAGGGCTGGGTGGAAGCCCCGTATCTCGCCTGCCCCGCCGGACCCGCCGAGATTGCCGCAGCGCTGGTGAAGGTGGCGTTCGACGGCGCGCAGGTGCTGCTGGTACCGGGCCTGACCCACACCGATGCCGCGGGCACGCCCGAAGTGATGCGCGGTGAGGAAACCCAGATTGTGGGCATGCTCGCCGAGATCGGCGCAGACGGCATCGCCTGCCTGCCCGGCAGCCACAGCAAATGGGCACAGATTGCGGGCGGGCGGATGGCCGGTTTCGCCACCTATCTCAGCGGCGAGATGTTTGCCGCCCTGCGCGGCCACACCATTCTGGGCCGCATGATGAAGGACGCGCCGCACGACGCGGACGCCTTCGCGCGCGGCGTGGCGCGCTCGGCCGATCCGGGGCACCTGCTGCACCATCTGTTCGGGGTGCGCACGCTGGGGTTGTTCGGCCAGTTGAGTGAGACACAAAGCGCGTCCTACCTGTCCGGCCTGCTGACCGGTCACGAAATCCGCGCGGCCCTGCCGCCGGGCGGCGGCGTGGTGCACCTGATCGGCACGGTGGCGCTGTGCAAGCTGTATGCAGCGGCGCTGGAACTTTGCGGCGCGCAAGCTGTGCTGCACGACGAAGACGCCGCCGCGCGCGGGCTGGCGATGATCGGGAAGGACGCCCCATGGACCTGAAAGACTGGCTGGCACGCTGCCCGCTGATCGCCATTCTGCGCGGCGTGACCCCCACTGAGGTG
>CAIPHQ010000420.1 GCA_903864895.1 uncultured Rhodospirillales bacterium
CATGTTATTAAAATTAACATGAATCCCGCCATCCTCTCTAACCCCTTCGCCGCCCTGACGGCCGCGCTCTGCGGCGTCATCGCCCGCCACGGCCACCTGCGCCGCCTCGCCGGGCCGTTGGTCGTGCTGCTCTGGGGCCGCGTGCAGACCATCAGCGCACTGGTCGCCACCCTGCTGGCCCGAAGGGAAACAGGGCAGTTGCGCCGCTACCCCGCCCGCCGCCCGCCCCGCACGTCAACCGCCCCACGCCGCCGCCCGGCGCCAAGCGTGCTGCCGCGCAAATCCGGCTGGCTCATCGCCCTGCTGCCGGAAACGGCGGCGAGTGCCGCGCAGTTGCAATCCCTGCTGGCCGGGCCGGACATCCCCGCATTGCTGCACGAAGCCCCGCAACTGCGCCGCACCCTGCGCCCGCTGTGCCGGATGCTCGGGGTCAAACTTCCCCAGGCCGCCGCCCCGCAGCCCGCACCAGAAAGTCCGCAAGCGCCGCCGCGCCCGCCGCCCGGCAACCACCACACCACCCCGCCGCCCGAAGCGCCGCCCGCCCCGCCACCCTGCGTCATCGGCCGGCCGCCGTGGCCTGACTGACCGCGCGGCATTTTTCACACCGCGCGCCGCCGGGCACGGCTACGCTCCGGCCATGGAAAACGTCGCCCTGCTTGAACTCATCCTGCTGTTGCTGGCGCTCTCGGTCGGGCTGGCGCTGGTGGCGCGCGCGCTGCGGGTGCCGCCAGCGGTGGTGTTCGTGCCGGGCGGCATGATTCTGGCGCTCACCCCCGGCGTGCCCGCCTTCACGCTCGATCCGGCGCTGAGCATGACGCTGTTTCTGCCGCCGCTGATCCAGTCCGGCGCGTTCTTCACCGTCTGGCGGGATTTCCGCGCCAATCTGCGCCCCATCCTGCTGCTCGCGGTCGGCGCGGTAGCCTTCACCACGCTGGTGGTGGGCTGGACGGTGAAACTGCTGGAACCCTCCCTGCCATGGGCCGCGTGTTTCACACTTGGCGCCATCGTCTCGCCGCCCGATGCGGTGGCGGCCGCGGCGGTACTGGAACGGCTGCGCCTGCCGCGCCGGTTGCAGACGGTGCTGGAAGGCGAAAGCCTGGTGAATGATGCCGCCGGGCTGGTGCTGTACCGCTTCGCCGCCGCCGCGGCACTCGGCGGCGTGTTCGATGCCTGGCACGCGGCGGCCAGTTTTGCGCTGGTGGCGGCGGGTGGCATCGGCATCGGCTATCTGTCCGGCCTTCTGCTGGTCTGGGGGCTGCGGCGGCTGCACGACACCAATCTGGAAATCACCACCAGTTTTCTGGCCGCCTATGCCAGCTACATCCTCGCCGAACGGCTGGAGGTCTCGGGCGTGCTGGCCACCGTCGCCTGCGGGCTGGTGCTCGGCTGGCGGCAGCATGAAACCTTCACGCCGGAAACACGGCAGGAGGCCCGGGCCGCGTGGCGCTTCGTGACCTTCGTGCTGGAAGCCATCGTGTTTGTGCTGATCGGCCTGTCACTGCGCGGTGTGCTGGGGCGGCTTGGCTGGGCGCACACGCTGCCGCTGCTGCCGCTGGCCGCCGCCGTCACGCTGGCCACCGTGGCGGCGCGCTTCGTCTGGGTGTTCCCGGCCACCTATCTGCCGCGCCTGCTCTGGCCGCCGCTGCGCAGGCGGGACCCCTATCCGCCGCTGAAGCAACCGCTGGTGCTGGCGTGGTGCGGCATGCGCGGCGTGGTCAGCCTCGCCGTGGCGCTGGCACTGCCCGAGGGGTTTCCCGGCCGGGACCCGATTCTGGTGGTCACCTTCGGGGTGATCCTCGGCACCGTCATGCTGCAAGGCCCCACGCTCGGCCCGCTGATTCAGGCGCTGAAAGTCGGCCGCACACGGGCCGAGGACGACACTGCCGCCGAACACGCCGCCCGCGCCGCCGCCGCCGAAGCGGCCCTGCGCCTGATGGAAACCCGCGCACAGGATCCGCTGATGGGCGACATGGCCGCCGACCTGCTGCCGGAATACCGCAGCCACGCCGGCCGCGCGCAACGCTCGGCCGCCGGTGCCGGCAAGCGGGCGGAGCGGGAGGCGCATCTGTCCCTGCGTCTGGCTGCAAGTGCGGCCGCACGGCAGGAAGTGCTGCGCCGCCACCGCGCCAGCGACATCCATGATGAGGTGCTGCGCAAGCTGGAACATGAACTGGATCTGGAGGAACTGCGCGTCCGCCGCCAGTTGGGCGGGGACTGACCCGCCCGCAACCCGAATCGGCGTCAGTTCAGCTTGGCCCCTTCCGGCATCAGCATCGCCGTCAGTTCCCGCTCGGCCCCAACACGCTCGGCGATCCGCAGGTCGGGGGCGCGCAACTCGGCGGCAAACGCCGGCTGCGGCGATGCGTCGGCCACCACGGCCACACTGCCGCGCAACGGCCGGTCTTCCACCACGGCGGCAATCGAGGAGGCGCGCAGCAAGGTTGCCACAAACGCCCGGCCCCATGCGATCGGGGAGCGGTTTTCAATCGCGTCCCACATGGACTGCCACCGCTCCCGCCGCTCGGCCAGCGGCATCGACAGCGCGCGGTGCAGCGCGTCAGACATCGCGTCGGCATCATGCGGGTTGATCAGCAGCGCCGCATCAAGCTGCTGCGCGGCGCCGGCAAAGCGCGACAGGATCAGCACACCCGGGTCGGCCGGGTTCTGGGCGGCCACATATTCCTTGGCCACAAGGTTCATGCCATCGCGCAACGGTGTCACCAGCCCCACCCGCGCCAGCCGCATGTATCCGGCCACCAGCGCCCGGTCCACGCCACGGGACACAAGGCGCAGCGGCAGCCAGTCCGGCTCGGCCAGATCGGCATTCAGGCTGCCCGCCTCCCGGTCCAGCGCCGTGCGCAGCGCGCGGTAGGTGGAGACCTCCTTGCGGGAGATGGCGGCAATTTGCAGCAGCGTGGTGCGGCGGATCCACTCCGGGTGCTTTTCCAGCAGGCAGCGGAAGCCCACCAGCCGTTGCAGCAACCCCTTGGTCGGGTCCAGCCGCTCGACGCCCATGATCATCTGCTGGCCCGCAATGCTGGCGCGCAGGCGCTCGGCTTCCGGGGACAGCGCCATCTTCTCGGCCAGATTGGCAAACCCGTGCGGCTCTATCTCCACCGGGAACACGCCCAGCCGCACCTTGCGGCCCGCCACGTTCAGAATATTGCCCGCCATGCGCACCGCATTGCCGAACAACTCGGCTGCGGCGGCAAAATTGGCCAGATCGTTGGCGGTCTGAAAGCCGATCAGGTCAGCCAGCAACAGGTCGCGCACCAGCGCACCCATTTTCGGGGGCGGCGGCCAGAACGTCGGCCGAGGCAAATGGCACATGCAGGAAAAAGCCGATCGGGTTCTGCACGCCGCGCTGCCGCAGTGCCGCAGGCAGGGCCAGCAGATGGAAATCATGCACCCACACCAGATCAGACGGGCGCAGCAACGGTTGCAGGGTCGCCGCCATGCGGGCGTTGACCTCGCGATACGCCTTCGCGTCGCGGCGGTCGTACTGCATGGCTTCCGGCATCGTGTGCAGCAGCGGCCACAGCACGGCGTTGGAGAAATTGTTGTAGTAGCGCTCGTGTTCCTCGGGCGTCAGGTCGATGGTGGCATAATCCACCCCGGCCTCATGCTGCACGCACACGCTGCTGCTGCCCGCACCGGGCACAACCGCGCCGCTCCAGCCGAACCACAGCCCGCCGCGCTTTTCCATCAGCCCGTCAAGGGCCACCGCAAGCCCGCCGGCGTGGCTGCCCTGCGAGGGCAGCGGCACCCGGTTCGATACGACGACGAGACGGTTCATCGAGGCCCCCGCAATACTGCCGCCGCCCGAAACGTCCCGATATTGGAAACGCGGCGCGGAGTGCCTGAATTCACGCAGTCAGGCAAGCCCATGCCGGACCATTCCGCGGCAATTCCGCAGACTCGGCAGGCATGGGTCTCATCGTGGCGCAGCTGCACCGGACTCTCCTCGCACGGGGAAGGCGAGGCGCAGTTTGCGCAGGCAGGTGTGGCGATATTGCGGCGCGGAAAATGCCGCTGTGCCGCAATTGGCCGGAATTCAGCCGATCCGGTCCGCCAGAATATGGCCGAAGGTGACGCCGATCAGGCACAACAGCAACGACAGCGCCACATACCCCGCCGCCCAGTCCCAATGGCCGTTGCGGGCCAGCGCCAGCGTTTGCAGGCTGAAGGCGGAAAACGTGGTGAAACCGCCGCAAATGCCGGCCATCACGAACAGCCGCGCGTTGGCGCTTGCCGGCATCGGGCCATCGGCCACCGTCAGCGTGGCGAAAAAGCCGATGATGAAACTGCCGAGAATATTGATGAACAGCGTGCCCCACGGGAACGCCTCACCCAGCCAGCGCGCCACATAGACCCCGGCCCAATAACGGCCCACGCTGCCCAATGCCCCGCCCAGCGCCACCCACAGACTTGCCAGCATGTCACGTCCTTCCGCCACGCAGGCTTATCGCCGCCCGCCGCACCTGTCCAACGCCCGCGCGCCACGCTAAACGCTGAGTAATCATGCAGACCGGCAAACGCGCTGCGCGGCTTTGGCTGCGCCAACAAACCCGACTCGGCCAGCGCGCCGCGCGCCCGGCCGTGTTGCTCGGCATTGCGGGCGTGGCCGCCGCCGTGGCGCAGGCGTGGTGCGCCGCCGGTGTGCTGGAAGCAGCCATTGGCGGGCAGGGCAGCCCGGCGGCGCTGCTCGCCGGATTCGCCGTGCTGGCGCTGCTCCGCGCAGGCCTGTCGGTTCTGGCCGAACAAGCCGCTTTCCGCGCCGGGGCCGCCGCCCGCCGCCGCCTGCGCACCGATGCGCTGCACCGCCTGCTGGCCGCCGGCCCCGCCATGCTGCGCGGCCAGCACAGCGGTGAACTCACCACCACGGTGGTGGACCGGATCGAGGCGCTGGATGGCCTGTTCGCCCGCTATATCCCCGCCGCCTTGCTCGCGGTGATCGGCCCTGCGCTGATCGTGGCGGTGCTGCTGACCGTGGACAGCACGGCGGCGCTGATTCTGGCCGGGTGCGGCATGCTGGTGCCGGTGGCGATGGCGCTGTCCGGCCTCGGTGCCGCCGCCGCCTCGCGCGGGCAGTTCGCGGCTTTGGCCCGCTTGCAGGCGCGGTTTCTGGACCGGGTGCGCGGCATCGCCACCATCGTCATGCTGGGCCGCGCCGCCGATGAAACGGCGGCCCTCGGCCGCGCGGCGGAGGAGTTGCGCCGCCGCACCATGCGGGTGTTGAGGGTGGCCTTCCTGTCGTCCGCCGCGCTCGACCTTGCTGCCGCTCTGGCGCTGATCGTGCTGGCGCTGCGCGCCTTCGGCCACGGTGACGGCGCGGCGGTGGCCCCCGGCACGGCGCTGTTTGAAGTGCTGCTGGTGCCTGAATTCTTCGCGCCCTTGCGGGTGTTCGCCGCTGCCTATCAGGATCGCATGCAAGCCATCGGCGCGTCCGCCCCGCTGGCCGAACTGCCGCCCGCGCCGCCCGAGGTGGAACCGCTGCCGGTGCGCAACGTGGCCGCACGCGGCGTGACGGTGGCGTTCGAGGATGTGCGCTTCACCTGGGATGCCGCGCGCGGCCCGGCGCTGAATGGCTTGAGCTTCAAGGTGCCTGCCGGGGAAACGCTGGTGCTGGCCGGGCCATCCGGCGCGGGCAAATCGACCGTGATGGAAATTCTGCTCGGCTTCGTGCGCCCGGAGTCGGGGCAGGTGACGCTGAACGGTGCCGATATCGCCACACTGGTGCCGCAGGCGCTGTCCAAGCTGACGGCATGGATCGGCCAGCGCCCGGTGCTGTTCGCAGGCAGCATCCGCGACAACATCCGCTTCGCCCGGCCCGAGGCCAGCGACAATGAGGTAGAGGACGCCGCCCGCTTCGCCCGTGTGGACGCCTTCGCCGCCATGCTGCCGTTGGGGCTGGACACACAGGTGGGGGAAGGCGGTTACGGCCTGTCCGGCGGGCAGGTGCAGCGCGTGGCAATCGCCCGCGCCTTCCTGAAGAACGCCCCGCTGCTGCTGCTGGATGAACCCACCGCGCATCTGGACCCGGCGACCGAGGCGGAAGTGCTGGAAAGTCTGAAGCGCCTGACCATCGGCCGCACCGTCATTCTGGCCAGCCACTCCGCCGCCGCGCACGCCTTCGGCGGGCGGCGGCTGGATTTGCGGGACGGGGCCGGCGTGCTGGCGCGGGGTGTGGCATGACGCCGCTGTGGCGCATTCTGGCGCTGTGGCGCGGCCGCGCGGTGTGGCTGCTGCT
The DNA here is from genome assembly GCA_903864895.1 of uncultured Rhodospirillales bacterium. GTDB lineage: Bacteria > Pseudomonadota > Alphaproteobacteria > Acetobacterales > Acetobacteraceae > CAIPHQ01. The sequence goes on from CAIPHQ010000420.1 coordinate 6,251, forward strand.
GGGCGTGGTGGTGTCGCTGGCAGCTTTGGCCTGTGCCGTGATGCTGATGACGCTGTCCGGCGGTCTGGTGGCGGGCCTTGCGGCCGGGGCCGCGCTGGCCGCGCCGTTTGCGCTGCGGGTGCTGGGGCCGCTGCGGGTGGTGCTGCGCTATCTGGAACGCCTGACCACGCATGATGCCACGTTCCGCGCACTGGCCGACCTGCGGGTGTGGTTCTTCCGGGGGCTCGCTGCCAGCAGCGCAGGCGGCTTGGGTTTCCGCCGCGCGGGCGATGTGCTGGCGCGGTTGGTGAATGATATCGAGGCGTTGGACGGCATTTATCTGCGGGTGCTGGTGCCGCTGGCCGGGGCGGTGCTGCTGCTGCCGGTGCTGGCCGTGGCCATCGGCGGGGTGGACCCGCTGGCCGCCGTGGCGGTGGTGCTGCTGTTCGCGGCCAGCGCCTTCCTGCTGCCGCTGGTCTCGGCCCGCGCTGCCGCTGGCATGGGAGAGCGGCTGTCCACTGCCGGGTCGGCGCTGCGGGTGGCGTGCCTCGATGCGCTGCATGGCCTGCGGGAGGTGCGGGCGTTCTCCGCCGAAGGCCGCATGCTGGCCGCCGTGCAGGCGCAGGAAAGCGGCTTGCTCGGCGCGCAGCATGAACTGGCGCGGCGCGGCGCGGTGGCGTCGGCGCTGGCGTTTCTGTGCGCGCAGGCCGGAATCTGGGTGGTGCTGCTGGCCGCTGGCGCGCACCCGGCGCAGGCGGCCCTGCTGGTGCTGCTGGCGGTCGCGGCCTTCGAGGCGGTCAGCGGCCTGCCGCGCGCCGGGGTCTCGCTGGGCCAGGCCGCCGATGCCGCACGCCGCGTGCTGGAAGCCGCCGAGGCCAAGCCCGCCGTGCCCGACCCGGCCCCCGGCGGCCCATTGCCGAAAGGCAGCGCACTGCGGTTCGAGGCCGTCAGCTTTGCATGGATGGCAGACCGGCCTGCCGTGTTCGACGGCCTGACACTGGATATTCCGCAAGGCGCCCGCGTGGCGCTGCTGGGCCCGTCCGGCGCGGGCAAGTCCACGCTGGCGGCGCTGGCGCTGAAAGTGGCCGCGCCGCAGGCAGGCCGCGTGCTGCTGGGCGGGGTGGACATCGCCACACTGCCCGCCGCCGAGGTGCGCGCGCGCATCGGCTGGCTCAGCCAGGCCACGCATCTGTTCGATGACACGGTGCGCGGCAATCTGCTGCTGGCCCGCCCTGATGCCGACGACGCGGCCCTGTGGGCGGCGCTGGATGCCGCACAACTCGGTGAGGTGGTGCGCGCACTGCCCGACCGGCTGGAGACATGGGTGGGGGAGGCTGGCGCACGGCTCTCAGGCGGGCAGGGGCGGCGGCTGGCCCTGGCCCGCGCGCTGCTGTCCACCGCCCCGGTGCTGATTTTCGATGAACCCTGCGCCGGGCTCGACGCCGAAACTGAACGCGCCTTTCTGGCCACACTGAATCAGGTGGCGGAGGGCCGCACGGTCGTGCTGATCGCGCACCGCCTGACCGGGGTGGAGCGGCTGGACCGGATCTACCGGCTGTCGGCAGGCCGCGCGGTAGCGGCGGCGGGCTGACGCATCAAGATTGACGCCACCGCCTTCGGGCGGGCACCAAGGCGCGCAAACCTATCTAGGAGCGACTCGGTGATTCGGCGATTCCTGATTGCGGCTCCGCTGCTGCTGCTGCTGACCTCTGGCCATTCGGCGGACGCAGCTGACCCGGCCCGCCGCTATGCGGTGTTCTTTTCGTCATGGTCGGCCAAGATCGACAAGCAGGGTGAAGGCGTGATCGCCAAGGCCGTTGCCTGGGCCAAAGCGCACCCCGACCATTCATTGCTGGTGCATGGTTTTGCCAGCACCATCGGCTCGGCCCCGGCCAACAAGCTGCTGTCCGCCCTGCGCGCGCAGATGGTGTCCGACGCACTGGAAACCGCAGGCTTGCCGCATGAGCGCATCACCCGCGACGCCGAAGGTGCCACCGCCTTCGCCATGGACCCGCAGGAATCGCGCCGCGTGGAGATCATCTTCACCGGGCCCTGAGGCTGACCATGCCTGCCGTGGATCTGGACACGCTGCCTGCCTCGCCGCTGGAGGCGTTGCGGCGCGTGTTCGGCTTCCCGGCGTTTCGCGGCTTGCAGGAAGCCGCCGTCGAGCACGTGACCGCTGGCGGCGATGCGCTGGTGCTGATGCCCACCGGCGGCGGGAAAAGCGTGTGCTATCAGGTGCCCGCGCTGTGCCGCCCCGGCACCGCCGTGGTGGTCTCACCTCTGATCGCGCTGATGGACGATCAGGTGGCCGCCCTGCGGCAGTTGGGCGTGTCTGCCGGGGCGCTGCACTCCGAACTCGACCCCGAGGAACAGCGCCGCGTCTCCCGCGAACTGGAGGCCGGGCGGCTTGATCTGCTGTATGTCTCGCCCGAGAGGCTGCTGACACAGGGCACGCAGGAGCGGCTGTCGCGGCGGCAGATTGCGCTGATCGCCATTGATGAGGCGCATTGCGTCAGCCAGTGGGGGCATGAGTTCCGGCCCGAATACCGCGCGCTGGCCGGACTGCGGGAACAGTTCCCCGGCGTGCCGCGCGTGGCGCTGACTGCCACCGCCGACCCTCGTACCCGGGCCGATATTCTCTCGGCGCTGGCGATGGAGGGGGCGGAGGTGTTCGCCGGCAGTTTCCATCGCCCCAACCTGATTCTGGCCGCCGAGCCCAAGGAATCGGAAACCCAGCAATTGCAGGCGCTGCTGCGCCGCCATCGCGGCCATGCGGGGATTGTGTATTGCGGCAGCCGGGCGAAAACCGAGCGCATCGCCGCGTCGCTCGCCGCCAAGGGTACTGAGACAGTGGCATTCCATGCCGGTCTGGCCCCGGATGTGAAGCGCGCCGCCGCCGCGCGGTTCCGATCGGGGGAGGCAGTGGTGGTGGTGGCGACCATCGCGTTCGGCATGGGCATCGACCGGCCGGATGTGCGGTTTGTCGCGCATCTGGACATGCCGGACAGCCCGGAATCCTACTATCAGCAGATCGGCCGCGCCGGGCGGGACGGCGACCCCGCCGACACGCTGCTGCTGTATGGCGGGGAGGACATTGCCCGCGCCCGGCACTGGCTGGCGCAGTCCGCCGCCCCCGAAGCACAGAAGCGCGCGGCACGGCAGCGGCTGGAAGCCATGATCGCGCTGACCGAAACCGCGCAGTGCCGCACCCGCGCATTGCTCGCCTGCTTCGGTGAGGATCTGTCTGGCCCATGCGGGCACTGCGACAATTGCGTCACGCCGTCGAGCATGTTCGACGGCACCATCGAGGCGCAGAAGGTGCTGTCTGCCGTGTTCCGCACCGGGCAGCGGTTTGGTGCCAAGCATGTGGTGGATGTGCTGACCGGTGAGTCGACCGAACCGGTGATCCGCTGGACGCATGATCAGTTGCCCACTTTCGGCGTGGGGCGCGACCGCCCGGCGCGGTTCTGGCACGGCATCATCCGGCAGTTGGTGGCGCTCGGCGCGCTCGATGTGGCCGAGGCGGATGAGGGTTTCCGCACGCTGCAACTCGACACCGCCACTGCCCGCCCGATCCTGCGCGGGGAAACAAGGCTGATGCTGCGGGAGGATGCCGCGCCCAAACCGCGCGAAGCCGCGCCGCGCCGCGCGCGCAGCACGGCCCCGGTGCCGGACGGTGATGCGGACGGCCCGTTTGAGGCGCTGCGGCAATGGCGCGCGGCAGAAGCCAAGGCGCAGACGGTGCCGCCCTATGTCATCTTCCACGACAGTGTGCTGCGCGAAATTGCAGCATCCCGGCCGGATAGTCTGGACGATCTGGCCGGCATCAAGGGCGTCGGTGCATCGAAACTGGCGCGCTACGGCAAGTCGGTGCTGGACGTGCTGCGGGCGGCCTAGATCCCCCGTTCGA
>CAIPHQ010000421.1 GCA_903864895.1 uncultured Rhodospirillales bacterium
GACACCACGGCGAAGCGCCCGGCGAATTCGCCGGTGATGGCGCGGCGCATGATCGCCACACCAGCGTCTTCGGCGCTGGACAGCGGCAGATCGGCGAGGAGGGGGGATGAGATGTGCGTCATGGCCACGGATTATGGGGATTATATCCGCGATGAAAAGGTGGAATCGCGCGTGTGGCCGTGTAATTTCGCAGCAGCCGCTGCGCCGATTTTGCAAGGGCTGAATTTCATACAAAAAACGGAGGGATTTCTCCCTCCGCTCTTTCAGTAACGCCCGCCATTGTTCGGCAGATTACGCCTTCAGCCACGCCTTCTCGCAGATGCGGCCATTGTCGAGGTCGAAGCCATTGTGCGGGGTGTGGCCGCCGACCTTGTCGTTGTGAGCATCCAGCCAGTCGCGGAACACCGGGATCAGCGCACCACCCTGGCTGTGCAGCATTTCCTGCATCGCCCAGATGTATTCGCCACGCTTCTTCACATCCAGTTCGGCGCGCGCATCGCTCAACAGCTTGTCGAACGCGGGCACTTTCCAGTGGGTGTCGTTCCACGGCGCGTCGGACTTGTAGGCCACGCCCATCATCTGCGTCGCCGCCGGGCGCCCGCCCCAATAGCTGGTCATGAACGGCGCCTTCAGCCAGACATTGTCCCAGAACCCGTCGGCCGGTTCCTTCTTCACGTCAAAATTGATCCCGGCCTTCTTGGCGTTGGCCTGATACAACTGCGCCATGTCCACCGCGCCCGAGAACGCGGCATCGGATGCCTGCAACAGCATCTTGGGGTCGGCCAGCCCGGATTTCTTGAAGTAGAATTTCGCCTTGTCCGGGTCGTAGGCGGTCTGCGCCAGTGAGGAATTGTAGAACGGGTCGCCCTTCGGGATCGGGTGGTCGTTGCCCACCGAGCCGTAGCCGCGGAACATGGTCTTCAGCACCTGCTCGCGGTTGATGGCGTATTTCAGCGCCAGCCGCAGGTCGGCGTTGGAATATGGGTCCTTGTCCACCATCATCGGAATGATGGCGTGCCAGCCGCCCGGCGCCTGCACCAGCGACAGCTTGGGGTTCTTCTTCACCCGCTCCACCGCCTGCGGCTGCACGCGATGGATCACGTCCACCTGCCCGGATTCAAGCGCGGCCAGCATTGCGGTGCTGTCGTTGATGACGGTGATTTCAATAGTGTCGGCGTTGGCGCGGCCCGGCTTCCAATAATTCGGGTTGCGCTTCAACGAGCAGCGCACGCCCGGATCGAACTTGCCCAGCGTGTAGCCGCCGGTGCCCACCGGGTTCGCCCAGTCGGTAAAGCCGTTCGGCACCATCAGCACGTGATAGTCGCTCAACACATACGGCAGGTCGGCATCGGCCGAGGACAGCGTGATGGCGATCTGGTTCAGCCCGAGCTTCTTGATGTCGCTGATCGCCTTGAACGGCCCGGCGGCACCCGACTTGGAGGCACCGCGATGCAGGTTCAGCGAATAGATCGCATCATCGGCATCGAACTCCTTGCCGTTGCTGAACTTGATGCCCTTGCGGAGGTTGAAGATCCACTCGGCGGCGCCCGGCTTGGCTTCCCAGCTTTCGGCCAGTTCCGGCACCGGCTTGTTGTCCGGCCCGTTCTCGATCAACCCGTTGAACAGCGCAAAGCCGATCACCAGCGTGACCGAGTCGGTCCAGGTCGTCGGATCAAGACTGTCGCCGGTGCTGCCGCCCGCCACGCCAAGGCGCAGATTGCCGCCCTTGCGCGGTGCTTCGGCGGCAGCGGCGGGGCCTGCGCCCAGCATCGGTGCCACGGCCGCACCCGCGCCGATCAGCGCGGTACGTTCCAGCAGCGCACGGCGCGACAGGCCGCCGTCGCGCATCACTTGGTCCAGGCTTTCCATCAACGGATTCTCCCAGGGCAAAACGTTATGTGGCATGCGTGGCAGGCGGAACGCATGCCAAATAAATGGTAGGGGGTTCGCGCGCGCAAGAATAGCGTGCGCAGCGTGAACGCGGCGCAATATTCAACCGGAGGATGGCGATGCAACATGCCGATTTGGCCCGCTGGCTGGACCCGGACATCCGCGCCTTCATCGCGCGCACCAACGATTTCTATCCAGACGACGCAAACACTGGCGGAATTGCGCAAAGCCGTCAGTTGTACGACCGGCTTTGCGCCGGATTCCGCGCCCCCTATCCGCCGGGTGTGACGGCGGCAGACAGCGCGCTGCCCGGCGGCATCGCGGTGCGCCGCTACACGCCACCCTTCGTGCCCCGCGAAACCGCGCTGCTGTATCTGCACGGCGGCGGCTTTGTTCTTGGCGGACTGCACAGCCACGACGACGTATGCGCCGAATTATGCGCGGGGGCCGGGGTGGAGGTGCTGGCGGTGGATTACCGCCTCGCCCCGGAGCACGTGTACCCGGCGGCGCTGGATGATGCCGATGCAGCCTTTAACGCTCTGGCCGCCGGGGGCCGCCCGGTTGTGGTGGCGGGTGACAGCGCGGGCGCGCATCTGGCCGCCGGGCTGTGCCACCGAATGCGCCGGTTGGGCCTGCCGCAACCGGCGGGGCAGGTGCTGATCTATCCCGGTCTGTCCAGCAATCCGCTGCGTGTGGCGGGCCAGCGCGCGGCCGATGCGCCGATGCTGACCGCCGCCGATTGCGCCTATTACCGCGAGGTGTTTGCCGGCGGTGCCGGCCGCCTGCCGGTGGGCGACGCCGAATTCGCGCCGCTGGACGCCACGGATTTTGCCGGTCTTGCCCCGGCGGCGATCTTTGCCGCTGGCTACGACCCGCTGTGCCAGGACGCCATCGACTACGCCGCCGCGCTGAATGCGGCGGGCGTGCGGGTGACGTTCCGCTGCGACCCCGGCCTTGTGCATGGCTGGCTGCGGGCGCGGCATATGAGCCGGGTGGCAGGCGAGGCGTTTGCGGCGGTGGTGGCGGCGGTGGCGGGGCTGGCGCTCAGGTAACCTCCGGGCGCAGCCGGGCGCGGCGCAGCGGGCGGGGTTCGGTGAAGATGTTGTGGTGGATGAACTCTGCCGGGCTGCGCACCGACAGATATTCGCGCATGGCGTCGCTGCCGGCACCTGTGGTGAACCATGGCTCCGCGAGGCAGCGCGCCGGATCAGCCACCCAATGCGGCACGCTGGGCAGGCCGTGCTGCTTGGCCAGATATTCGGCCACGGCGGCCATCAGCGCATCCTGCCGCGCTTGTCCGGTGGGCGGCGGTTCATCGCGCAACGTGGCGGCGCGGGC
>CAIPHQ010000422.1 GCA_903864895.1 uncultured Rhodospirillales bacterium
CCACCCCACCGGGCATGGCCATTCGGTCATTGCAGCGCAGGCGTTGACGAATTTGCCGTAGCGCCGCCGCCCGGCATCGGGATACATGCCGGCCATTCCGCTCAGGAGGCCGCCTTGCGCCGCGCCGCCATTTGCCTGCGCGCCGCGTGATGCAGCGGCACGCCAGCCTCAGCCGCCTGGCCTGCGTTCCACTGGCGGGCCTGATGTGCATGGCGTTCGCCAGTACCACCGGCGCGGTGGCTTCGTACAGTGCGATCTACACCTTCGGCAACAGCCTGTCCGACACCGGCAACGCCTGGATTGACTCGGGCTATACCATCCCGGCCAGCCCGCCCTACATGGGCGGGCGGTTCAGCAATGGCGCGGTGTGGGTGGAGGATATGGCCCACGCGCTGGGGCTGGCGTTTCCCGCGCCCCGGCGGCTGGGCGGCACCAGCTATGCCTATGGCGGGGCCAAGACCACCGGCGATGCGGCGCGGCTGAACAACCTGCCGGGGCAACTGGCCAAATTCACCGCCGATACCGCCGGTGTGGCCCCGGCGCGGGCGCTGTACACGCTCAGCATCGGCGGCAACGACCTGCGCGCCGCCGTGACCAGCGGCATGACCGGCGCGGCCTTGACGGCGTTCGCCCAGCAGACGGCGCAGAACACCGTGACGGCGGTGGCACAGCTTGTGGGCATGGGGGCGCGGCATGTGCTGGTGGCCAACGTGTCCAATCTGGGCCTGATGCCCGGCGCGCAGTCGCTGCCGCCCGGCCAGCGCGCGGCGGAAACCCAGGCCGCCCAGGTGTTCAACGCCGCCATCGCCGCAGCACTGCCCACGCTGGCCGCCAGCACCGGGGCGGGTATTGCCATCGTGGACACGTTCGCGGTGATGCAGAACATTCTGGCCAATCCGGCCGCACTCGGTTTCACCAACGCCACGCTTGCCTGCTGGACCCCCGCCAGCCTGTGCGCCACGGGCCGCGCCGGGCAGAACGCCTATCTGTTCTGGGACGATATCCATCCCACCGCGCATGGCCACTCGGTCATCGCCGCACAGGCGCTGACACTGCTGCCGTGACAGGCAGTTTTGCGCGGGCAGGTTATCTGCGGCGTGAAAATCTTGATTTGCATCATGTCACCCATCGGCAACGGGATGGCATAGACGGGCCACAAGGATGGTCTGGCAAAGTCAAGGTAGATACAAATGACAAAAAATGTCCTGCGTCATGTTATGCACGGCGCAGCTGCGCTGCTGCTGGCGGCAGCACTGCCGGGGGTGGCCGCGCAGGCCCAGACCTATAACGGGCTGTATTCGTTCGGCGGCAGCATGAGCGACCAGGGCAATTTGTGGGTTGCCAGTCTGGGCAAGACACCGCCCTCGCCTCCCTATGCCAGCGGGCGGTTCAGCAACGGTCCGGTGTGGGTGGAAGACATTGCCGCCTCCCTTGGCCTGCCGGTGCTGACCGCGCGGGCGGCGGGCGGCACCAACTATGCCTTTGGCGGGGCAGAGACGCATGGCGACACCTCGAACCTGGACGACCTGCCCGGGCAGTTGGCGCAGTTCCTGCACGACAATGGCGGCAAGGTGCCGGCG
>CAIPHQ010000423.1 GCA_903864895.1 uncultured Rhodospirillales bacterium
ACCCAAACTGTGTTCTGGTCAGCCGTCCGAAGCATCCCCGCCGCCTGTGCGCGGCGGGGCCATCCGGTCTGTCATTCGCCACCTGGGCCGGGCGGGCGCAACTGCCCGCCCGGCCCAGGTGGCGAGGTATCAATCAGTTGGCGCGCTTCATTTCCGCATGAACCGCATCAACGACCTTCTGCATGGCCACCTTCGGGTTGGACTCTTCACCCTTCAGGTAGGTTTCCCAGATCGGCTTGCCGATGACGAACTGCTGCAGGCCGAACAGGTTGTTCTCAATGGCCTTGGCGCGATCAAGCTGCGCGCGCACCAGCGCCACGAAGGCCGGCAGCCAATCCGGCTTGTTGGCGGCCCATCCGGCGTAGATGGACTTGTACGGCGGCATCTGGCCCGGGTGCCCGCTTTCGGTGCCGGCAATCGAGTCTTTCCAGATCTGCTGGTTGTAGGTCAGCGCCTTGATGTATTCGGCGGCCTTTTCCTTGTTCTGCCCGTTCTTGAACAGCGCGCAGCCCGTGGTCCAGAACACCGTGGAGCCTTCGCCGTTGGTGAACTTCGGCAGCGGGCCAAGGCGCAGCAGGTTCGGATCTTTCCAGTTATGCGCCATGCGCAGCGGCGCGTTCTGGTACTTCACCTGATAGCCGACGCGTTCGGCGGCAAACGCCACTTCGTCCGGCGTGCCGTTCACGCCGCCATCCGACGCGCCTTCCAGCAGGATGTCCGGCTGAGACACGGCCATGATCTTCTTCATCAGGATCAGGGCCTCGATGGCCTGCGGGCTGGTGAAGTCGAACAGGCCTTCCGAGGTATAGACATTGCTGTTCAGGCTGTGCGTCATCGGCGCCAGCGAACGCCAGCCATGGGCATCGAACGTGGCACCGAACGGAGCCGCCTTCGATTCCTGAATCTTTTTGGCGTTGACCAGCATTTCATCCCACGTGGCGGGAATTTCCGACACGCCGGCCTTGCTGGTGATGCCGCTGTGCGAGCCGGTGCAGATCACGTCAAGCAGGAACGGCCAGCTGTAAAGTTTGCCGTCCACGGTGCATTCGGCGCGGATCGACGGAATCATGTCGTCCAGCACGTCCTTGGGGATGTAATTGTCCCACGGCTCGATCACGCCCGCCTTGATCATGGCGGACATTTCCACGAACGGCGTCTGGCCGACATACACGTCCCACGTGCTTTCGCCCTTCTTGGCCTCGGCCACGAAGCGCTCGATGCCGAAGCCTTCCACCGGGGCAATCTGATAGTTCAGGCCCGGGAACTGTGCATTCACCTTGGGAATGCCGGGGTGCAGATCTTCGATCCACTGATAGAAGGTCGGCGTCAGCGGCCGGGTCGAGGCGGCCAGCGCCGGGGTCAGCGAGCTTTTCGCCACCGTGCCGATGCCGGCGAGCCCGAGGCCCGCAACCAGGCTGCGCGAGAGGAATTCGCGCCGGTCAATCGCACCGCGCAGAAGCTGCTGCCGGCTTTGCCGCTGCAGAACGTATTCCTGATCGTGTCGTTCGCTCATTGCTACACCCCCCGGGATTGCCCGAAAACGCCTTCGGCAAAGGGAGCTTAACGGCTTTTGAATGGCACGCAATGACTTGCCGCACCGATAAACCCATGTTCGTGCGGCGCTACCACAGCGTGTAGCCGCCATCGATCACCATCGCCGCCCCGGTGACATAAGCTGCCGCGGGGCTCGCCAGATACACCGCCAGGGGGCCAAGCTCGTCCGGCTGTCCGGTGCGGCCCATCGGGATGTTGGCCACGATGGCGTCGATCAGTTCCGGGCGGGTCTGCTGCCATTTGCGGTTGGCCTCGGTCATGAACAGGCCGGGACATATGGCGTTCACCGTGATGCCGTGCGGCGCCCAGTCGGCGGCGGCGGCGCGGGTGAATTGCAGCACCGCCGCCTTGGCCGTCTCATAATGCCGCCCGCCTATCCCGCGCCCGGCGGCGAAAGCGTTCATCGAGGCGACATTGATGATCCGCCCGCCCTGGCCGCGCGCCAGCATGGCGGCCCCGGCCAGCTTGGTGCCCAGAAAGCAGCTGGTCAGGTTCAGATCCATCCAGCGCTGCCACGACTCGAGCGGCTGGCTTTCGATGGCGATGTTCTCCCGCCGCCCGCCGACATTGTTCACCATGATGTCGATGCGCCCGGCGATGGCCAGCGCCTGTGCCATCGCGCTTTCGCATTCGGCGGGGAGGCCCATGTCGGCCACCACTGTCCATGCCTGGCGCCCGAAGCCGCCGATTTCGCCCGCCGTGGCGGCCAGATCCGCCGCCGAGCGTCCGGTGATGACGACATCCGCCCCGGCATCGGCCAGCGCCAGCGCCATCTCCCGCCCCAGTCCGCGGCTGCCGCCGGTGACCATGGCCACCTTGCCGTCGAGGCGAAACCGATCGAGCACACCCATCACCTGTCCCCCGCTTTGGCATGGATGATTGGGCAGCGGCGCGCGGCGCGCAATCGGGCTGCGGCGGCATCTTGAACAGGGATGGCGGATTGGAGGACGCTGCCCGCAGACAAGCAGGGCAACGGGAGAGCACGATGCGGTTTCAGGGCAAGGTTGTAATCGTCACCGGCGGCGGTGACGGCATCGGGCGGGCAACATCGCTGCGGCTGGCCAGCGAAGGCGCAACTGTGGTGGTGTTCGACATCAACCCTGCCGGGGCCGAAGCCTCGGTGGCGGCCATCACGGCCGCGGGCGGCACGGCGCTGGCGCTGGCCGGGTCGGTGACGTCCGAGTCCGACATCGCCGCCGGTCTGGCCGCCACCATTGCGGCCTATGGCAAGCTGGATGTGCTGGTGAACAACGCCGGTTTCGCGCTGAAGGCCACGCAGCCGGAACTGGACATCGAGCACTGGGACCGCGAGATGGACGGCAACCTGAAAGGCGCCTGGCTGTGCGCCCGCGCGGCGATGCCGCTGCTGATGCAGGCGGGCGGGCGCGGCAACATCGTCAATATCGGCTCGGTGAACGGGCTGATGTATTTCGGCAACCCCGCCTACAGCGCCGCCAAGGCCGGGCTGCTGAGCCTGACGAAGTCACTGGCGGTGGAATACGGCCCGCGCGGCGTGCGCACCAACATGGTCAGCCCCGGCACCATTCAAACCAACGCCGAAGCCTGGACCAAGCGTATCAAGCGCGACCCGAAGATTTTTGAAAAACTGTCGCGCTGGTATCCGGTGGGCCGGGTGGGCAAGCCCGAGGATATCGCCGCCGCCGTGTGCTACCTCGCCGCTGATGAGGCGGGGTTCTGCAACGGCACCAATCTGGTGGTGGATGGCGGGCTGACGGCGGGCATGCCGATCATGGCCGACGAATTGCTGGCCGAACGCAACTGACCAGCCCTCAGGCGATGGCGCGCCCGCCCACGCGGAACCGCGTCATCGCCTCCGTGTCCAGCCGCACACCAAGCCCCGGCCCGTCCGCAGGCACGCGCACATAGGGTGGTGCGAACTCCAGCGGCGTGGCCAGCAGGTCGTGCGCACGGATCATGCGGCCGAAAATATCGCTGGGCCACACACAGCTTTTCGCCGCCGCCGCCGAGTGGACATACATCGCTTCCAGAATCCCCAGATCCACCTCCGAGCCATGCCAGCAATATTTTCCGGCGGCGGCGGTGATGTGGTCGAGAATCTGGAACTTGGCCAGCCCGCAGTTGAAGTTGAACCCGTCCACCGCATTGTGCGCGATGGCATTGATGGCCTCGTAATCGCGCCGGCCCTGATACACATAGGGCAGTGACAGATGCAGCACGATGGGAATGCTGCTGAAGCGGCGCAGTTCGGCGTAGTCCTGAATCATCCAGCGCGCGATGGGGTCTTCCAGCAGCAGCACATTGCCCACCTGCTCCAGCGCGCGAATGATGGGCCGCGCATTGCCCGCGTTTTCCCAGCGCTGGTTCGGATCGAAGATCACTTTCATCCCCGGCGCGTGCTGCGCGATGGCGCAGCAGGTGGCGGCCGGGTCGTCCTCCAGATCACATTTCAGCTTGATGCAGTCATAGCCTTGGCGCTGATACCCCGCCGCCCACGGCCCGATCTCCGCCACCGTGCGGTGGCTGGACCACGCGCCCACTTTCACATGCGAGCGCACCGCGCCGCCCAGCAGCCGGTGCAGCGGCACGCCGATGGACTTGGCGTACGCGTCCCAGATGGCGCATTCAAAGCCGTCATACTCGCGGCACAGCGGAATCGGCAGATCCTGCAAGGCCAGATCCTGCACGCTTCGCCCGAGCAACCCGGCGCAGATCGCTTCCACGCGCGGCCATTCATGGTCGCGGTAGAACTCGCCCAGCCCCACGGTGCCATCGGCCAGATACAGGCGCAGAATAAGCTTGGGCAGTTCATCGAACTGCACCGCCCAGCCCGGCTTGCCGCCCACCGGCAGCATATGCAGCGGTTTGGCCAGTGTGGCCGAATTGATGGCGCCCGGATGCGTGGGCACCATCACTTCATCAAACTCGAACCGCACAATCGTTCCGCCAGGCACCGGCATGGCGGCGCGCCTAGGCCAGAACGCGTTCGACGTGCACGGCGCGGCAATCCACCTCGTATTCCAGATCAATCACCGGCGGGCGGTTGTAGTGCCAGACAATGCCATGCCGGGCAGCACCCCGGCGCACGATGTCGTCAGCCAAAAACGGGTGGATGTCGTGCACGCAGTAAACCTGTGTGTCCGTCACCTCGGCCCAGTTATGCCCAAGCGCGGCCATGCGCTGCTCCATCGTATTGTGCACATGCGCGGCCTTGGCGCGCATCCCGGCGGGTGAGAGGTCGCGATAGGCCACGGTGGCCTCGGCGTAGGTGGCCTTGCCCTCGATGGACTCGCCGCTGCCCGCAATCACGAACGACGCCGGCGCATCCACGGCGGGCACCGTGTAACTGAACGCGTGGAAGGACGGCGTGGCGGGCGGGTTGATTTCAGGGCAGACGTTGGAGCGTGCCACCGGGTTGTCGCCCAGTGCCAGCAAGCCCCAGTGCCGCAGCACATCGGCGTAGGACAGGTTGAAGCTGCGGAACCCGGCATCATCGAACGGTGCCGGGGAGCGCAGTTCGCAGGCGCACAGCGCCGTCGGTGGCCGCCCGATGGCCTGCAAGTATCCGGCGATGCGAGCGAAGCCCTCGGCCAATGCGATGGGGGCGGCGAAACGCACCCGCTCGATCCGGTAACCGGGCAGCGCGGCCACGCCGGCGGAATACTGAAACACGCCTTTGACGAACCGGTATCCGCCCTGCGGAAACGTGACCACATCCGGCATCAGGGTTGGCTCCCTCGTGCTGCTCATTGCGCCCAGGCGGGCACTGTGGGCCGCCGGATAACGCTTCGGCAAGGGTGGTGCGTCCGCCAGGCCACCGGCACAGGGTGGGATCGCCGTGTCTCACGCATCAGACGGATCACAATCGACTGAAAACATCCCGCCACTTTTGCGGTCAGGCACCAGCGTCCAGACTTGCAAGATTTCGGTCCGGCAAGGTGCAGTTGCACATCTGCTTGTGTTCTCCAAGTGTATATAAATTAAAACTTGACATTTTTCCTGCCGGAACTTCAAATATAGACCGGTCCTACGGTAGCGGATTCTGGCATGTGTGTAGATAAACGCACCTATTCGCTGCACAATCACCGCGATGTGACCCACATCAAGCGATGTGCAGGCCGTGCTTCTGCCATCTTGCCGTGACAGTCTTGCCGATAGCGCGCAGATCAAACGCGTCCGGATGAGAACTTAAACCTGATCGTTTTGAAATTCGACGAGATTGAGGATATCATCATGACGACATATACATGGCTGTCCGGCCTCTCAGCCAATTGGGCTGTCGCGGCCGACTGGACGCCGGGCGGCGGCCCGCCGCAGACGGCGGCCGACACAGCGTTAATCAATGCCGCAGGCATCTACACGGTTACAATCGGGACGACAAAGAATTACACGATTGGCGGATTAATCCTGAACGCGGCCGGCGGTGAGCTCTACATCTCCAAGGCAAGCACGCTGAACATTGCCGGACCGGCCCCGAATATTGCCGTCACCGCCGGCACGCTCTACGTCGCGGGCACGCTGGTGGACGCCGGCGCGTTCAGCGTGGCAAGCGGCGGCACGCTGGAACTGTTCGGCACGGCCCTGCTGAGCGGCACGCCACAGTTCAGCGGCGGCAGCGAAATCATCGCCGGCGGCTATGTTCTGGCGGCCGCCAACGTGGCGGGCAGCGGCCTCAAGTCACTGACCATCGCCACAAATGGCACCGTCAATCACACCACCGTGGCTACGGGCGGCACCGAGACGATCACCCAGTTCGGCACGCAGCTTGAAAGCGGCAAGTTGACCCTCAGCGCCGGTGGCACGCTGGTGGACAGCGGGTCGTTGACTGTGCTCGCCGGCGGATCGCTGGTGGATAGCGGCGTTCTTACCATCTCCAGCACCGGCAGCCTGACCGATTCAGGGGTGCTGTCCATCAAGGCCGGGGTATCGGTCGCCAACAACGGCTGGCTCGGCATTGCGGCGGGCGGAAGTCTGGCCAATCTCGGCAAGATCACGGCCACCAGCGCCACGTCGAAAGCCGTCAGGCTGCTGGCGGGCGGCAACGTGACCAACGGGGCCAGCACCGCCACCACGGCCAGCATCACGGGCGGCTATGCCGGCGTGTATTCCGCCGGCGGCGGCACGCTGACCAATTTTGGCACCATCAGTGCCAGCAGCGCGTCCGGGCGCGGCGTGTGGAACCAGAGCGGCAGCATCGCCATCGACAATCGCGGCCTGATATCGGGCGCTGGCAGCGCGGTGCGGCTGAATGCCGGGTCGCTTTCGAACGCGGGCAGCATCACCAGCACCGGTGTGACCGCCGTCTATGCCCAGACCAGCGGCGTTAACGTGACCAATCTCGGCACCATCACCGCACCCGGCACGGCTGCGTATGCGCTGAAACTATCGGCCGGCGGCAGCGTGACCAACGGCTCCGCCACCGCCACCGCCGCTACCATCTCGGCCGGCAACGTCGCGGTGTTTGCCGGCGGCAGTGCTGCCCTGACCAATTACGGCACCATCAGCGGGTCCGGCACGTCCGGCATCGGCATTTCGATGCCGAACGGCACCGTGACACTGAGCAATGCCGGCCTGATTTCCGGCGGCGGCAGCGCAATCCGCATGACCACCGGGTCACTCGCGAACACGGGCAGCATCACCAGCAGCGGGCAAAGCGCCATCTACGGCATCAACCCGGGTGTCACGGTCACCAATTCCGGCACCATCACCGCCACCAACACACTTGCCGACGCGGTAAAGCTGACGGGCGGCAGCATCATCAACGGCTCGGCCGGCAATACGGCGGCCACCATGATCGGCGGCCACTCCGGCGCCTACTCGCGCGGCAGCAGCACGGTGACCAATTACGGCACCATTGTCGGCGGGCTCAGCCCCACGGCGGTCACCGAAGGTTTTGCCGCCGTCTGGTGCGTCACGGACGTCGGGGACACGGCGACGGTCTATAATGCCGGGCTCATCTACGGCACCGGCTCGGGCGTGCAGTTCGCCTCGGGCACCGGAACGCTGACCAACATGGGCACCATCATCAGCACCGGCACCGAAGGTGTTCCGGCGGCCGGGGTCTATCTGGCGAATGGCAACGTCACGGTGCAGAATTTCGGCAGCATCGGGGCCGAGGTGGCCGGCGTATCCGGCATCTTCGTGGCGTTTGGCACGGCCACGATCAACAATTCCGGCACGATCAGCAGCGACAACATTTCCGTGCGCTTCTGCGGCACCGCCGCTGGCACTTTGACCAATCAGGGCCTGATTACCAGTTCGGACGCCTATCTCGGCGGCATGGGCGTGTATGTCGCCAATCTCGGCATTTCGGTGACCAATCTTGGCACGATCTCTGCGCCCGGCAGTGCTGCAGACGGCATCAAGCTGGCCGGGCAGGACAATGTGACAAACGGCAGTGCAACCAACGCCGCAGCCACCATCATCGGCGGCGACGCCGGGATCTGGCTGGCCGGCAGCGGCACTGTGACCAATTTCGGCACGATCACCGGCGGCGGCAGTGGCGGCGTTTGGCTCACCGGCGGCCCCGCCACAGTGACGAATTCGGGCCTGATCTCGTCCACCAGCAACGGCGTGCGGTTCAGTTCCGGCAGCGGCAGCCTGAACAATTCGGGCATCATCAACAGTTCCGGCGTGTTCGGGGTGTATGCATCAACCCCGAATGTCGCGCTGACCAACACTGGCAGCATCACCTCCACCCTCATCAAGGGCGCCGGGGTGAAGCTGCTGGGGCTGGACAGTTTGACCAACGGGTCTGCCACCAACACCACCGCCGCCATCACCGGCGTCTATGCCGGGGTGCAGTTCAGCGGCAATGCCACGGTCTCCAACTTCGGCAGCATCACCGGTGCCACCGGCGTGATCTGGACGGGTGCGTCCGGCAACGGCGGCACGCTGATTGACTCGGGCCGCATTGCCAGCAGCAGCGGGGCAGCGGGCACCGCCGTGCAGATGTTCACAGGCGCGTCACGGCTCGTGGTGAATCCGGGCGCAGTGTTCGTCGGCAAGATCATCGGCAGCAGTGGCAGTGTGCTGGAACTCGCCCCCGGCAGCGGCGCTGCGTCCATCGGCGCCATCAGCGGGTTCGGCACGCTGGCCGTGGACAGTACGGCAAGCTGGACGCTGCAGGGCAGCGACAGCGTGGTGAACGTCAGCAACAGCGGCACGCTGGCCGTTGGGGCGGGTGCGACACTCAAGGTGTCCGGCTCGGTCGATCCGGCCAGTACGGGGACGTTTGTGCTGAACGCCGGTGCCGTGCTGAACCTTGCCGCCAACACCGGATCGGCGGACCGCATTCAGTTCCTCGGCAGCGCTGAACTGGACATCCGCACCGCCGCGCAATTCGGCAGCGGTGCCGGCACACCAGCCTATACGGGTCCACTGATCGCCGGGTTCGATGCCAGCGACACGATCAGCCTGGCGGATATCACGGCCAACGGGGCCACGCTGACCTACACCGCCGCGACCGGTCTGTTGCAAGTCGTCAGCGGGGGCAGCACGGCGTCCCTGCTATTCGACACATCCAGCCTCGGCAGCGGGAGCTTTCACGGCGCACGGGACAACCTTGGCCACCTGCTGCTGACCCATTCCTGACCCGTATCCGGGCTGAGACTGCACTGTGACGGAGGGGATCCATACGGCCCCGCTGTCTACATGTGCCATGGCGGCAAGAAGCCACTGGCATGATCGCAGTTCAGGAAGGAGGATTTAAGTGGTGGGCGCTGTAGGATTCGAACCTACGACCCGCTGATTAAGAGTTATCTAGCCAATCCGTCCCGTTGGGTCTGACTACGTTTTTCGATATCAGAAAACCCTCTCAAATTGCTTGAATATCAGGTGATGCCCCGTTACGCTTCATCCCGTCACGTCCGGTTTGATGTCCTTTTCTCGTCCGGTTCGTGATGCCCCAATGATGCCCCGGCGGATGCGAAACAATGCGCGTGCTAATCACAGAGACGGCAATCAAGGCAGCGGTGAAGCGGGCGGCGGAAGCTGATGCCCGGCAGGAACTGGCCGACAAAGACACAACCGGCTTGCGCCTTCGGGTGACGCCGGGTGGAACCAAGACGTGGCTGTGGGGTGGCCGCGACCAAGACGGCAGGCCGCGCCGGTTCGTGCTGGGGCAACACGACGCGATGGGCGTGTCCGAAGCCCGTGAGGCCGCCCGCGTGATGCGGCAGAATGTGCAGCGTGCTGGCGCGGACCCGGTTGCAGCGGCCAAGCAGCGGCGGGCGGCGGCACGGGATGCGGCCAAGGGCATTAACACGCTCTCCGCCCTGCTTGACCTCTACGGTGGCCCGAAGCCGCCCAAAAAGGGCGAGCAGGCCGCGCCGGAGGATACCGCCAGCGTGGGCGAGAAGCCGAAGCCGGGTCCGGGTGCAAAGCTGAAAAGCTGGCCGGAATGCCGCCGCCGCATTGAACACGTTTTTGCGGAATATCTTGGCAAGCCACTGACGCAATTGCGCGCGGAGGCATTGCTGATGACCGCCGACATGCACGATTCCGAAAAATCCGCCGCTGCCGCCGTCCGCTACCTGCGGCCAGTGCTGAAATGGGCGGCAGCAAAAAAGTATGTGGCTGCTGGCGTGGCTGACCTGCACAAGCGCGTCACCTTGGTTCGTCGGGACCGCGTGCTTGACCGCGAGGAACTAGAGCGGCTGTTGCCGGTGCTGTCTGGCAGCGAAAGCGCTTACGCCCGCGCGATGCGGTTCATGCTGTGGACGCTTGCGCGGCGCGAGGAAGTGGGCCGCGCGACATGGGGCAGTGTCGATCTAGAAGGAAAGACGTGGACGATTGCCACGACGAAAAACGGGCAACCACATGTCGTGCCGCTGCCCCGGCAGGCGGTTGCATTCCTCGCCAGCATCAAGCCTACCAAAGCGGGGGCCGAAGCGCTGATCTTCGCAAACCGCAATGGCGGGCCGTTGGCCAATTGGGACCGGGCTGCAAAAGCCATCATGGCCGAGAGCACGACAGAGGGCTGGACCCGGCACGACCTGCGCCGGACGGGAACGACCATGCTGGGGGATATGGGCGAGACGCCAGACATTCTTGAGGCGGCGCTGAACCATGTCGCCATTCGCAGCCCGCTTGCTGCCACCTACAACCGTTCGCGCTACCGTCCGCAGGTGGCTGCCGCATTGCAGCGGTTGGCCGATGCGCTGGAAGATATTTCGAAGGCCGCGCCCCAGCGTTCCCGGTGACGGGAATCATAGCCATGCAACGGTTGCAAGCCAGTCATTACACCGGGCTGCCCCAACACTGAATTGCCCAAGGAATCGGCGCCAAATTATTTCGGAATTTCAGCGCGTTACGTGAAATCGATGCGAGCAACCCCGGGGTGTCAATTTCATTATATGCCGTCAGGCGGCACTCCTGGGGCCTGTTTGCGGCAAGTCCCTCGCGGACTACAATGTCCCACATCAACCCAGCCAATCCAAGGACACGTTATGGAACTAAATGACCCCTCCGTGGGAATGTTGCCGCATGTCTTTTCCATCGCAACCGCAGTTAAATGGACCGGAGGTGCTATTTCACGGTCCCGTATATTCGATTTAATTAAGAACGGGGACATTGATGCACGAAAGATAGGTCGCCGCACTGTGATCATGGCCGATAGCCTCCGGATTTATATCGCCAGCCAGCCCAAAATTACTTCGAAGAAACCGGCAATTTGAGCCACTTAGGAGTGATGGCCTTGCCTGAATTTTGGCATGAATCAGATCCCCAGTTGAACGCAACCGGCTGCGCAAAGCGCCCGGGCTTTGCAGCGGTCAATGCTGCGGCAATGCGTGACCTGCCCGCGCTACTGGCCCGCTGGCTGCCCGATGGCAGGGCCGAAGGCCGGGAATGGACAGCCCGCAACCCGCGCCGGTCTGACCGCTCCCCCGGCTCTTTCCGCGTGAACCTCCGGACAGGGCGGTGGGCTGACTTCGCCACAGGCGATAAGGGCGGCGACCCCGTATCGCTCGCGGCCTATCTGCACGGGTTGAGGCAGGCCGAGGCCGCGTGGCGGTTGGCCGAAATGCTGGGGGTGCGGGTATGAACGCTTTCAGTCCCCGAAGCGCGGCGGCGGCTGCTTGTTCCGATCCATTCGCGCCATTGTCGGATGCTGACCATGAACAAGTGGCGGCTGGCCCTGCTGAGGATGCCGATCCGGGCGGCACAGGTGGCACTGACGACAACGTAGAACTGCTGCCCTGCCCTGACCAAAGCCCGTCACTAGCGACGTTCAAGCACGGGCAACATGGTTTGCCATCTGACGTGTGGTTCTACCGGAACCCGGACGGCGCACCGTGGATGGCTGCGGCGCGGTATGAACTGCCGGACGGCAAGCAAGTGCTTCCGCAGTCTTATGGGCGGCGCATTTGGACAGACCGAACCGGCAAGCCGCAAGACCGCATCGACTGGCATCGCAAGGCACCGCCCGCACCGCGCCCTCTGTATGGGTTGGACCGGCTGACCGCCCGCCCGGATGCACCCGTGCTGGTGTGCGAGGGCGAGAAAACCGCCGAGGCCGCTACGGCGCTGTTCCCTGACCATGTGTGCATCACTTCGCAGGGCGGCAGCAACGCGGCGGGCAAGGCCGATTGGTTGCCACTCGCGGGCCGCACCGTCACCATCTGGCCGGACAATGACGAACCCGGGGCCGAATATGCCAAAGCGGTGGCCCATGCCGCATTGCAAGCGGGGGCCATAGCGGTCCGCAGGGTGGACGTTCCGGGCAACTGGCCGGATCACTGGGATGTGGCCGACACGCCGCCCGATGGCGTCACGCATGACCGGTTGCAGGCCTTACTAAACGATGCGCGGCTGATTACCAAAATTGAAAATTCAACAATGAAGCCCGCAAAATTTAATGCAGAAATAGATGCACGCGAATCACAGCGTGAAAAAATCATTGAAGCTGTTCTGGCCGCTGGCGTGGTGTTCTTTCGAGACGAGGACGGCCACGCCTACGCCACGGTTCCCATCAACGCCATGCTCGAAGATGCAAGCCCGTTGGCACACTATCGCGTGCGCGGGCGGCGCTTTGCAATCATCTGCCGCCAACTCTACGGCTCTGCGAACCTCGTCACCTATTCAGGCCGCACCCGTCCCGGCAGCGTGTCGGATTCGGCGATGGCCGAGGCGCTACCAGCATTTGAGGCGCTAGCGCTGGGAAGTTTGTGCCACAGTCCAGCCGTCCGACTGACGTTCAACGCTGGCGCAATCTGGATCGACATTGGCGACGATACGCACCGCGCCATCCGCGCGACGACGGAGGGCTGGGCCATCGCCGCCCGTGCTGAAGCACCGCTGATCCGGCCTGATGGTTTGCGCAAATTGCCGGTGCCAGTGCGTGATCCGGCTGCATTGTCCAAACTGCGGCGGCTGGTCAACCTCGGCGATGATGCAGACGGTGACAACAGTTTTCGGCTTGTCGTGGCATGGCTCACTGCGGCGCTGCACCCGTCCGGCCCGTATCCGGTGCTGGCGTTGGATGGCGAGCAGGGCAGCGGCAAGACGACGGTCGCGCGCATCCTGCGCAGGTTGATGGACCCGAACGCCGCCGATTTGCGGGCGATGCCGCGCACCGAAGATGATTTGCTTATCGCTGCCACCAATGGCCGGGTGGTGGCGCTGGACAACGTGAGTCTCATCGAAGCCGACATGGCCGATTCACTCTGCCGGGTTGCGACGGGCGCAGGGTTCGGCAAGCGAACGCTCTACAGCGACCTCGGCGAAACCATCGTCAATGTCTGCCGCCCGGTTCTACTGAATGGCATCCCGTCGCTGTTGGCGCGCGCTGATCTGGCTGAGCGGGCGCTTGCCGTCACACTGCCAATGATCCCCGACGCCAAGCGGCGCACCGAGGCCGATGTGTGGAAGGATTTCGATGCCGCAGCACCGGGCATCTTGGCGGCGCTGCTAGACGGGCTGGTTACGGCGCTACGGCGGATGCCGAACCTGACACTTCCAACTCTACCACGCATGGCCGACTTCGCCCGGCTCGCCTGTGCGGCAACACCCGCTTTCGGTTGGACTGACGAGGAAATGCTCGTCGCGCTGGAAGCGAACCGTATCGCCTCGGTGCAAGCCGTGATCGATGCAGAGCCTATAGCCGAAGCCGTCCGGGCCATCGTGGCCGATCACCCCAAGCGGTGGGATGGCACAGCCAGCCAGCTACTCGAAGCAGTCAATCTGCGGGCGCCCGATGACATCAAGCGGGAACGCGGCTGGCCGAAGGATGCCGCCCGACTGTCAGCAAGGCTGAAGCGCATCACCCCCGCGCTGCGGCGGGTTGGCGTGGAGGTGGTGTTGCCCAAGAGCGGCGGCAGGGCGGGCCGGAACATCACCCTACGTTCCACAATGGTAAAACAGCGTTCCGAGCGTTCCGAGCGTTCCGAAACTGCCCAACATACTGATAATGAACAATATTTCCGGAACGCTGATGAGCACGGTGAGCGTTCCGCAGCAAACGAAGGGCAGCACACCCACTGATGTTGGAACGCTCGGGAACGCTGATTCGCATGTCCAGCGTTCCGCTAACCCTTTGATAGATATTAGCCGGAACACTCGGAACGCTGGGAACGCTGATTCGCTATTCCTGGGGGGTGAGGTGGTGCGGTGACCGCTGCCGCCCGGTTGATGGCCGATCTGCGGCAGCACAAAGCCGAGGCAGTGACGACCCTACTGGGGCCATCACAGGTCAATTTGAACAAAAAGGATCCAAATGATCATAATAATGACCTGGCAAGACGGCCACAGCGACCGGGCACGGTGCGGCACAATTGAGGCCGATAATATTACTGCCGTTGCGCGCTTGCTTGTAGCCGCTGGCGTCGAAGATCAACCATGGCGCACCATTACGCGCACCGGCACGCCAAGCCTTAGCGGCAAATCGGTGCACCGACTGGCCCGCATTATCGCGGTTGAAACGGACAAGGGTTTGAGGTGGGCTCGCTATCGGCAGTTCTCTTTCCGACCAAACCCGCAGGTGCGCGGTAGCGCCGCCAGCGGGCCAAACGATCTGCCCCGGACGTTGCCACCAATCCCACCGCCAGCCGCCGCCCAGGGTTCCACCGTTCCCCTAGAAAGAGCATATTGAATAGCGGTTGCTTGCGCCAAGAGCCAACCGACCGTCGCGCACGCGCGCGAGGAAATCTGGCCCCAAGCCCAGATTCCTGATGACCCCGATGGCAGCCGTTGTTACGGTCATTCCACGTGCGAGGGTGAGATTGCTCGGGGGCTTCCATGTTCAAATATTCGCTGCTGGCTGGCGTTGTGCTTTTGAGCGTTGCCGCGTCCACCGTTCCCGACGTTAAGCATGGCGAATATAGACTTGCGGGCGTCGGGCAGACGCAAAACCCCAATCCAAGCAACCCCTCATATTGTCAATATAATTTTACCCCAGATAGCTACATAGCGGAATCATCTGGAATACCGTCGATGCTATACTACTCCGGAGCAGGAAAATCGGGAAGCACCCTGCATTTTTATGGGTATTTTCAGGATATTTCCGGGAATACGATCGCAAATCACTATGGAATGCTCTCGGTAGTATTGCCAACTGCGCCAATAAGCGGAATCTCTGTTTGGTCTGGCAGCGCGAGCGTTACATTTACCCCGGTAGGACCGCCAACCTATACAAAGGCGGTATTCCAAAATCAGTCTATGCCGTTTGCTATCAATTTCGTTCGAGGCGACGATTTTTGGCTTCAGGGAACCTATTCGATCATGTTTCCTGACGGATGCAGCCTAGGTAATTCGACGCAGAACGGATTGGTCCTCCCGCTCATAGGTGTCAGGACTGGCACGATCTGAAAGCCAATGGCCTTGGCGCTCGGGGTTTTGCGGAACTTGGAGGGTCACGAACGCTTACCAATCCGAATTGCCGCCATATTCGCGGGTTCCATGGGTTCCGGGAACCACTGGCATGTCGCCATGGCTAGATGCCGATTGCGGATGCAAGCCGGGTTCCACTGCTACTGATCAAGTTTGGCCATTACGGCGGTTGCTAAGGAAAGCCTGTTGCAGCCCCGCTCGCTCAACATTCTGCAAATTGGCGCTGGGGCGAAGGCTGTGAATCGGCCAGCCTCAAAGGCGCAATGCGGGTCCGCGTTTCACTCCGTCCCGCAAGATGCCGGTCTATCGGAGCATTCCCGATGCCCCATCGATGCCCCGAGCGCTCGTTACAAAAAGCGAGTACGGGTATTTTGACCGCTAAGTGTCTGATTTGTAAGTGGTGGGCGCTGTAGGATTCGAACCTACGACCCGCTGATTAAGAGTCAGCTGCTCTACCAACTGAGCTAAGCGCCCGCCGTGGGCCGAACCCCGGGGGGTCCGTGCGGCAGGCGCGCCCTATAGCAACGGGGGGGCGGGCTGTGAACCCCTGATTTTGCCGGTTGGCACTGTCATCAGCTTGCAAAGTGCCAAGCTTGCGCGGCGCGCAACCCCGTGCTTCGGTAGGCGCAGAGGTTCGTGAACAACGGGGCGGGGGTGCGTGTGGCCTATGCGCTGCAGCAGATCATCAATGGCGTAACGCTGGGCATGATCTACGGCCTGATCGCCGTGGGTTATACCATGGTGTACGGCATTATCGGCATGATCAACTTTGCCCATGGCGACATCTTCATGATTGGCGCCTTCCTGTCGCTGATGGGGCTGACGGTCCTGTCCGCGCTGGGAATCACTTCGGTGCCGCTGGCGCTGGCCATCACGTTGATTGCCGCCTGCTCCATCGCGGCCCTGTATGGCTGGTCGGTGGAACGCATCGCCTATCGCCCGCTGCGCGGGTCCTTCCGCATGGCGCCGCTGATCAGCGCCATCGGCATGTCCATCGTGCTGCAGAATTTCGTGCAGGTCTCCCAGGGCGCGCGCGACCTCAACCTGATGCCGTTGATTCCGGGCGGGCTGAAGGTGATGGAGGAAGACGGCTTCGTGGTGCAGTTGTCGTGGATGCAGGTGGCCATCACCATCACCACGCTGGCGATGCTGGGCATCTTCACATGGCTGGTCACCAAAACCCCGCTCGGCCGCTCGATGCGCGCCTGTGAGCAGGATTTGAAGATGGCCACCCTGCTGGGCATCGACACCGACCGCACCATCAGCCTGACCTTCGTGATCGGCGCGGCGCTGGCCACCGTGGCCGGCATGATGTTCCTGCTCTATTACGGCTCGATCAATTTCTACATCGGCTTCTCGGCCGGCGTGAAAGCCTTCACCGCCGCCGTGCTGGGCGGCGTGGGCAGCCTGCCGGGCGCGGTGCTGGGCGGGCTTGCCATCGGACTGATCGAGAGCCTGTGGTCCGGGTATGCCAGCGTCCAGTACAAGAACGTGGCCGCGTTCTCGGTGCTGGTGGTGGTGCTGATCTTCATGCCGTCCGGCCTGCTCGGGCGCGCTGATATCGAGAAGGTCTGAGCGTGCAGTCCGATACAACGTCTGGTCCCGTGCGCATGGTGCGGGATGCGGGGCTTTCCGCGCTGGTGGCGCTGGGCCTGTTCTCGTCGATGATCGGGGTCAGGATGACCCAGGGCGACGACGGCATGACGCTGACCGGGCGCGGCGGCGCGCTGGCCGCCGTAGTGGCGGCGGTGTTCGTGGGCCGCCTGATCATGCTGGCATGGCGCGCCCGGCGCCCGGCGGGAACGCCCTCGCCCAAGCGTGTGGATGCCGGGCTGTCGCGCATTGGCCGTTATGTCGCGCCAGTGTTTCTGATCGCCGCCATCGCCCTGCCGCTGTATGGCGGGCGCTATTTTCTCGACACCGGGATTCTGGTGCTGACCTACATCATGCTGGGCTGGGGCCTGAGCATCGTGGTCGGGTTGGCCGGTCTGCTCGATCTCGGCTACGTCGCGTTCTACGCGGTGGGTGCCTATTCCTACGCGCTGCTGTCCACCACCTACCATCTGGGTTTCTGGACGACGCTGCCCATCGCGGGCGTGCTGGCGGCGATCTGGGGCATCATTCTCGGCTTTCCGGTGCTGCGCCTGCGCGGCGACTATCTGGCAATCGTCACACTGGCGTTCGGCGAGATCATCCGCGTGGTGCTGCTGAACTGGACCAGCCTGACCGGCGGGCCGAACGGCATCACCGACATTCCGCGCCCGACGCTGTTCGGGCTGAAATTCAACGCCAGCGGCGATGCGGACACGTTCGCCACCTATTTCGGGCTGGACTACAGCGTCACGCAGCGCTTCGTGTTCCTGTACTACGTCATTCTGGGCCTCGCCCTGCTGACCAACTGGGTGTCGCTGCGGCTGCGCCGCCTGCCGCTGGGCCGGGCGTGGGAAGCGCTGCGTGAGGACGAAATCGCCTGCCGGGCGCTGGGCATCAACGTCACCATCACCAAGCTGACCGCGTTTGCCATCGGTGCCATGTTCGGCGGCTTCGCGGGTGCGTTCTTTGCCACGCGGCAGGCCTTCATCAGCCCGGAAAGCTTCAATTTCGCCGAAAGTGCCATGGTACTGGCCATCGTGGTGCTGGGCGGCATGGGCAGCCAGTTGGGCGTGGCGCTGGCAGCCCTGGTGATGATCGGCGGGTCGGAACTGTTCCGCGACTTTGCCGAATACCGCATGCTCATCTTCGGCATCGGGCTGGTGGTGATGATGGTGGTGCGCCCGCGCGGCCTGGTCTCGGGCCGCACGCCGTCGATTTTTCTGGGCAAACGCAAGGACATTGCGGCGGACCTCGTCGCACAGGGGCGTGGCTGAGATGAGCGGGCAAGCGCCGCTGCTGGCGGTTCAGGATCTCACCATGCGCTTTGGCGGCCTTACCGCCGTCAGCGCCCTGTCATTTCAGGCCCGGGCCGGTGAGATCACGGCGGTGATCGGCCCGAACGGTGCGGGCAAGACCACGGTGTTCAACTGCATCACCGGGTTCTACCGCCCCACCTCGGGCACGCTGGCGCTGACCGGCCCGTCCGGCCACAGCTTCATGCTGCAATCGCTGCCGGGCCACAGCATCTCCCGCCGTGCCAAGGTGGCGCGCACGTTCCAGAACATCCGCCTGTTCGCAGGCATGACGGTGCTGGAAAACCTGATGGTGGCGCAGCACAACATGCTGATGCCCACCGTGGTCGGCGGCCTGCTGGCGGTGTTTGGGCTGGGCGGCTACCGCACGCATGAGCGGCAGGCGGTGGATGTGGCACGGCACTGGCTGAACGCCATCGGCCTGCTCGACCGCGCCGACGACCCGGCGGGCGCGCTGCCCTATGGCGCGCAGCGGCGGCTGGAAATCGCGCGCGCCATGTGCACCCACCCGGTGCTGCTGTGCCTCGATGAACCGGCGGCGGGCCTGAACCCGCGTGAGAGCGACGAGTTGTCCGGCCTGCTGATGAACATCCGCGCCGAAGGTTGCTCACTGCTGCTGATTGAACACGACATGGGCGTGGTGATGCGCATTTCCGACCACGTTGTGGTGCTGGACCACGGCAAAAAGATCAGCGACGGCACGCCTGCGGATGTGCGCAACGACCCGAAGGTGATTGCCGCCTATCTGGGTGAGGGCGACGAGGACGAAGAACCGGCCCCGGCGGGAGCGGCAGCATGAGCGCACTGCTGCAACTCACCGGCGTGACCGCGTTTTACGGGGCCATTCAGGCGCTGAAAGGCGTCGATCTTGTGGTCAACAAGGGCGAGATCGTCACGCTGATTGGCTCCAACGGCGCGGGCAAGTCTACGCTGATGATGACCATCTGCGGCAACCCCCGCGCCCGCAACGGCCAGATTGTCTATGACGGTGAGGACATCACCCGGCTGCCGACCTTCGAGATCATGCGCCGCGGCCTCGCGCAATCACCGGAAGGCCGCCGGATTTTTCCGCGCATGTCGGTGCATGAGAACCTGCTGATGGGCGCCTATGGCCGCCCGCCCGCCGAAGCCTCGCAGGACATGGAGCAGGTGTTCACGCTGTTCCCGCGGCTGAAAGAACGCATGGCGCAGCGCGGCGGCACGCTGTCGGGTGGCGAACAGCAGATGCTGGCCATCGGCCGCGCGCTGATGAGCCGCCCGCGCCTGCTGCTGCTGGATGAGCCGAGCCTTGGCCTGGCCCCGCTGGTGGTGAAGCTGATTTTCGGTGCCATTCGCGAACTCAACCGCACCACCGGGTTGACCGTGCTGCTGGTGGAGCAGAACGCGTTTCAGGCGCTGCGCCTGGCGCATCGCGGCTACGTGCTGGTGAACGGGGCCATCACCATGGCCGGTCCGGGCGCGGAATTGCTCGCGCGCCCGGAAATTCGCGCCGCGTATCTGGAAGGCGCGCACTAGGCACCCCAGAAGGTCTTCATCGGCACCTCACCGGTTTCCAGCAGCGACTTCAGGTTGGACAGAATCATCGGCCACCCGCCGGAGACAGCGCCGATCAGGCCCGACTCGCCGCGTTCCATGCGATGTACCAGCGACAGTTTCACCACGCCGTCCTTCGGCTCCAGCGTGATGGTGCAGGTGGCGTCGCCCTCGGCGGCGAATTCCGGCTTCCAGTCGTTGCGCCATTTCAACACCAGCCTGTTCGGGCGGTCGGCTTCGACCACCTCGCCATGGTCGGCATTGCGGCCATCGGAGAAGCGCAGGTGCCACGGCGTGCCGGGCGTCCATTCGCCTTCGAAGCGCATGCCGAACCAGTATTGGCTGGCAAAATCCGCGTTGGTCAGCGCATCCCACACTTTCTCGGGCGTGGTGCGGATGTAGGTGACATAGACAAACTGGCTCATCGCATCATTCGGCATTGTCTTCTCCTTCCAAGGTACGTTTCAGGGCCGCCAGCAGGTCGAGCCTCTGGTGTTCGTATTTCGCGATCCAGCGCTGGGCGATTCCGGCAATCGGCACCGGATTGATGTAGTGCAGCTTCTCCCGCCCCTGTTTCAGGGTCGTGACCAGATTGGCGTCTTCCAGCACTGCCAGATGCTTGGCCACTGCCTGCCGGGACATGTCCAGACCACCGCACAACTCCTGCAATGTCTGGCCGTTTCTGGCATGCAGCGAATCCAGCAATTGCCGCCGGCTGGCATCGGCAAGGGCACGGAACACGGCGTCATCGGTCATGGCGGCATTATGCAACCAAACGGTTGCCTGTCAAGACGCACAACCACACGGTTGCATATTTTCTCCAACAAAGACCACCGGGTCCGCGCCGCTTCCGTTGCTACATTTTAACGACCGTGGCGAGCGGCTTGCCCTTCTCGACCACGTAGGTCGAGGCGATCTGCATCGCGGTGTCGCATTGCACGCTGTGCGGGGTTTCCGGCGGAATATGGAAACTGTCGCCCGCCTGCATCTTGCGGTCCGGCTGGCCCTTGATGAACATCGTGCCGGTGCCGGAGATCAGGTAGCCGCTTTCGATGCCCGGATGCGTGTGCCATGGCACCACCCCGCCATCGCCGATCTCGCCCCTGGCCAGAATGGTCACGTAGCCTTCGGCGGGGCCGTCGGTCTGCTGAAGGATCGTGCGCTTCACACCCGGCGTGGGCGTGCTGGACTGGGCGGAAACACCCTCGGCCACCAGACCCACGGCGGCACAGATGGCACAGCCGATGAAACCCCGCCTGTTGAGCATCGCACGATCCCTCAGTTTGTTTTTCTAGGTGGGCAAGCCTGCATCCGACAGCGCGTTCAGTGCAATAGACGTCCAGTCCAGATCAGCGCGGCCCTGCGCCTGCGCGGTCAGGAAGCGGTCGCGCAGCACGTTGGCGAACGGCATCGGCACTTGCTGGTCATGCCCCGCCGCCAGCGCCAGCCCGATGTCCTTGGCCCCCAGCGTCAGCTTGAAGCCGGGCGGGGTGAACGCCTTGTCCAGAATGAAGCGGCCGTAATTGGCATAGATCGGGCAGGCGAAAATGGTGGACGAGATCATCTCGTGCCACACCCGCGCATCGGCTCCGCTTTTGGCCAGCAGTGCGAACGCCTCGCCCATCGCCTCGGTAGCCGCCGCGATCATGAAATTCCCGGCGATCTTGCCCACGGCGGCGGCTTCCGGGGTCAGGCCGATGTCATGAATGGTCTGGCTCAACGCCTCCAGCACCGGGCGCACCCGCACCTTGGCGGCTTCCGGGCCGGACTGCATGATCCACAGCTTGCCGCTGGCCGCCGCCGTAGGGCGGCCGAACACCGGGGCGGAGACGAAATCGCTGCCATGCGCCGCGTGGCGCGCGGCCAGCGTATGCACTAGCCCCACGCTGACCGTGCTCATGGACATATGCACGCCGCCGCCAATGCCCTCCAGAATGCCGCCCGGCCCGGTCACCACCGATTCCAGTGCGGCATCATTGGCGACCATGGTGATCACCACGCCCGCCTGCGCCGCCTCGGCGGGGCTGGCGGCCAGTTTCGCCCCGCGCGCCACGAACGGGGCGGCCACATCCGTGCTGCGGTTCCAGACCGTCACCGTGTGCCCCAGGTCCAGCAGGCGGTTCGCCATACCGCCGCCCATGCCGCCCAGACCAACGACGCCCACCGTCAAACCGCTCATTTTTTCTGTCCCTGCTTGTCTTAATGCGAACCCCCTGCATCCGCCGCGCGACATCATGGCGTCAAGGCCGGAACGGGGACTTCCAGCCGCCGTTGCTTGCGCCTAGGCTGCATATCAGCCGCGCGCCTGAGAGCGCGGTTGCACTTTGGGGAATCACATCCATGATGAAACGGACTCTGTTCGCTGGCGCTGCCTCGCTGGCAGTCATGCTGGCTCTGACGGCCACGGCCAGCGCACAGGTGAAGGTTGGCGTCGCTGGCCCGATCACCGGCGAATACGCCGCGTTCGGCAAGCAGATGACCGACGGCGCGGAAATGGCCATTGCCGACATCAACGCCAAGGGCGGCGTGATGGGCCAGAAGCTGGTGCTGGTGAAGGGCGATGACGCCTGCGACGCCAAGCAGGCCGTGTCGGTGGCCAACAAGTTCGCCTCGGAAGGCGTGAAGTTCGTGGACGGCCACTTCTGCTCGTCCACCTCCATCCCGGCTTCGAAGGTCTATGCCGAAGAAGGCATCCTGCAGATCACCCCGGCCTCGACGAACCCGAAGTTCACCGAGGAAGGCAGCTGGAACACGATGCGCACCTGCGGCCGTGACGACCAGCAGGGCAAGGTTGCGGGCCATCTGCTCGCCACCGAGTTCAAGGACCGCAAGATCGCGATCCTTCATGACAACACCACGTACGGCAAGGGCATTGCCGACGAGACCAAGAAGAACATGAACGCCGAGGGCAAGAAGGAGGCCATGTATCAGGCCTATGTTCCCGGTGAGCGTGACTACACCGCGCTGGTCAGCCGCCTGAAGGAAGCCGGCATCGACACCATCTATTTCGGCGGCTACCACACCGAAATCGGCCTGATCGCCCGTCAGGCGAAGGAACAGGGCCTGAAGGCCACCCTGGTGGGTCCGGACTCGTTGACCGCCAAGGAACTGTGGCAGATCTCGGGTGATGCCGGCGAAGGCCTGATCTTCACCTTCCCGTCCGACCCGCGCACCCGCCCGACCGCTCTGGCCGTGGTGAAGCAGTTCAAGGACAAGGGGATCGATCCGGAAGGGTACGTGCTGTACACCTACGCTTCGATGCAGCTGTGGGCCGCAGCCGTGACCAAGGCCGGCACCATGGACGGCAAGAAGGTCGCCGAGACCATCAAGGCGGGCGGGAAGTGGGACACCGTGCTGGGCGGTCTGGAATACGACAAGAAGGGCGATGTGACCAAGGCCGACTACGTTTGGTACATCTGGCACAACGGCAACTACAGCGAGATGTAATCTCGGCTGGCACTACATGAATACGGCCCGGGGAGCGATCCCCGGGCCGTTTTTCTGTGCAGTCCGCGCGGCTTACGGCCGCCGCAGCGTGTGATACGCCCGCCCGAAATACACCAGCCCGTCATGCGTGGCGCCGTGCTGCAACCCCACCACCTGCCCGAACACCACGGTGTGCGTGGCAACCTCCGTCACCTGCGTGATGCGGCAGTCGAACGCCACCACCGCGCCCTCCAGCACCGGCGCGCCGGTTTCCAGCGTGTGCCATTGCCCGGCGGCGAAGCGGGCGGCCTGCTCCATTGCGCCACCGCCAAACAGACCGGAAATCTCCTCCTGCCCGGCGGCCAGCGTGTTCACGCACATCACGCCGTTGGCAATCAGCGCCGGGTGGGACTCGTTGCGGCGGTTGACGCAGACCAGCAGAGTGGCCGGATCGTCGGTCACGCTGCACACTGCCGAGGCGGTAAACCCGAAGCGCCCGCCCGGGCCATCGGTGGTCACAATGCTGACGGCAGCACCGAAGCGGGCCATCGCCTCGCGATAGGTCTGGCGGTTTACCAAGATACATCCCCTTACGGCGGTTGCGCGTTAGTCGCCCGGTCCGCGGCGGGAGGCAAGTGGCCGTGTGCCACATCGGCCTGCCCGCCCCGCGCGTGTTGCGTGGCTGATATGCAGCAGCGCCGGGCGCATGGCGGCGGCGGCTTGGCCACAGTCGCGGCTCATTGCAGCGAGCCTGTTCGTGCCCCGCGCCCTCGCCCAAGCCACGCCGCCGCCCGCCGCATTGTATGGCATGGCGCTGGGCGGCAGCGCCTTTCTGGTGTTCTCGCTGCACGACGCCTGCATCAAGTGGCTGGTGGGCCACGGCACGCCGGTCTGGCAGGTGCTGTTCGTGCGCAGCGCGGTGATCTGCGTGATCTGCCTTGCCGTGGGGCGGCGGCATCTGCTGGAGCGCGCGGTGGCGACACCGATCAAGCGCACGCTGATCCTGCGCGGCATCATCACGCTGGTGGCGTGGCTGTGCTACTACAGTGCCGCGCGCGACCTGCCGCTGGCACAGTTGCTGACGCTGTATTTCTCCGCCCCCATCATGACCACGCTGCTCGCGGTGCGCGTGCTGGGGGAACGTGTGACCGGCGTGCGCTGGCTGTCGGTGGGCATGGGCTTCGCGGGCGTTGTGGTGGCCTGCGACCCCGGCGGGGTGGCGTTTTCCGGTTCCACGCTGCTGGTCCTCACGGCCGCCGCGTTCTGGGGCTACGCGATGATCCTGATGCGCCAGACGGCGATGCGCGAAAGCAATGCGCTGCTGATGCTCTACACCAACGGCCTGTTCCTGCTGGGCATGACCGCCGCCTGCGCCACGCTGGGCTGGCAGATACCCGATGGGCTCGGCCTGCTGCTGTTGCTGGGCGTGGGCCTGCTGGGGGCCATCGGCCAGTTCGCGCTGTTCGAGGGGATGCGCCACGCCGCCGCCTCGGTGATCGCCACGGTGGAATACACCGCGCTGATCTGGGCGTTCGTGCTGGGCTATCTGATCTGGGGCGACATCCCCAGCGTGGCGGTGTTCATCGGTGCCGGGCTGATTCTGGCGGCCGGCGTGCTGCTGGTCGCCAGCGAGCGGCGCAGCGGCTAGTGTAGCCGCAAGGCGCGCCGCACACCGGCCCGCGCCGCGAGGAGACCGCCCGCGTGCCCGGGAGCAATCTCAGCTGGCTCAACCTGTTCGTCTCGGACATGCAGACCGGCTTCGGCCCGTTCGTGCCGGTGCGTCTGGCAGCCTCCGGATGGGACCCGGCCATGATCGGCAAGGCGCTCAGCGTGGGCACCATTGCCGCCGTGCTGGCGCAGGTGCCGGCCGGGATCATCTGCGATGCCACCACGGCCAAGCGCGGGCTGGCGGCTGCGGCCATCGTGGCCACCATGCTGGCCGTGTTGCTGGTGGGCGGCGTGCCATTGCCGGTACCGGTGTTTCTGGCCGAGGCGCTGCAGGGCGTGGCCGGGGTGGTGCTGACGCTGGCCATCGCCGGAATCACGCTCAGCCTGACCCAGCATGACAAGCTCGGCGAGCGGCTGGGCAACAATCTGCGCTTCGCCTCGCTCGGCGGCGCCGTCGGGGCCGGGTTGCTGGGGCTGGCCGGGTCGCGCATTTCCCACGATTCGGTGTTTCTGCTCGCCGCCGGGTTCGGCCTGCCGGCCCTGTTCTTCCTGGCCCGCATCCGCGCGGTGGACGTGTTGCAGGCGGAAACCCGCACCAGCCACCTTGGCGCGCTGCCGCCCGCGCGGCGTGGCAAGGTGCAGACCAAGCGCCAGTTGCTGAGCGACTCACGGCTGCTCGCGCTGATGGCCTGCGTGCTGCTGTTCCATCTGTCCAATGCCGCGATGCTGCCGCTGGCCGCCGGGTCACTGGCGCGCAATCATGGCCCATCCGCCGATCTGGTGGTCAGTTGGGCCATCATCATCCCGCAACTGCTCACCGCCGCCGCCTCCCCATGGGTGGGGCGGCGCGCCAATCTGCACGGGCGCCGCCCGCTGCTGCTGCTCGGGTTCGCCATGCTGCCGGTGCGCGCATTGCTGTTCGCCATCGACGGCTCGCCGGTGATGACCCTGCTGGCGCAGGTACTGGACGGTGTGACCAGTGCGACCTTCGGCGTGCTGGTGCCGCTGGTGGTGGCCGACATCACGCACCGGGGCGGGCGGTTCAACATGGCGCTGGGCATGGTGGGGCTGGCCACCAGCGTGGGGGCCACCGTCAGCAACTACGCCGCCGGGTCGATCGCCAGCGCCACCGGCACCCCGATGGCCTTCGTCTATCTCGCCGCCATTGGCCTGTGCGCCACGGCGGTGCTGGGCCTGATCTTGCCGGAAACCCGCCACGCCCCAGGTGAGATCGCGCCCGGCGCCTGACCGCCGCAAGGAGCCGCCATGATTGAGACCGCTGCCGCAGCGCTGGTGCTGGCCATGCTGCTGGGCACCGTGCTGCTGAGCCAGACAAGCCGCACCGGCCTCGTGCGGGCGGCGCATGGCGTGGCAGGCGGCGCGGGCGCGTTGCTGGCCATCTGGGCAGTCGCAAGCAGCACCGCCCCGCGCCCCGCCTTCGCCATCGACGGCGCGGCACTGGCCGGTGCGGCGCTGGTGCTGGGCATCACCTACTGGCGCTTCGCAGGGCGCATCGGCGGCGCGCGCTTCGTGGTGATCGCGCTGCACGGCACCGCGGGTGCGGCCGGGGCCTGCCTGCTGGCGGCGTTTGCGTTCGGCTGACCCCTCTCGTTCCCGCCCGCGCGGCGTCCTATATCCGTTGCATGGACCTCGATTTCAGCGAAGACGACATCCATCGCTACTCGCGCCACATCCTGCTGGGCGAGGTGGGCGGCACCGGGCAGGCCCGGCTGCGCGCGGCGCGCGTGCTGGTGGTGGGCGCGGGCGGGCTGGGCAGCCCGCTGATCCTGTATCTGGCCGCAGCCGGCATCGGCACCATCGGCATTGTCGATGGCGACACGGTGGACCTGTCGAACCTGCAGCGGCAGGTGGCGCACACCACCGCGGGGCTGGGCCGCCTGAAGGCCGAATCGGCCGCCGCCGCCGCGCAGGCGATCAACCCCGGTGTCGCCATCGACATTCACGCCGCGCGGATCACGCCGGACAACGCGCTGGACCTGATCGGGCGCTACGACATCGTCTGCGATGGCACCGACAATTTCGCCACACGGTTTCTGGTGGCCGATGCCTGTGTGCTGGCGCGGCGCACGCTGGTCAGTGCCGCCGTGCTGCGGTTCGAGGGCCAGTTGTCCACCTTCAAGCCGCATGTGCCGGGCCAGCCCTGCTACCGCTGCCTGTACCCGGAAGCCCCGCCCGACGGCATGGTGCCGACCTGCGGTGAGGCGGGTGTTCTGGGGGCCGTGACCGGCGTGATGGGCACGTTGCAGGCCACCGAGGTGCTGAAGGAAATTCTCGGCATCGGCGACAGCATGGCCGGGCGGCTGCTGATCTGGGACGCGCTGGCGGCCCGGTTCCGCACCATCAAGCTGCGGCCCGACCCGGCTTGCGCCGCCTGCGGCCCGCAGGCCACGTTGCACGACCTGTCCGCGCACACCGCGCCGGCCGCCCATGCCTGCGCCATCTGATCCACTGGGGATTCTGCTGCTGTCAGGCAGCCATGACCGGGCGCACTACGCCTTCATCATGGCCGCCGGGGCGGCAGCCCTTGGGCGCGAGGTGGTGCTGTTCGCCAGCAATGCGGGGTGCCACGCACTGGCCGCTGACTGGTCGGGGCTGGACGATGCCGGGCGGGACGCCGTGGCGATCGCGCGCGGCGTGGCCGGGCTGGGCGAGTTGCGCGATGCCGCCACCGAGTTTGGCGTGCGCATGATCGCATGCGAGGCCGGGCTGCGCATGGCCCCGCTGGCCGCATCGTCGCTGCTGCCGGGGGTGGAGGTGGCGGGAATCGCCACGTTTCTGGCCGCCGTGGGCGGTGGCCAGATCGTATCGCTGTAAACATGCACTCGGTGCTTGACCCGAAGCGGGGCGGGCGGGCACGCAGGCAGCCATGAAGGCGTTTCGTGTGTCCCTGCTGTGCCTGCTCGCGCTGGCCACCCCGGCGGCGGCGCAGACGAGTCCGCAACCCGGCATGCTGAAACTGCCGCCCAAGGGCAGCAGCAGCGCGGCCCCTGCCCCGGATACCCCGCCGGTCACGCAGGCCGCCCCGGTCGCCCCGGTGCAGCAGGTGGCCCCGTTCGCCGCCCCGCAGGCCACGCCTGCCGACCCGCTGCTGGTGCCGAAGGGCGGAACGGCAAAGCCCGCCGCCAAACCGGCCCCGGCACCGGCAGCGGCGGCCAGGCCCGCGCCGGCCAAACCCAAGACCCCGCCGGTGATTCAGGCGCAGCCCAACGTGCATGCCCAACGCCCGCCCGGCGCCGCGGCAACAACCGCCAAACCCTCCCCCGCCGTACCCGCCACGCCAGCACCGGCCGCACCCGCAGCTTCGGCCACCGCGAAAGCGCCGGAGATCAAGGGCGTGGTCACCGGCTTTGCGCTGCCGCGGTGGGCCTCGTTGCGCTCGGACGACGTGAACCTGCGGGTCGGACCCGGCACGCAGTACCCGATCCATTGGGAATATCACCGCCGCGACCTGCCGGTGCAGATCATCGACGAGCATGACGTGTGGCGGAAGATTCAGGATCAGGACGGCGTGACGGGCTGGGTGATCGCCGCTGCTCTGGCCGGGCGCCGGGGCTTTATGGTCAAGGCCACCCAAGCCACGCTGCGCCGTTCCGCCGCCGAGGATGCGACCCCGGTTGCCTATCTGAAACCCGGCGTGGTCGGCCGTCTGCGCACCTGCGAGGCCACCTCGGCGTGGTGTGAGGTGCAGATCAAGGACTATCGCGGCTATCTGCGGCGCGATCAGTTCTACGGCAGCGATTCCGGTGAGGCAGTGGGCAACTGACCACGTGACGCCGCCGCGTGCGCGTGGCTATCATCGCGGCATGAGCCAGACCCCTCCGCCTGATCTGCCGGAATCCGGCCCGCGCGCCATGCATGACATGGGCGGTGTGTCCCGCTTCATGTGCGAACCGGTGGACCCGTCGCCGCACACGTTGAACGGCTTCGACAAGCAGGTGGACGCGCTGCGCCAGATTCTGGGCATGAAGCAGGTGATGTCGGTTGATGAACTGCGCCGCGGGATCGAGGCGATCCCCGAGGCTACCTATCTGCGGCTGACCTACTACCAGAAATGGGTCCGCTCGATCACGGACAACCTGCTGGCCAAGGGCGTGGTGACCGAGGCCGAACTGCGCGCGGCACTGGACGGCACATGATGCTGGCCCCCGGCACACAGGTGCGCGTGCGCGACGACTGGCCGGAGACGCGCGGCCCCTGCCATATCCGCACGCCGCATTACCTGCGCGGCCAACCGGGCGTGGTGGTTCGCCATTTGGGCGACTTCCGCAACCCCGAAGACCTCGCCTTCGCCCGCCCCGCCGCCACGCTGCCGCTGTACCACGTGCGCTTCGACCCGGCGGCGCTGTGGCCGGAAGGGCGCGGTGGCGACGAACTGGTGGTAGAGATTTTCGGGCACTGGCTGGAG
>CAIPHQ010000424.1 GCA_903864895.1 uncultured Rhodospirillales bacterium
GAGAATTCCATGTCCAGCGCCACCGGCACCTTGAACCCGGTGTATTGCAGCCGCTCACGCAGATCCAGAATGTCGAAGCGCGACGCCAAGCCGTAATATTGCGGGTTGGCAGAGGATGAGCCGGTAAAGTTGATGTTACGGATCGCGAACAGCGTATTGCCGGTCTGCAGCGCCTGCGCGCGCGATGCATCCGTGTTACAGCCGATATTCGCCTGAATGATCGTGCAGGGCTGCGAGCCCTTGCCGTCGATGCTGGCGTAATCGAAGAACCCGAGGGCGAAC
This sequence comes from uncultured Rhodospirillales bacterium, assembly GCA_903864895.1. GTDB lineage: Bacteria > Pseudomonadota > Alphaproteobacteria > Acetobacterales > Acetobacteraceae > CAIPHQ01. The sequence continues at coordinate 283 of CAIPHQ010000424.1, forward strand.
GTGTTCAACACGTCCGGCCGGGGCTTGTAGTTCACGCCCGCCTGCGCCGCGAACAGGTATTTGTTGTGGCTGGGGAATTTCGGCGTGTTGAAGGTCGAAAAGCCGAGTTCGGTGTTATACAGGCTGAACGCACCCGCGTTGACGAACACATCGAGCATGCCGTTCAGCGGATAGGTCGTCATCGCCGAAATGCCGTCGAAGCTCAGATCGTCGTTATACATCAGATCCGTCGTCCAGAACGGGTTGGGCGTGCGGCCGACATACATTTTCAGCGACTGGTACGGCGTCAGCGTCAGATAGGCGCGGTCCAGCCACAGCGCATATTTGGAGAAGTCGCCGCCAGAGCCGAGCGTCTGGTTGGTGGACACCGGGCTGTTGTCGTTGCCGGTGGCGATGCGGATGTCGCTGGTCACCCAGTCGTCGATCCGCGCTTCCATGCCCAACCGGGCGCGCAGACGGCCGCGGGTGCGGTTTTCGTTGGTGTTCAGGCTGGGCGGCAGCGCGCCGGTGCTGTCGTCGTAGCCGGTGGTGCTGCTGTTGATGGCGTTGAAGTCCGGCAACGGCGCGTTGGACTTGTTCTGCCACAACTCCTCGGCGCGCACGCGGACATCGCCGTAGAAGCGGATGCGCTTGGTCCATTCCGGGGCCTGATTGGGCGCGGCCCAGCCCTCGTTCTGCGCCTGCTGCATTACCTGTGCGCGCACTTCACCGGCAATCTGGTCGCGCACGATCTGCGGCACGTAGGTCACGCGCTGCGTGCCGGGCGGCACCGGCGGCGGTTCGGCGGCGGGCGGCGGCACCGGTTCACCGGCTGTGGTGGCGGCGGGCTTGGCCTTGGCGGGTTTGGCGGCGTGCGCTTCGGCTTGCGCTTGCTTCACAAGGGCAGACGCCTGGTCCGGGGTCAGCACGCCCTTGTCGATCAGCAACTGGATCAGCTTGATCATTGCCGTGGTGTCGGATGATTGGGCGCGGGCCTGGGCGGGTGCCAGCAGCAGGCCCACAGCCAGCACAGCCGCCAGCATGCCGGGCAGCGCCGTGTGGCGGAGCAGGGTGGCGCGGAATTGCGTCATCACAGGCTGGTCCTTTTGTCGGGCGCAACAAATGCGGGCGCGTTGAATTCGGGCATGGCCTAGCTGGGCTTGGCCGTCAGATTGAGGCGGATGGGCTGCGGCATGCCGGGCGGCATCGCCTGACCCAGGTTCAGGCCGGTCATCAGGCTTTGCACCGCATCGTCAGTGGCCGGGTCGCCGCTGCCGCTGACGATCTGCACGCGGGCGACCTGCCCGCCGGGGCTGACCCAGGCTTTCACCACCACCTTGAAGCGGCCGGCATGGGTGCGGTCGTCACGTTTCAGCGCCTGCTTGATGGCTTCGGCCAGCAGGTCGGCATAGGCGCGGAAGCTCAGCCCATCGCCGCCGCCACCGCCGCCACCGCCGCCGATGGTATCACCGCCGCCACTGCCGACGGCCAGGCCGTAGGCGCTGGGGCCGTTGCCCGCTTCGGCGGACAGCGGATTGCCAGGCGGCGCGGGCGCTTTCGGCGCTTCGGCCGGCTTGGGCGGGGTTTTCGGCGTCGGGTCGGGCGCTTTGGGTTGTTCAAGCTTCTGCTTGATCTCTTCCTTCGGCGGCGTCACCTGCGGCGGTGGAGGCGGGGGCGGCGGCGGGGGCGGCGGAGGCGGCGGCAGGGCGACGCGCATCACCTGCTCGATCTTGACCGGCTTTTTCACCGACCCGCCCGCCAGCAACGATTTCACGCCGTAGCCAGCCCCGCCCAGCACGGCCAGACCCAGCAGGATCAGGCCAGCCGTTCGCAGCTTGCTGGGCTTGTTGTCGTCCTCGTCGCTCATCGCCAGCGTCCGTTACGAGCCGGATTGGCGTTGCAAGGCGAGACCCACCGAGGAAATGCCGACATGCGAACACAGGTCGAGCACGGCGGCCACTTTCTGGTAAGCCACCATCGCGTCGCCCTTCACCACGATCGGCAAATCCGGTGTGACGGCCTTCAGATCGCGCAAGCGCCGGTCGAGTTCGGCCATCGTCACCGGCACAGTGTCCAGAAACACCTGCCCGGCCGTGGACACGCTGATGACCTTGGTTTTCGGCACCGCGAGGCTGACGGTGGAACTGCCCTTGGGGATGTCCACTTTCACGCCGGACACGGATGCCGTGGTCATGATGATGAAGATCACCAGCAGCACGTACGCCAGATCCAGCATCGGCGTGATGTTGATGTCGTCGTACGCCTTGCCTTCGCCCTGAATGTTCATGATCGCGTTTCCTTACTCGGCCGCGCGGGCGATGCTGCGCACGCGCACGCCTTCGGCGATGCGGGTGACCAGTTCATCCAGGAAGATCGCCATCTCCGCCGAAATGTCGCGGATGCGGATGGTGAAGTAGTTGTAGCCAAACAGCGCCGGGATCGCGACGGTCAGGCCGGCGACGGTGGCCAGCAGCGAGGCGGAAATGCCGGGCGCGATGGCGTTCACGTTCACATCGCCCGCCGCGGCGATGGCGGCGAACGTGATCATCACGCCGATCACGGTGCCCAGCAGGCCGATGAACGGTCCACCGGCGATGCAGATGGTCAGCACCACCATGGCCTTGTTCAGCCGCTGGTTTTCCATCACCAGCACGCCGTCCACCGCCGAGCGGATCGCTGCCAGCGACTGCGGCAGCAGCGCGCCATCGGCATCCAGACGCCCGCCGTGCAGGCGGCCTTCCAGTTCCTCATGCGCAGTCTGGTAAATGCGGTACAGCGGTGATGCCGCGATGACGGACTTCTTCGACACCTCGATATGCGCCAGCGGCGAGTGGGTTTCAGCCGCCCGCTTCGACATGTCGTGGAACGCCTTCATGAACGCCCGGTTGCCGCGCCGCTGCCGCCCGAGAAAGATGAACTTGCCCACCATCACGATCCACGACAGTCCGAACATGAAGCCGAGAATGCCGATGACCACCCACGCGTCGATGGTCACGGATTTCAGGATGATCGCCAGAAACCCGCTGCCCAGCGCCGAGGTTTCTTCCGGCGTTTCCAGCGTCAGCAGATTGGCCTGCGGGCCCTGGCTCTTGATGGCCAACTGGATTGCGCCAAGCGGGCGCATGACCTTCGAGACCTGGAATTCGTCGATCAGGCCCGCGAAGTTCGGCGCAGTTGGCACCGGGGCCGGTGGCGGCGGCGGGGCGGCGGCCACAGGGGCCGGGGCCGGGGCAGGGGCCGGGGCGGCAGCGCCCTTGGCGCCCTTGGCAGGCGGGGCCGCAACGACCGGGGCCGGTGCCGGGGCCGGAGCGGGAACCGGATCGGGGGCCGCAACCACCGGGGCCGGTATGGCGCCGCCAAGCAGCGACGCACCATTGATGGCGGGCAACTGCGCGGCCAACTCGCCGCGATTTTCACCATCGACATACACGGTGAACTTGTCGCCCGCCGTGACGGTCAGCAGATGCCACGTACCGCTGCTGATGGCAGCCCCCGGCGCGGTGCGCTGCACGATGCCTTGATTGGACACCTCGGCGTAGGCAACACCCTTGTCGATGCCGATGGTCAGCGCGTTCTGGCCCTCGCGGATCGAGTACAGCGCCGCCGTGTTCACCGCGTCATCGGGGCGGATCCACATCGACCACGTGGCCGACTGCCCGGCAGCGATGGCCAGTGACGCGGACTGCGGAATGCGGATGGGCGACTGGCCATCGAGCCGCAGCGCGAAGCCGGTGATGCCTGCTTCGTCGCGCTTGCCTGCCGTCAGCGCATTGTTGGCAAAGCCGGTGATGTCCTTGGGCAGGCCGTTCTGGTCGCCAAAATGATACACCAGCAACTGGTCGGGATCATACGTGGCGCGCGGGTCGCCGCCCGCCGTGGCGTTGGCGTTGCCCCAGTACATATAGAAGCTGGTCGCGGTGCCGGGTGCCAGATCGGGCACGTCGATCCAGATCAAGGCCACCTGATCGACCAGCGTGTCCAGCCGGGCGATGTGGAATTTCAGCGGGGTCTTGTCATCCGCCGAGATGAAGCGGATGTCCGAACCGTCTTCCTTCAGCGTCTGGAAATTGAAGTTGCCCGAATGCAGGCGCAGCAGAATCTGCGTGCGGCCAATCGGCTCGGTGATGGCTGCGCCCTTCGGGCTGGCATCGGCGTCGATTTTCATGCGGTACGGGAAATCGCCGTTCCACCAGGCATGCGCCGCACCGGCGGCCAGAATCTGCACCAGCGCCAGGACGGCAACGAGCACGAGTGCGCCACGAGCCCGGCGCATCAGGGCGGCAAGAACGCCGTTCATCGGTCAAAAATCTCCATACAGCCGGAACAGCACGCGATTTGTCCCGCTTTTCGTGGTGGGACCAGTCAGCAACACCTGCGCATCGTCGATTTCACCGGCCAGATGTTCCAGCAGCCGGATCGAGGCACCAACGCCCACCGAAGCCATGCTGAACGTGCTTTGCTGGCCGGCCTGCGGCAGGCGAATCTTGGTGGCGCCGCCATCAACAAACGTGATGGCGCGCAGGGAATTGATCGGTGCGCCGATGTAGCGCGCCAGCGGCGGACTGCGCAGTTCCAGCTGCCCGGCCACGCCGTAATCGCCCAGCGCCTCGCTTTCCAGATAGCCGCGCACCGAATCGAGGCCGCCGATGCTGAACTGCTCGCTGCTGATCAGCGGTGACGGTGCCAATTGCACCTGCCCGTGCGCGTAAACTTCCAGCTTGTACGGCAGCGCGTGCGTGTGGTCGAAATCCGCCTTCAGGTAGGCGAACGAGGGCTGCGCGTACAGGCGCTTGTTGTCGAAGTCCTGCGCGGAGCTGCCGATGCCGCCGAACGCCCAGATGAGTGAGCCGGACGCGTCGGTGCTGTTGTTGCTGCCGGTCCAGCTTGCCAGATACGTGGCGGTGAACGGCAGGTATTCGATGGGCGAGGACGTGGTGGTGCTGGCGAAGGCCACATCCTGCGTCAGGTTCTTGTAGTCGAACCCGGCATTCAGCGAATGCGTGAACCCGTCCGAGGCTGCAAACGGCGTCAGCCAGCGCAGCCCGGCGATCTGGCCTTTACCGATCACGTTGCCGGACGGGCCGGTGCTGACATTGCTGTTGGAGTTGATGTAGCTGGCGGTCAGCGACTGGCGGCTGTTGGGGATGCGGTAGGTGTAGCCAAACGTGCCCACCTGCGCGTCGTTCATGCGCGCTGGCGCGGCCTGGAAGCCCAGCGTCATCGTATCGCCACGGCCCCACATGTTATCGTACGACAGTGAGCCGACCACGCGCAGCGGCGTGGTTTGCGGGCTGGCGCGGTTGTTCAGTTCCAGCGAGCCATGCAGCGGCAGATTGTCTTCGACCTTCAGGTCCACATCCACCGTATCGGGCGTCTTGCCCGGCTTCAGAGACGGGGTGACGGTGCGGTCCGGCAATTGGTTCATCGCCACCAGATCATTCTGCACCGCTGTCATTTGCGGCACCTTGCCGGGGGCCAGCGACGGGGCTGCGGACTTGATGGCGCTTGGCGCGACATAGGTGGCACCGACCACCCGCAGGCGGCCTACGGTGCGCTGCACCACCACAATCTTCACCACGCCATCCGACCCGTCCTGCGGCGGCAGGGTGGCGGACACGGTGGGGTAGCCGCGTTTGATGAACAACTCTTCCAGTGCGGCGCGCGCGCGCTCGGCATCTTCCACCGTGCGGTCGGGGCCGAGGAACGGATACAGCGCGGCTTCCACCTCACGCTGCGGCAACAGTGTGTTGCCCTCCACCTGAAATTCCAGCAGGTCAAGTTTGCGCGGCGCGGCCTGCGCCACTGCGGGCAGCAACAGGGAGACGAGCAGGACAGCACGTGCCCGCGCCAGTCCCCGCCCCGCCTGCCACACCGGCCCACACGTCAAACTGCCGCGTTCCAATCTCACCCCAGCAAAAGTCATATCCACAAAACCTGCGGTCCCGAACCGCAACGACCACCAACGGTTTGCCCCGGTAGCCAGACGAGCGCGGCAACCATAAGCGCCGAAAGCCGATATTTCCACACGGAATTATAGTGTTCATCCGGCCAGAAAGAAGCCGCCGCGTCAGGTCTGGCCAGGCCCTGAAAACGGCACAGATTGAGCGCCGATACTTGCCTGCCCCGCTGCAACACTCGCCCCTATCCATTCCCTCCAGACACCGAGCCTGCGGTGCGATCACACCGATTTGCAGTGACGTCGTAGAGAAACTGTATACTCGGGGGTCTATAGGGGAGCCCGTTGGGTATTTCCAGCGCCAGTCCGGTGACAATCGACGGCTGATCATGACAGATTTATGAATTGTAGCTGTGTATGACCGTTTTATGACAGCCACACCAATTGTTCACTGTCACGAAACCTTCAACTGTCAGTGCTTGTTGGCCGCCTGGCGCAGGGTTACTCAGCCGTCACATCGACCGGCCCTCCGGGGATTCGATGCGCGCAAACTTCTCAAAGGATTTTCCCATGACCCGCACCATCGGCCGCGCGACGTTCGTCGCGGCGCTGCTGAGCGCCGTTTCCACCGCTGCTTTCGCCCAGATCGTCGGCTCGGCCCCGACCTACGGCTGCTACGCCGGCCAAGGCGCCGGCACCAGCTGCGTCAACGGCGGCGGTTCCTCGCTGGCCTATAATGTTTACACCAACAACACCGCTGTCGGCCTGTCGAACCAGGGCATCTTTACGCAGTATGCCGCCTCCACCGGCGGTTCGGTTGGCTACTACTACGAAAAGGCCGGCTCGGGCGCTGGCCAGACCGCGTTCCTGAAGAACGACCCGTCGCAGTTCGGCAACGGCGACTCCGCCACCGCGTTCACTGTGCATTTCGGCGCGTCTGACGCGTTCGTGGACAGCTCCTCGGTGCTGTACCCGTTCGTTGGCGCGGGCCACCCGATGACGGCCGGCGGCGGCCAGTTCATCCAGGTGCCGGTGTTCGCCACCCCGATCACCATCCCGATGAAGAACGCCAAGGTCACGTTCAACGGCAACGTGAACCTGACCGACAAGGACCTGTGCGGCATCTTCTCGGGCCTGATCACCAACTGGTCCGCGACCTCGGTGGCCAGCAAGCTGACCGCCGGGACCATCAAGGTTTACTGGCGTAACGACAACCTGGGCAGCGGCACCAGCTACCTGTTGACGCAGCATCTGGCCGGCGTCTGCAACTCCACCAACACCGCCTCCGCGACCACGTTCACCGGCTTCTCGGCGACCACCAAGTTCGCCAAGCTGTTCGTGGGCTGGACCGGCCCGGCTTCGGGCGATGCCACCACCCTCTACACCATCCCGAACTCCTCGTTCCCGAACGCGGTTGGCGCCAAGGGCAGCGGCGGCATTGCCGACGGCGTGAACAACGACACGACCAACTCGGCCATCGGCTACCTGAGCCCGGACTATACCGCGATTGCCGCCACCCCGGCCACCGCGCCGGCCGGCAAGAACCCGTACACCTCGTTGTTCGTCGCCGGCCTGAAGAATGCGGTTGACGGCAAGAACTACACTCCGACCGTGGCGAACACCAACACCGCGATCAAGAACACCACGAACGCGCTTAACTCCAGCACCACCCCGCCGGCCACCGCCGCCGCCGGTGCCATCCAGACCAACTGGGTGCCGAAGATCGTGCAGCCGGCTGCCGGCTACCCGATTGTTGGCTACACCAACTGGATGCTCGCGCAGTGCTACAAGAGCTCGGTCGTCGGCCAGGCAATCATTGCCACCCTCGGCGGCGTGATCAACGGCACCTACTCGACCATGCTGCAGAACAACGGCTTCCAGCCGCTGACCTCGACCGCCGGCACCTTCGGCAAGGCCGTCAAGGACAACATCACCAACAACACCAACAGCCGGAACATCAACATCAACAACACCACTGCCTGCGCTTCGGTCGCCACCAAGCGCTAATACCGGTCTGACAAGACTGGCTGCTGGGCCGGCGGGTGCGCAAGCATCCGCCGGTTGCTTTTTGTCTGAAGGTTTAGCGCCGTTTCGCCGCAAATAGCCGGGTGGCCGCCGCCAGCACCCGCTGCTGATAGGCCAGGTTCAAACCCGGCGTGTGCGAGTGGTAGTTCCCCACCGCCTGCATCAGGTCGCCATGCGTCTCGGTCAGATACACCCGGAAAATGGCCCCGGCTGCTGCGATATTGAAGCAGGCATCGCCGATCAGCCGGGCGCGCACCTGCTCCGGCGGCAGATGGCTGACCTCGGCCAGCGGGCGAAGCCACAGCGAATTGACCTGCATGACGCCAAAATCGTCCGAGCCGTCGGCATTGTGGCTGATGCTGCCCACTTGCCCGCCTTCAACAAGCTGGATCGACGGCAACACGCGCGGCGGCAGATGATAGAAATTCGCCACCAGCGCCATGCAGGCCAGAAACGGAACCGCCATGCTCTATTGCTCCGGTTTCATCCGCAGGCCGCCACGGCCGTCATACCACCGCGCGCAAGCCGGGGCCGCGCGCTCGCTTGCCTTGGCCCGAAATCACGCTTCCTGTAAGACCGCCGCGAAAGGACATTGCCGCATGCACTTGCCCCCCAATTCCGCCGAGCGCAACCCCAGCCAGCGCGGGCGCGAAGCCGGCTTCACCCTGCTGGAAATCCTGGTGGTGATCGCCATCCTGGGCCTGCTGATCGGCCTTGTCGCCCCGGCCGCGCTGCGCCAGTTGGGCGGCGCGAAAGTGTCGGTGGCCAAGCAGACCATCGAACGGCTGGGCTCGGTGCTGGACCTGTACAAGCTGGATGTCGGCAGCTACCCCACCACCGAACAGGGGCTTGGCGCGCTGGTGGAGCGTCCCACCGGGGTCAGCATCTGGAACGGCCCGTACCTGAAGGGCGATAAAATCCAGTCCGACCCGTGGAACCATCCGTTCATCTACCGCGCCCCGTCCAACCGCCGCCAGCGTGACTATGATCTGTGCTCGGGTGGCGCGGCCGGGGCCGCCGGTGAGCCGGGCAGCGAAGGCATGATCTGCAACAACTGACCCGTTGTGTGGGGCACGGCCGGTCAGTCCCCGGCCGTGTTCCATTCCAGCACCATGAACAGCGGTGCGCCGGGCGATGTCAGTTGGTCGGTGGCCAGCCGGATCACCGCGCGGCGAATGAACCGCGCCCCGTTGGCCACCGCCAGCGCCGTCACCGTAACCGTGGCGGCCTCTTCAAACGCCAGCGTCGGCGCACCGGCCACCTGGGCATCTGCCAGCGCGCGGGCAATCACCGGGTCAGCCCCCATCGCCTTGGGCGAGGATTCCACATAGGGCGAGAAATACGGATTGATTCTGGCATAGACCTCCGGCGTCATCGCCAGCAGCATCTGCATTTCCTCGACCGTGCGGAACGGCTGGTTGGGTGGCCCATATTCGCGCCCGGCGGCCAGATACTGCGGCCCTTTTGCCCCCTTGGGCAGCGGCACTTGGGACGGGCTGCGCCAGTCGGCGATCTGATCGGTCAGGATTGCTGAGAGATTATCGTTCACGCCCGCCGCCCGCATCACGCCGCGCACCATCGGCAGCGACGAGTTGTTGAGCGTCATTTTCCGCCCCTCGTCCACCATCTCCACGTCCACCACCGCCTGCGGCATCTTGATGCGCCGCGCGATGCCATCGGCGTACCAGTGGTCGCGCGAGCCATCGAGCAGATGCAGCACCGCCTCGAACACCGCGCCATCGGCGGCGGCCTGTGCCACCGCGCTGGCACGCAGATTGGCCGCCAGCTTGGTCTCACCATGGCCAGCCGACGTGACCTGTGTGCCGATCAGCGCCAGCAGCGCCATCGTCCACAGCACGATCAGCAGCGCGAAACCGCGCTGCCGGGGGGAGAGTTTGGCGCGGCTCACTGCTCCAGTTTCAGCTTGCGCCGCAGGGCGGCGTTGGGATCGGCAGACCCGGACATCGGCGTGTTCTTCATCACCGTGGGCACGGCGGCGGCGTTGGGCAACTGTTCGCGCAGATCCTCGGTGAAGGCTCGGGCGTCGCGCTGGTCATGGATCACGTGCGGGGTGATCAGGATAAGCAATTCGGTGCGGGAGCGGGTGTTGTCCTGCTGGCTGACCAGCGCGCCCAGCAACGGCACGTCTTTCAGCCACGGAATGCCGGAATTGCTGCGGCTGGAATTGTCGTTGATCAACCCGGCGAGGCCGATGGTCTGGCCGTCCTGCACCACAACGCGCGATGTAACGCGCCGCTCGTTGAACGTGGGCGAGTTGATGCCCGCCGTGGTGACGGCGTTGTTCACGTCGCTGACTTCCTGCGCAATATCCAGCGTCACCAGCCCGCCGCTGTTCACGCGCGGGGTGACGTTCATGATCACGCCGGTCTGCTGATACTGGATGGAGTTGATCACCGGCGCGTTGCTGGACACGGTGCTTTGCGAGGATTGCGACAGGTACGGCACCATGGCACCCACCTGCAATTGCGCGGTCTGGTTGTCCAGCACCAGCAATTCGGGCGAGGACAGCACGTTCACCGTGGTCACCGCCTGCAAGGCCGCCAGCGCCGCGCTGCCGTTGGTGCCGCTGCTGCCCAGCACGAAGCCCGACCCCGGCAATGCGTTCGACGCTGCCGACAGTGCCAGATTGAGGCTGCCGCTCTTGAAGAAATACTGCGTGCCGTATTGCAGCGTGTCGTTCAACTGCACTTCGGCGATGGTGGCATCGATGCGAACTTGCAGCGGCAGGATATCCACCTTGCGCAGCATCGCCTCCACCGTGCCTTCCTCCTGCGGGGTGGCGTAGATCAGCACGGCATTGTTCTGCGGATTGGGAATGATCTTCATGGCATCGGCCTCGCCGTTGCCGCCGCTGGAGCCGCCGGAACTGTCCAGCCCGCCCAGCAGTGGATTGCTTGTGCTGGCCCCGCCGCCCGCCGTGGCGCGCGATGCGCCGCCATCGGCACCACCGCCCAACGCGCCGCCGCCCAACCCACCGCCCAAACCGCCGCCCAGCCCGCCGGATGCTGCACCGCCACCCAAGCCGCCGCCGCTGCTGCCTCCCCCCAGACCACCGCCGCCCATGCCGCCCGACGAACTGCCGCCACCGAAACTGCTGCCGCCGCCGCCGGCCGAAGCGGTGGCCCCGCCGCCGCCGGTATGCGCCGCCTGCCCGGCCGCCGTGGGCTGGGCCGTGATGTTGTGCGGCGTGAACGCCTGTTGCAGCAGATAGGCCACATCGTCGGCGTGGCTGTTTTGCAGGTAATACACGTGCCAGCTACGCTCGATCAGGCGGCGGCCCTTCTCGACCAGATTGAACACCCGGCGCGCCTCGTCCACGTAACGCTGGTTTGCCGCCGCCACCAGCACGCTCGACAGGCGCTCCAGCGGCACCACCCGCACCAGACCGGCCAAAGCGCCGCCGTTCTGGCTGCGGAACGCATCCTGCATCGCCGACGCGAAATCCTTCGGGTCGCCATTGTTCACCGGCAGCAGCGCGTAGGACTGCCCGGCCAGTGCATCCACATCAAAGCTCTGCGCCAGCGACACCAGCGAACCGCGCGTGGCCGGGTCGCCGCTGATGACCAGCGCGTTGCGCCCCGGCTCGGCGCCCAGTTTGGCGCCATTGGTCAGGAACGGGGTCAGCACCTTGGCGACAGCTTCGGCGGAGGCATAGCGCAACGGCAGCACCAGACTGCCCGCCGTGTTTTCACCCAGCGTGACGGCGGCGTTGGCCGATTCGGTGATCGGGATCACCCGGTACAGCCCGCCCGCCTGCACCAGTGTTGCCGCATTCTGGCCCAGCAGCACCTGCAACGTCGGCAGCAGGCGGCTGCGCGGCAGCGGGGCTGCGGTGTGGAAGGTCACCGTGCCCTTCACCGCCGGGTCGATGGTGAAGTTCTCATGCAGCACGCCACCGAGGATTTGCGACACCACCTCGCGCACATCGGTGTCGGCGAAATCCAGCGACACGTCGCCGCCGCCCGCGTCACGCACCGCCGCGCGCCCGGCGGTGGACGGCTCGGTGCCATAGGCCATCTGTGCTGGCGGCGCACGCTCGGGGGCCGCAAGCGTGCCGTTGGTGCGCTGGGCGGCGGGCGTATTGGACGGCACGGGCGGCAGCGGTGTGACCACCGGGGTGCGATGCGGGGTGCAGGCGTCCAGCGCCAGCAGCGGCAATGCTAGGAGAAGGAAGCGTCTGATCACCGATCGACCTCGACTTGCTGCAATGGGGGGCGGCCGTTCTGGATTGCCGACAAGGCACGCTGAAACTGGCTGCCAGGGCGCAAGTTCAGCAGTTGCGGCGGCTGTCCGGGCTGAAGCGGCTGGCCCGGCTGGATCACCTGCCCAGCCTGCTGCTGCGGCTGTTGCTGCGGCAGTTCCACCAGCAACGCCTTGCGCATCTCGGCATCATAGGCGGGTTTCAACTCCAGTGTCCCTTGTGGTCCGTTGACCGTCACGCGCCCCGGTTCAATCGCCTCAATCGTATAGGGGCCCAGCACGGTTCCGGTCTTGGCCACCAGTGGCTTGCCGCCCTCGGGGGCGGCGAACAGCGCGCGCCGGTCGTCGCCGTTCACCAGCACGCCGGTCAGCCGTGGCATGGACGAGATCGCCACGTCGCCCCCGCCCTTGCTGGCTTCCGGCGTCGGGCGGCGGTCGCGGCTGAACAGCGGGCGCGTCAGGATGGTGTCCACCCATTCGTCAGTGTTGTCCACCGCCTCGGCCGGTGTTGCCGCGCGCGGGCGTACCAGCGGAGCGCGGCGGATGGGCACAATTCCGGTCGGGTCGGCCACCGGGGCCGCCGAATCCAGTTCAAGCGCAATCGCGGCGGCGAGCGCGCTGGCCAGCAGCGCCAGCCCGAGCAACAGCGGCCGCTGGCTCATTGTGCCGCCCCGCCCGACAGCGGGCCGGGACCGGTACCCTTGGGGTCGGCCGCTGCCGAGCGGAACGACAGCACGACCAGCGAGATATCGAGCGGCGGCTCCCGCAGTTTCTCGGCGGCGGGCTGGGCGTGGATTTGCAATTCATCAATGAACATGCGCGGCGTGGCGCGATCCACCAGTTGCAACATGCGGATCAGCACGGGCCACGTTGCCCCCACGGTCAGGCGCAGCGAAATGCGGCGATAGGCCCCAACCTGCTCGGCAGGCAGCGCCTCCGCACTGGTGATATGGGCGCTGACGCTGTTGGCCATGCCTTCCAGCAGGCCTTGCAGCGACGCCGCCGCCACCGCGTCGCTGGTGCCTTCCAGCGTGGCTGCCGCAGGTGCCGCCTCGGTGGTCTGCGACTGCGCGGCGCGCTGCAGTTCTGGCAGCGAGGCGGCCAGATCGCTCATCCGCTGGGCCAGTGCTGTGCGGCGTTCCAGTTCGTCGGCACTTTCGGCGTAGCTGTCCAGCACCGGCTGCGCCACGCCCAGCCAGACCAGCGCCAGCGCGATGGCCGTCATTGCCAGCGCCAGCGCCCGTCCGCGCGGGCCTTCGGGCAAAGCGAGCGCCATCAGGGCGCCACTTCGGCTTTGATGGAGAACAGGTCGGCCCCGGTCTCGCTGCGCATCACCGGGGCAGCGAACGAGGCGTTGCGGATTTCCGGGTCCGAGGACAGCGAGGTGATCAGCTTGGCCGCCGCCGCCGACTGGCCTTCCAGTGTCACCTGCCGCTGGCGCACCACCAGCCCGATCAGATGGGTGTCGTCACCCAGAATATTGGTCAGCGCGGCCACGGTTTGCAGCGTGTCGCCCAGCCTTGCGCGTTCGCTGGTGATGGCATCACTGCCTGCTGCCGTGGCGTTGAGTTTCTGCCGCAGTGCATCGGCCTGCTTCACCTTGGGCTGCAGCAGCGCAATGCGCTGCTCCACCTCGTCCCGCGCCTGCGATTGCAGCAGAAACGGCAGGCCCATCGCCACCACCGCCAGCACCGCGCACCCGGCCAGTGCCGCCGTCCGCACGCCGCGTTGCAGGCGCTGGCCTCGCTTGTCCGGCTCGGCCAGTGCGATCAACCGCGGCGCTCCATCCGGCCCGGGCGCCTCGATCATGGTGGGCGCCAATTGCAACTGCGCCATTGCGTCGATCATCGGCATCAGCCGGGCGCGCGGCACCAGGGCGATGGCCAGCGCGATCTTGCCCTGCGCCCGGTCACGGCGGCGGACCGTGCAGCTCCAGTACACTTCATCGGCGGCAAACGGCGTGAACCGGTCCATTTCGTAGCGCACCACCCGGTCCAGCCCCTGCTCGGCGGCCAGTGGCAGCGTCACCTGCCGTTCCAGCACGAAGCCCGAGGGCAGCCGCAACAGCGTGACCGGTGCGCGGCGCTGGCCGAGCAGGGCGCGCGCGGCGCGCACCCCCGCTTCGTCAAAAAGCACCGGCCCGAGCGCCGCTTCGCGATGGTCCCGGCGCGTCAGCAGTTCCCCTGCACCGTCATGCCAGGCGAGCACGATGGCGTTGGCGGGTCCGGAATCACGCTTGCGCAGGCGTGCCGGAATCAGGTCCAGCATTTGCTGTGCCCACCAGGAGAAGACCTCGTTCAGCATCGTCTGCTGGAACTCACCTTTCACGCGCCGGCCGGGCTGTCGCGGCACAAGTCATGCAGCGGAAAGACGCGATGCCGGGCGGCCCCGTCAAGTGTGGAATTTTTCACTGCGCCTGTCCGCATGCCTCATGCGGGTGCCGAAGTCTGCTGGCAACCTGTCCGACTGACTTTCGCAACAGCTAGCCTTGCAAGCTTCATTGAACCGTCATCGCCGTTTCGCGAAGTGGGTCCATACGCCCGGGCGCTGAACTTGTTGAGGACTCGCGTCAATGAAATCGCTTCGTTCCATTCTGCTTGGCACGGCCGCCGCCGCCAGCCTGCTCGCCACCGCCACGGCTCCTGCTTCGGCGGCTCCCGCTGTCGGAACGCATTATCAGCACGTGCTGCTGATCAGCATCGACGGCATGCACGCCATCGACCTGCAGCGCATGATCACCAAGAACCCGGCCAGTGCGCTGGCGCAGTTGAGCAACCACGGCATTGTGTACCGCAAGGCCATGACCACCGGCCCGTCCGATTCGTTCCCGGGCATGCTGGCGCAGGTGACCGGCGCGACTTCCAAAAGCACTGGCCTGTATTACGACGACAGCTACGACCGCGCCGCCTATCCTGCCGACTCGAATTGCATCGGCGCGCCGGGTGCGGAAATTCAGAATTTCGAGTCTATTGACTGGAATCTTGATGATGTGACCGCCGGTGGCACGCTCGGCCAGCCGCTGAGCCAGATCAACCCGGCCAATCTGCAAATGGCACTGGTGGGCGGCGTCTGCCAGGTGATGTATCCGCATAACTATCTGCGGGTGAACACGCTGTTCGAAGTCCTGCACGGTGCCGGCAAGCTGACCGCGTGGTCGGACAAGCACCCCGCTTACGAAGTGCTGAGCGGCCCGTCGGGCACCGGCCTGGTGGACTTGTTCACGCCGGAAATCAACTCGCAGATGTTCCTGGCCGGTGCGCCGGTTGGCGATGACAACACCAAAAGCTTCGCCGCCGTGCGCGCCTATGACCAGATCAAGGTCAATGCGGTGCTCAACTGGATCGATGGCTGGAACAGCACGCACACCGCGCAGCCCGGCGTGCCGGCGATCTTCGGCATGAACTTCCAGTCGGTCAGCGTCGGCCAGAAGCTCAAGAAGGCCGGGTATGGCGATGACCCCAGCCTTCTGGGCGGGTACGTGAATGCCAACGGCAAACCCGCGAACGGGTTGGACGCGCAACTGCAGTATGTGGACTCGGCCATCGGCTCGATGGTCACCGAACTGACGGCGCAGGGCCTGATCGACTCGACGCTGATCATTGTCAGCGCCAAGCACGGCCAGTCGCCGATCGACAAGTCGCTGCGCGTGGCCGTGGATGACGCTCCGTTCACCGGCACGCCGGGCTACGCGTTCCACATCGCCGACGATATCGGGCTGGTTTGGCTGACGCCGGACGCGCAAAAAAGCAGCCATGCTGCCGCCCGTTCGTACCTGACTGCCAATTCGGCTGCCCTGCACCTGCGGCGCATCGAAGGGCGCGACAGCATTGCCAACACGTATCAGGACCCGTACTCCGACAGCCGCGCGCCGGATTTCATTGCCATTCCGGATCACGGCGTCATTTACACTGGCGGCAGCAAGATCGCCGAGCATGGCGGCCTCACCAACGATGACCGTAACGTGGCGCTGCTGGTCTCCGCCCCGGACATCGCGGGTGAAACCGTCCACACTGTTGTGACCACGACGCAAATTGCGCCGACCATTCTGACCGCGCTGGGCATGGACCCCAACGCGCTGCAAGGCGTGGTGCTGGAAGGCACGCAGGTGCTGAGCAAGTAAGCTTTACACCAGCGACTGCGGCAATCGCCCCGCCGCAGCAATGCGGCGGGGTTTTTCGTGCCTGCTATTCCTCGATGCGCGCGCGCATCAGCGCCACGATCAACGTGGGCCAGTGGCGGCGGTCGTCCTTCATGAACTCGATTTTCAGCGACACCTGCACCGGCAGCGTCGGCTGCGTCCATTCCGTCACCCAGCCACCGCCCTGTGACGGCCAGCGGCGGTATTTCAGTTCGATGTGGTCCACGCCTTCCAGCAGCAGGCTTTCCACCGGCACAAGATCCTTGGTCAGCCGTTGTGCGTGCGGGCGCGGCACCCAGCGCAGCACCAGACGGTGGCGCAAATCCACGCCCAGCCCCAACTCGGCATCGCGGACCGGCAGGCCGGGCAGCGGCGTGGGCATCCGGCCATTGAACAGCAGCTTGTGGGCATCGCCCTTGAAATTCGGCGGCTCATTGAACTCGCCGGGGTCGGCACTTTCCAGCACCGCGCGCAGCACCCGCTCCACCCCGTCCAGATCGGAGCGTGTGGCGACCAGCCGGGTTTCAGTGTCCCATGCGCGCAAGCCGAAGCGCACGCCCTGCGACAGGCCCACCATCAGGAACCCCAGCACCACAAGGGCGACGAGGATTTCCAGCAGCGTGAAACCGTTGCGCCGCACTGTTGGCCCGCACCCGAACGGCATGCTCATCCGCCCTTGGCCGGGCCGTTGCCGATGCGCTTGGTGTCCAGCCGCACCTGCCGCTCCCCCAGATCGCTTTTCCAGCTGACGGTTACGCTGATGGTGTACAGGGTCGCCTGCTTGGAAGCGTCCGACTGCGGGTCTTCATTGGCCGCGCGCGCCAGCGTGACGGTGCCGGCGGGCACGATGCGCAGCTTGTAGTGAAAGCCGCGCCCGTCATCGCCCTGCGTTTCCTTGCCTGCCAGATCACCCGGCCCGACCGAGGCCAGATGCGAGCGTGCCAGCGACACTGCCTCCTGATACTGGCTGGCGGTCTGCGTGGCGCGCAGCCCGCCCAGTACGGCATCGAACATCACCCCCAGCGCCAGCGCCGCGATCACGAACGCCACCAGCACTTCCAGCAGCGTGAAGCCGCGCTGGTTTGGCTGTGCCGCGCTACGGGACATCGGTCACGCTGACCCGCCCGGTCAGCCAGTCCACGCCAACCTGAATGCGCCGCTTGCCATCGGCCAGCAGAATCCGCCCGCCGCTGGAACTGCCGGTGGGGGCGAAGCGGATGCCGGTGAGCTTGGGGGTCAGTTGTGGATTGAAGCCCTCGGCGGCGGTCAGCGCGAATTCCGGCGGCAATTGCACCGGGCGGGCACCCGCCACGCCCAGCGTGCGCCGCTCGCCATTCACCATCACCACCACCGGCAGATTGGTGGCAATGGCCGCCCCCCGCGCCTGCCGCAGCGTCTGCACCACCTGCTCCACCGCCGCCCGCGCATCCAGCCCCCGGCTGCGCTGCTGCCCGCGCCCCAGCGCCAGCCCGGCGACAAGGCCGAGCACCACCAGCACGATGATCATTTCCAGCAGCGTGAACCCGGCCGCACCAGCGCGGGCCTGGGGTTTATCCGGCAAGGTCATTGAGGCTGAGCATGGCCAGCAGCAACGAGGCGACTATGCCCGCAATGGCCGCGCCGATCAGAATGGTGATGACCGGCACCAGCAGCGAGACCAGCCGCTGCACGCCCAGCCGCGTGTTTTCCTCGTGAATTTCCGCCGCCCGCAGCGCCATCTGGCCCAGTTGCGCGGTTTCCTCGCCCAGCCGCAGCAGATAGATCAGCCGCACCGGGAACAGTTTGGAATCACCCAGCGGGCGCGACAGACCGGCACCGCCCTTCGCACTGTTTGTGGCCTGCTCCACCACGGCCACCGCTGCCATGTTGCCGATGGCTTCCCGGACGATGTCCAGCGCGCCGATCAGCGGAATGCCGTTGATCAGCAGCGTGCCGAGCGTGCGGGCAAAGCGGGCTGCCAGCGCCTCGCGTGCCAGTTTGCCGATGATCGGCAAGTGCAGGATCATGGTATCAGCGCGCAGCCGCACCGGCGGGCGGGTGAGCAACTGCCGGACTGACAGCACCAGCAGAATGATCGCCAGCAACGCATACAGTCCGTAATTGGTGGTGTAGCTGCCCAGATCGATCAGGATTTGCGTGGGCCGTGGCAGTGACGCGCCGTTCTGCTCGAACAACGGCACGAATTGCGGCAGCACTTGCGTCAACAGCAGCGCGATCGCGCCGATGGCGGC
>CAIPHQ010000425.1 GCA_903864895.1 uncultured Rhodospirillales bacterium
ATTCCTGATCCTGAAACTGGTGGACGAACTGGGCTTTGACGCCATCGATGCCGGCGGGCTTGACGAATCCTGGCGCCAGCAACCCGGCACGCCGGTTTATGGCACCGATCTGGATGCCGAAGGCGTGGTGAAAGCCCTGGCGGCGGCGAGCAAAACCCGCTCGCCGCAATGGAGCGGGACGGCGAACAGCCCCGGCGATTTCGGGAAGCCGGCCTAAAAGGCGCTCTGCGCCCCACCTGACAGAGTTTCGTGTACGAGATAGGCCATGATGGCCAGCGCCCCCGCGAGCGCGAGATACATCACCGCGTATTCCAATTTCTTGGCCGGCGCGATGGCGTAGTAAATTTGATTCTCTGGCGCGGCTGGGTTGTAGCGCCACGCCCGCAGCAATTGTGGTGCTGCCAGCACCAGAATGATCAGCAACGCCGGGCTGGGCGCGTACAGCATCGCCGCCAGCAGCAGCGGTGCCCCGGCCAGCCAGACGCGCGGGCCGAGCACTGCGGTGATGCGTCCGCCGTCCAGCGGCGAGACCGGCAGCAGGTTGAACAGATTCAGCACGAAGCCGCTGTAGGAAATCGCCAGCAGCAGCCGGTCGTTGTCCATCTGCCCGGCGAAATAGAAGCCGAACGCCGCCACTGCGCCGAGCAGCGGGCCGCCGATGGCCACATGCGCCTCGGTCTCGACATCGGGCGGCGCATCGCGCAGCGTGATGAAGGCGCCCATGAACGGAATGAAGGCGGGGGCGCTGACCGCAAGCCCGCGCTGGCGGGCGGCGATGACATGCCCCATCTCGTGCACGAACAGGCAGACGATGAAGCCGGCCGCGTAGCGCCAGCCCCAGATGGTAGCGTAGAGCCCCAGCGAGAGCAGCATCGACAGGCCGGTGACGCCGATCTTGCCGGCCTTGAGAACCCCGAACAACAGCAACAGCAGCTTGATCATGCCGGGCCGCTGGGCTGGCCGCGTCCTTTGCGGCGGAACACCCGGGCAAAGATGCCGCCGGCCGCCGCCAGCGCCACGACGCCGATTTTGGCGAATTTCATCGCGAACAAACCGGCCAGCGCCAGCAACCCAAGCTTTTTGGCGGCCACCACGCCCACCAGCGCCGCCAGACCATAGGCCGCGACATGGTCGCTGGAGGCTACAAAGTCGCTGTAGCGGTGGCCCTCGTCGTAGCCAAGTCCGTCCAGCGCCGGCGCCGCAGCCATTTGATCGCTGGCAATCTTGTTGCGATCGCTGAGCAGGTCGAACGAGAAATAACCGTTCCGCCCCAGCGCATAGGTGAAATAGTTGACCGATTGGACCTGCGAGTCCGGAGTGGCTTTCTCCCGCACCGCCAGCGACGAGACCAAACGATGCGTTCCGGCATCGTAGGCCGGCGGCGCGATCCAGCCCACCACGTCCAACTCCGGAAAGCCGCGCGCGCGGCGGTCCTCGTTGGCGGCCTCGGTGCCGTCGCGCAGGCTCTTCAGCAGATCGTCCGCGTTCCAGTCACGGGCGTCGTCGTCCTTGATGTAGCCGTCCTTGACGAAGCGCACGATCATCGTCCACGCCGCATCGCCCTGGCCACCCGCGATCAGGCCCACCGGGTCGCTGTCCACCTTGTTGCCCCAGGCGCGCAGGATGCGGGCGGCTTGTGCGGCTGGCACGAAGGCCATACCGCGCGGCAGTTACAGCCCGGGCCGCGCGCGGTGTGATCACGTTCACCGTTGGCAATGGACTCGCTTTTTCTGCCGCGTTGAGGCCCAGTGAAGTGCGGTCTGGGGAGTAGTAGAACCTGCCATCGGCCGGACAATCCGGTTGATTTGTGGGAGTTGCATCTATGACTGACGACTTTGAATTATTAGACAATAAAATATTTCCTCTGTCATCGGATGCTGAGGAACAGAAGCAGAAGCGGCACGCTGCCCGGCGGCCGACAAATCGCAACCGTCGGCCTTGGTATCCTCGGCGCGGCAAGCGTTTGAGCCGCCGCTGACAACGGAGGACCTGCACCACATTGGTCTGTGATGCAGGTCATTGCCGCATGTTCGTTTGTGCCTCTCGCAGCAGCCGCATATGGTTCAATTCGGGGTCTCAGAAACCTATGGCGGCGCTGCGATGATACGAATCGTTCTGATCTTGGTGATGCTGTTTCTGGCCGGTCCGGTAGCTGCCGGGCCGCTCGAGGACGGCTGGGCCGCTTATCAGAGGCAGGATTACGCAACTGCATTGCTGTTGTGGCGTCCATTGGCCGAGCAGGGCAAAGCCATCGTCCAGAGCTTACTCGGTCTCATGTATGCACACGGTCATGGCGTGCCGCAGGACTATGTCCAAGCGGCAAAATGGTACCGTTTGGCTGCCGAGCAGGGTCACGCCTTAAGCCAGGGCGTGTTGGGGGAAATGTATGAACACGGTCGTGGCGTGCCGCAGGACTATGTCCAAGCGGCAAAATGGTACCGTTTGGCCGCCGAGCAGGGTCATGCCTTAGGCCAGAACAATCTCGGCACGATTTATGAACAGGGTCATGGCGTGCCGCAGGACTATGTCCAAGCGGCAAAATGGTACCGTTTGGCCGCTGAGCAGGGGTACCGCGTTGCCCAAAACAACCTCGGCACCATCTATGACAATGGTCGTAGCGTGCCGCAGGACCATCTCCAAGCGGCAAAATGGTACCGTTTGGCCGCTGAGCAGGGTTTCGCCGCCGCCCAGTTCAACCTTGGCTACCTGTATACCCTCGGTTGGGGCGTGCCGCAGGATTTTGTTCAGGCCTACATGTGGCTCAATTTAGCGGCAGCAGGTGGCATAGATAGAGCCCCCGAAGCCCGCGACAAGCTGGCGCACGTTATGACCCCTGCTGCCATCGATAATGCTCAACGCCTGTCGCGGGAATGGGAGCCAAAATAGCTGTAGCGTTAGGCTCACTACGCCGCCTTGAGCA
Organism: uncultured Rhodospirillales bacterium; assembly: GCA_903864895.1. Classification (GTDB taxonomy): domain Bacteria; phylum Pseudomonadota; class Alphaproteobacteria; order Acetobacterales; family Acetobacteraceae; genus CAIPHQ01. The sequence goes on from CAIPHQ010000425.1 coordinate 2,921, forward strand.
ACCGCGCCACCGTCGCCGGGTGCCAGCCGCCGCGCCCGCCCGGCGTTGGGATGCCCCGTGCCGACATGGCGTCGGCCACCGCCTGCAACGTCGAGGCCCCCGCCGCCTGCGCCTGCCGGATGAACGGCATCACGTCGGCCGCGCGCTGTTGCGCCTGTTTGGACGCAGATGCGCTTCGTCCAGCAAGGCCACCGCCGCGGGGCCGCGCACGGCGGCGTCGCTGGCGGCTTGCCACGCGGCGCGGATTTCCTGAACGCGGGCTTCCTGGGCCGTGGAATCGGTTTGTGCCGCCGCGCTGGCGGCCGGCAGCGCGATGAGGACCCAAAGTACCACCCTCAGCCAGGCGGACCGCACAATGTTGGACATCGCAGGCGCCTTTTGCTGACCGGAAGGTTACGCGGCCAGTCTATCGCCTCCGCTGCTCCGGACAAGGGCGGAACGGTGACTTTGCTTCCAGCCCATCAGCGCGTCGGCCGCGGCGGCGTCTGCGTGTAGTCGTAAAACCCGCGATTGGCCTTGCGGCCCAGCCACCCGGCTTCGACGTATTTCACCAGCAGCGGGCAAGGGCGGTATTTGCTGTCGGCCAGACCTTCGTGCAGCACCTGCATGATGCTGAGGCACGTATCCAGCCCGATGAAATCGGCCAGTTCCAGTGGGCCCATCGGGTGGTTGGCGCCCAGACGCAGCGCCATGTCGATGCTCGCCACACTGCCCACGCCCTCGTGCAGCGCATACACGGCCTCATTGATCCTCGGCACCAGAATGCGGTTGACGATGAAGGCGGGGAAATCCTCGCTGACGGCAGTGGTCTTGCCGAGTTTGGCGGCCAGCGCCTGCACCGCCTCGAACGTCGGCTCATCGGTGGCGATGCCGCGGATCACTTCGATCAGTTTCATCACCGGCACCGGATTCATGAAATGAATGCCGATGAATTTTTCCGGCCGGCCGGTGCCCGCGCCCAGGCGCGTGATGCTGATCGAGGAGGTGTTGGAGGCGAGCAGGCACTCCGGGGTCAGATGCGGCGTCAGCGCCTTGAAGATGGCGCGTTTGACGTCCTCTTTTTCGGTCGCCGCTTCGATCACCAGATCGCAATCGGCAAACGCCTCGTAGCCGGTGGTCAGCCGGATGCGCCCGACGGCGGCGGCCTTGTCCTCGGCGGAGATGGCACCCTTGGCCACCTGCCGGTCCATGTTCTTGCCCATCACGGCCAGGGCGCGGTCCAGCGCCTCGGCCTTCACGTCCATCAGCACCACCGGCAACCCGGCCAGGGCGCAGACATGGGCGATGCCGTTGCCCATCTGCCCGGCGCCGATCACGCCGACTTTTGCAATCATCGGCGTGGCGGCCCCGGTCATGTCAGGCGGTCCGTTCCAGTTCGGCGGCGAGTTCCGGCAGCGCCTTGAACAGGTCGGCGACCAGCCCGTAATCGGCCACCTGGAAGATCGGCGCTTCCTCGTCCTTGTTGATCGCCACGATCACCTTGCTGTCCTTCATGCCAGCCAGATGCTGGATGGCGCCGGAAATGCCGATGGCGACATACAGATCAGGCGCGACGATCTTGCCGGTCTGGCCGACCTGATAGTCGTTCGGCACAAACCCGGCATCAACGGCCGCGCGCGAGGCACCCACGGCGGCCCCCAGCATGTCGGCAATCGGCTCGATCAGCTTGAAGTTCTCGCCATTCTGCATGCCGCGCCCGCCCGAGATCACCACGCGTGCGGCGGTGAGTTCCGGGCGCTCGCTGCGCGAGAGTTCGGCGGACAGGAAGCGCGACATCGTGGGCAGTGCGATGGCGGGCGCGTCTTCGATGCTGGCGCTGCCGCCCTCGGTGGCCACCGGGTCGAAGCTGGCGGCGCGCACGGTGATGATTTTCTTGGCATCGCTGCTGCGCACGGTGGCCAGCGCGTTGCCCGCGTAGATCGGGCGCACGAACGTGTCGGCGTCGATCAC
>CAIPHQ010000426.1 GCA_903864895.1 uncultured Rhodospirillales bacterium
ACGACACTATCTGTGCCTGCGACCGAAGGCTACAACAAAACTTTACCAAATTGCAACGGGGTGCTACGTGCCCCATGCCGCGTGCTGCGGGGCACCATCGGCGATGTCGTAATAGTCCGACTTGCCGGCGGTGAAGATATGCGCGGCCAGTTTCAGCCCCGTCGGCGGGTCCAGCGTGCCTGCCATGATGCTGATGGTCTGGTTGTCCGGCGCAGTGCGCCGCCAGAACAGGTTGCCGCCGCAGCGCTGGCAGAAGCCACGCTCTGCCGTTCCGGACGACGGGAACCATGTGAGCGTGGCATCCGACAGGAACACCAGATCAGCGCGGCGCGCGTTGGTGGCGGCGACAAAATTGCCGCTGGTCTGGCGGCATTGCGCGCAGTGGCAGGCCCATACTTCGCGCAACGGGCCGTTCACCTGATAGGTGACGCCGCCGCACAGGCAGCGTCCGGTCGAATAGGCTGTCATGCGGTTATGTCCCTCCAATCGGCAGTGCTTTGCACTCAATTGTAACATCGCCGGTGATGTGACAGCTACGCGGTCGTGAGGCTTGTAATGGACGCTGATGCGATTGTGGCTGCCATGCGCAGCCCGAAAGGCGCATCGGCCGCATTGCTGCGGGCGGCGAGAACCGGGCGCGTCGTGCTTCTGGCGTCTGTGCCGCTCGGTATCGAATATGAAAGCGTCTGCAGCCGCCCCGAGCACGTGGCCGCCGCCGGATTTCGTCCCCTCGACGTGACGATCTTTCTGGACGCGCTGGTCAGATTAACCGAGCCTGTTGACACATGGTTCCTCTGGCGGCCGCAACTGCGCGATCCCGGCGACGAGTTGGTGCTGGAAGCTGCCGTCAATGGGCAGGCAAACGCGATCGTCACCTTCAACCGGCGCGACTTCAAGGGCGGCGCAAGCCGCTTCGGGATCGGCATCCTGCTGCCTGCCGATGCTTTGCGGAGAATCACATGATAACGCGCGTTTCCATCTATCCGCTGCGCCTGCCGGTTTCCATCAAGACCGAAGCCGAACGGCTGGCAGCAGCCGATGGCACCAGCCTTAACCAGTTCGTCGCCATGGCAGTGGCCGAGAAGGTGGCGGCTCGCCGTACGGCGGATTACTTTGCCGAGCGCCGGGGGCGTGCTGACTGGGCGGCGTTTGACCGGCTGATGGCGCGTGACGGGGGCCAGCCGCCCCACGCCGGGGATGAACTTCCGGATTGAGCCGTCATCGCCAACGGCTCACAACACTTCGATCACTTCGTCGATGTTGGTTTCCTCCACCGGCTTGTCGAACACCATTTCGCCGCGCGCCATGCCCACGATTCGGTCGCAGCACTGGAACACGTGGTGGATGTTGTGGCTGATGAACACGCCGGTCACGCCCTGCGCCTTCAGCCCCTTCACAAAGCCGATGACCTTGTTGGTTTCCTTCACCGACAGGTGATTGGTTGGCTCATCCAGCACCAGCACTTTCGACTTGAAGTGCATGGCGCGCGCAATCGCCACGCCCTGCCGCTGGCCACCGGAGAGTTCGCCGACCAGTGCATCGGGTGAACGAAGATGCAGGTCAACATCGGCGATGGCCTGCACGCTTTCCTCACGCATCCGCGCCTGATCCAGAAAGCCGATGCCACCGATACCGAAGCGGATCGGCTCGCGCCCCAGAAACAGGTTGCGGGCGATGGTCATGGTGGGGACCATCGAACTGGTTTGATAGATGGTCTCGATGCCCAGCCGCATCGCGTCCTTCGGGTTGCGCAGTTTGGCAACCTTGCCCTCGATCAGGATGTCGCCGGAATCCTGCTGATGCACGCCGGACAGCAACTTGATCAGCGTGGACTTGCCCGCGCCATTGTCGCCCACCAGCCCCAGCACTTGCCCCTGCGGGATCGACAGGCTGACATTCTTCAGCGCGTGCACGCCGGAATACCATTTGTGCAGCCCGCGGCATTCAATGATCGGGGTCACGCCTTCACCTCCACGCGAATCTTGCGCGCCGTGCGGCGCAGCCACGAATTGCCGATCACGGCCAGAATGGTCAGCGACCCGATGGCGAACTTGAACCAGTTGCCGTCCACCTGGCTCAGCACCAGACCGTTGTCGATCACCCGGATCAGCAGCGCGCC
>CAIPHQ010000427.1 GCA_903864895.1 uncultured Rhodospirillales bacterium
ATCCGGCAGATGCCGGAAATCCAGCTTCACGCCGGGTTGCAGGCACCAGTCGAGCGGGATTTCGTCGATGGTGGCCGCGCGTTCGCCCCGGTTCATGGTGGAATGATAATGATACGGCGCGTCCAGATGGGTGCCGTTATGAGTGGAGATGTTCACCTGCTCCACCGCCCAGCCCTCACCATCCGGCAGGTCTTCGGGCGCGAGGCCCGGAAACAGTGAGGCCACAAGCGGGGCTGACTGCTTGTGATTGGTATAGGTGATCGAGACTTTCTGGATCGGCGGATCGGCCGGAACGTCGTTTTCCAGCGGGATGGAGATGTCGATCAGGCGGCGGGGCATGGCGGGGCCTTGCATTGCAGGAGGCCAGCATAGCATCCGGGATTTTACACGAGCCATCGCCGCTTCGCCGCTGCCGTGGACAGGGCAACCCGGCCTTCGGCATACTGGCAGCCATGAGCCAGCATTCAGTTGCCGACGCATCCGGCCTGTTGCCCCGACTGATCGACCGCGCCTTGGCGGGCGAGGATGTGCGCATTACCCGGGACGGCAAGCCAGTGGTGGCGCTTGTTCCTGTCCGGCCGTCGGATTCGGACAAGCCGCCAGTGACCGCCGCCGCGCTTGACTGGCTAGCCTCCCGCCGCGTTGGCTATGGCAAGGCCGCGCAGGACGCCGGTGCGTTGGTCAGCCAGATGCGGGACAGCGGCACGGATTGGTGAAGGTCTACCTTGACGCGAGCGTTCTGGTCGCACTCGTAACGGACGATGCGTTGACAGCGCGTGCAGATACGTTCCTGCGCGCCACCAGACCCGAGATGATTGTCAGCGATCTCGCCAGCGCCGAGTGTTCGTCTGCGCTCGCCCGTCGCTGCCGCATGGGCGAACTGTCAATGCAGGATACTCATTCGGCTTTTCAGATGCTGGACGCATGGACGTCTATGCATGCGCAGCGCGTGGCACTCGGTGCTGCCGATCTTCGCCGGGCTGAGGCATTGGTACGGCGGTTGGACCTGCACCTGCGCACCCCCGATGCCCTGAACATCGCCATCGCCGAGCGAACGGGGGGCACGATGGCGACGTTCGACGTGAAACTGGCCGCGGCCGCGCGCTCGCTTGGACTGCCGCTCGCAGCGGCCTGATCCCGCCTTACCGCCAGCGCCGCACATCATACGGCGCCGGGTCGATCACCGGCTTCAGCCCGCCGATCAGATCCGCCACCAAGCGGCCTGTGGTGGCCCCCGAGGCCAGCCCCAGATGCCCGTGCCCGTAGGCGTGGAAAATATCGGCGCTGCCGCTCGCCGGGCCGATATTGGGCAGGCTGTCGGGTAGCGACGGGCGGTGGCCCATCCAGATTTTCACGTCCTTGGCTGACAGGCCCGGATAGGCCTTGCGTGCTTGCTGGCGCAGAATTTCGGCGCGCTTCCAGTTCGGCGCTGCGTCCAGCCCGGCGAGTTCCACCTGCCCGGCGCTGCGCAGCCCCGCCGCCATTGGCGTGTTCACCATCTTGCCGTCGGCGGGCATCAGCGGGTGGCGCGGGCCGGCCTCTGGGGCGGAGATCATGGCGTGGTAGCCGCGCTCGGTTTCCAGCGGCACGTCGTCACCGGCCGACAGCGCCAGCGCCCTGGAGCGTGCGCCCGCTGCAATCACCGCGCGGTCGCAGTCGATGCGGCCGGTGGCGGTGCGCACCGCGCGCAGGCGGCCCTGTTCGATCACGAAGCCCTTGGCGCCGGCCTGCACACGCTGCGCGCCCTGCGACTCGGCCAGACGCACAAGGGCGGCCACGTAGCCACCGGGGTCGCGGCAATGGCCGCCGTCTTCGATGAACACGCCGAACTTGTAGCGGCGGTCCAGTTGCGGCTCACGCTGGCGCAACTCGGCTTCGTCCAGTTCCAGCCAGCGCACGCCGTTTTCGTGCCGGATGGCCCAGAACGCCGCCTCCTTCCGGAATTCGGCGCGGGAGGCGTAGGTGTAGAGCAGCCCGGCGCGCGAGATCAGGTGTTCCACCCCGGCTTCGGTGGCCAGTTTCAGGTGCCGCTCCGGGCTGCCCTCCACCAAGGGGCGCAGGCCGCGCGCCAGTTTGCGCACGCGGTCCATGCTGGACCCGGCCTGCAGGAATTTCACCAGCCACGGCAGCAGTTTGGGCATGTATGACCAGCGGATGGTCAGCGGCCCCAGCGGGTCGGCCAGATACCCCGGCACCTTGCGCCACAGCCCCGGCTCACTGACCGGCAGCACCGAGCACGGGCACAGCCAGCCGCCATTGCCGTAGCTGGCTGCCTGCTCGCCGCCGGGTGCGCCGGGTTCGACAATGGTCACGCGGTGGCCGTCGCGCAGCAACTCCACCGCCGTGGCGGCGCCGACGATCCCCGCGCCGATGACAACAACATGAAGCGGGGCAGGGGGCATGGCAGTGGCTTTCCGTGGCGGCGCAGGCGGGCCACGATACGCGCCGTGCGGGCGATTGGAAGCCGCGCGAGGGAGGACCACCAATGATCTACGAGTTGCGCATCTACCGCTGCTGCCCGGGCCGCCTGCCGGCGCTGCTGAACCGCTTTCAGAACCACACGCTGAAACTGTGGGACAAGCACGGCATAAGGCAGGCCGGGTTCTGGACCACGCTGGTCGGCGAGAGCAATCAGGACCTGACCTACCTGCTGCAATGGGACAGCCTGGCCGAGCGTGAAGCCAAATGGGGCGCATTTGTCGCCGATCCGGACTGGATCGCCACCCGGGCGTCGACCGAGGCGGACGGTCAGATCGTGCTGACGGTCAGCAACCAGATTCTGGCCCCCACCGCATTTTCGTCGGTGAAGTAGGGCTGGGCCTGCAAAAAGCGGGGAAATCCGGAACTGGGGCGAACGATGGGTCTCGAACCCACGACATCCAAGACCACAACCTGGCGCTCTACCAACTGAGCTACGTCCGCCACCGGTTCCGGAGGCGGGCGATGTAGGCCAAACCGGGCAGGCCCGTCAATGCTTGCCCGGCTACAGGGATAGCTGCCCCACCGCACCCGCATACACCACCGGCCCGGTGGGCAACCCGGAGGGCGAGCCGCCGGGCTGTTCCACGCTGACCAGCAGCTTGGTGCCGTCCGCGGGCAGGCCCGGCAAGACCACGCGCTTGCCCCCGGCCGGCAGCACGCCCAGCGAGGCCGGCACTTTTTCGCCGGGCCGCAGCACCCACAATTCCAGGTCACGCCCGCTGGGCACCGCGACGGCGGGCAGCGCCGCCAGGACCACCGAGCCATCGGCGCGAATCTGCGCGATGAAGCCGCCGGTGATCTTGCCGTCCGTCGGCAGCAGGGCGGCGATGCGCGGGGCCTCCGGGGCCAGATTGAGCCGCAGCGCCACCTGCGGCACGAAGGCCACCACGGCGATGCCTGCGGCCAGCGCCAGTGCGGCGGCGGTGGTGAGTTGCCACGGCCACAGCTTGCGCCGTGGCGGCGGCTGGCGCGGCACCAGCGGCAGCACCTCGGCGGTAGGGCGAGGCAGCACCGGCACCGGGCGTGGCCGTGGTTCTGCGATGTCTTCGGGCGGAACCTCGGCGATGGCGCGTTCCAGCCGGTCCCACAGCGCGGGCGGCGGGGCTTGCGGTGCCACCACGCCGGCCAGCGGGGCCAGCCGCCGCTCCCACGCCGCGATGGCGGCGGCCAGCGCGGCGTCGGTGCGGGCACGTCCGCGCACGGCGCGCATTTCGGCCGCATCCAGCGCGCCCAGCACGTATTCACCGGCCAGAATGTGCAGTTCTTCGGGAATTTCGGGTCCAGTACCGCTCATGCCGCGCCCTCCAGGCACAGGCGCAGCGATTGCAGACTGCGGCGGATCCAGCTTTTCACGGTGCCCAGCGGCAGTTTCAGCCGCTCGGCGGCCTCGTTATGGGTCAGTCCGTCCACGAAGGCCATCAGCACCAGCCGCCGCCGGTCTTCCTCGAGTTGCCCCAGACAGCCGCGCAGGGCCGCGGCATCGCGGCTGCTGGCCAGCCGTTCCAGCGGGTTGGGGTCTTCGTCGATGGCTTCCGGCAGATCGTCATCCGGCACCTCCCGCCCCCGGCGGCGGGCGATGTCCAGCGCGCGATAGCGCACCAGACTGACCAGCCATGCCTCGGGGTTGCCGCGCGCCAGATCGAACCGCCCGGCATTGCGCCACACCTGCAGCAGCGCGTCATGCACGGCGTCTGACGCCAGCGGCCCCTGCCGCACGATGCGCATCGCCACAGCATACAGCCGGGGGGCCTGAAGGTCATACAGCGCCCGGAACGCAGCCCGGTCTCCGGCCGCGATCTGCCCCAGCAGCACGGCCAGATCGGCCGGGTCAGACGCCATGCGGGCCGGTCCTGTGCGCAAGCCGCTTGCGGGCCATGGCGGTTTTCCGTTCCTGAACACGTCCTGCGCCCTTATACCATTGTGCCGGGTGGCACGAAAACCATCTGATGGCGCTACGCCGTAGCGCGCGGCGCGGATGCAGAATTCGCCGGGGGCATTGGGCGAATTGAGTGCGCGGGGCGACCGATTGTGTTAATCATCACGGATTAAGCGGGGGCGAGGCCCCCAAGGAGGAGCCAATGCGCGCCGTTCGCTCGTGCGGAGGACTGGTGATTGCCGGGGCGCTGGCAATGCTGTTGGCGGCATTTGCGCCGCGCCATGTGCTGGCTGGCGAGACGCTGCCGACGCAGGATCGCGTGGCGCTGCAATCCGCCATGGCACAATATATCGATCAGCATCTGGTCGGTGACTCGTTTCTGCACGTCAACACC
>CAIPHQ010000428.1 GCA_903864895.1 uncultured Rhodospirillales bacterium
CGGACGCACCGAAGCCGAAACCGGAGGTAGCCGCCGAGGCCCCGGTGCCGGACGCGCCCCGGCAGACGGTGGTGCCGCAGACCACCGAGGCCAAGCCGCCGGAAGCCAAGCTGCCAGAAACCAAGGTGCCAGAAAGCAATCTGGCCGCAGCAACGCAGCCGGAGAGCAACCCCGCCGAACAGCAGACCGCCAGCACGCCGCCGCCTGCCCCGGCACAAGCGCAGCCCGAAATTGCCCCGGCACCGCCACCGGAACCCGCGCCGAAACTTGCCGAGGCTGAGCCGCCTACCACCGCGCAGCCACCGGCGGCGAGCGTGGTGCCGGACACCGCGACGATGGCTGGCCCATCGACGGTTGGCCCATCGACGGTTGGCCCATCGGCTGTTGGCCCCTCCGAAATGCCAGCACCCAGCGCGCCCGCCCCGAGCCAGCCGCTGGCGGCGGCAGAAGTGCCTGCGCCGGCCGAGCCGCGCCCGCTGCCGGCGCCGCCCGGGGATGCGCAGCACCTGCCCGTGGCAGCCACGCCCGCCACCGCCCAGACCAAGCGCGAATCGCTGCCGGTGCCTGCGTCCACCATCGCCAACGCGGCAGAGGGCAAGCCGCAGACCGGAATGCCGCATATGGCCGAGGCCAAGCCCGCTGCCACAGCGGTGCCGTTGCCTGCATTGCTGACCCCGGAATTGCCCAAGCCCGAGCCGCCAAAGCCGGAACCTGCGAAGCCGGAACCTGCGAAACCCGAACCCGCGAAGCCCGAACCGGCCCCGGTGGCACACCTGCCGGAGAAGCCGAGTTTTGACATCGTCCGCATCAGTCCGCGCGGGTCGGCGGTGGTGGCCGGGCGGGCCGAGCCAGGGGCCACGGTGCTGCTGCTGGACAATGGCCATGAGATCGGCCGCGCCGTGGCCGACGGCACCGGCCAATGGGTCGTGCTGCCGGATGCGGCCCTGCCGCCCGGCGGGCAGCAACTGACGCTGCTGTCCCGCCTGCCGGGCCAGCCGGATGTGGCGGGCGACGCGCCGGTGGTGTTGCTGGTGCCCGGACTGCCCGCGCCAAAGCCGCCCGCCGTGGCGCAGGCGGCCCCGAAGGATGCGGCGAAGGATGCGGCGAAGGACGCTGCCAAGGACGCTGCCAAGGAACAGCCCGCCCCCGAGCCGCCGCAGACCCCGGTGGCCGTGCTGATGCCCCCCGAAGACGCGCCACGCATGCTGCAAGGTCCGGCCCCGTCCGGCAAAGTGGAACTGGACGTGGTGGATTATGACGAGCGCGGCGCGATCCGCTTCTCGGGCAAGGCCGCCGCCAAGGTGCATGTGCGCGTCTATGTCGATGACGCGGCGGTGGGAGACACCATGGCCGACGAGGAAGGCCATTGGGGGCTGGTGCCGCAATTGGCCGTGGCAGCGGGTGACCATCGGCTGCGGGTGGACGTGATCGGCATTGCCGGGAAAGTGGCGGCGCGCATCGAATTGCCGTTCACCCGCGCGCTGCTGCCGCCCGGAGAGGTGCTGGAAGGCCGCGTGGTGGTGCAACCGCGCCAGAGCCTGTGGCGCATCGCGCGGCGGGTTTACGGCAAGGGCGTGCAATACACGGTGATCTACTCGGCCAACCGCGACCAGATTCGCGACCCGGACAAGATCTATCCGGGTCAGGTGTTCGCCGTGCCCGCCATCATCGGGCTGCCGGCCGGCTCAATCCCCGCCCCGGACTCGCCCAGCAAGTCCAGATAGGGCGCCAGTCCCAGCAGGAAGCAGGTGATTTCGGCCAGCAGCGCGGCGGCGCTGGCGGGCAGCTTCAGGTCACGCGCGGCGGCGATGCTGGCACGATGGTCGGGCAGCAATGCCAGCCGCCAGCCATCACCCATAGCCGCCGCAAGGTCATGCAATTGTGCGAGCGCCGTACTGCGCATCGTGACGCCAGTGTGGCTGGCGGTGCTGGGTACGCGCCCGATGATGGCCGAAAGCGCCAGCCTGCCATCGGCACCGGGCGCGGCGCCCGGTTGCAGTTGCGCGCACACCGGCACGCCGCGCCAGTGCAAATGCAGCGTGGGCGTGGCATCCGGCGTGCCCAGCAGCAGCCGGCCTTCACGGTCGACCAGAAAGCGGCCAAGGCGGAATGGCGTGTTGCGCTGCATTGCGAATCTCCCTGCGGTGCCATGCCAGTGTTGCCCCGCGCGGGTGAACCATTCATAAACCCCCGCTTTGCGCAGGCTTCCGCCATGTCAATTGCCGCCAGTGTCCGTATGGTGCTCGCCCCGCCACACCGGGCCGGGTATCCGTTTCTGGGTCTTGCCGCCGCCGCCGCCGTGGTGGGCCTGTTCGCCGCGCCGTGGCTGATCTGGCTGGGCGTGCTGTTCGGCGCGTTCTGCCTGTATTTCTTCCGCGACCCCGAGCGCGTGCCGCCGCCCCGCGCGGGCCTTGCCATCGCCCCGGCCGATGGGCGGGTGGTGGACGTGTCACTGGTGGCTCCGCCGCCAGAACTGGATGTGGGCACCGAGCCGGTCTGGCGCGTGGCGATTTTCCTGTCGGTGCTGAACGTGCACGTGAACCGCGCGCCCGCCGACGCCACCGTCACGCGCATTGCCTACCGCCACGGCAAGTTCCTCAACGCGAGCCTCGACAAGGCCAGCACCGACAATGAGCGCAACGCGCTCGGTCTGCTGCTGCCGGATGGGCGCAAGATGGCGGTGGTGCAGATTGCGGGCCTGATCGCCCGGCGCATCCTGTGCGACGTGGGCGAGGGGGCCGTGCTGCGGGCGGGCGCGCGGTTCGGTATCATCCGCTTCGGCAGCCGTACCGACCTGTATCTGCCGCCGGGCGTGTTTCCGCTGGTGGCGGTGGGCCAGACCATGGTGGGCGGTGAGACCGTGATTGCGGATTTGCTGGCATGACCCTGCCGCCGCTGAAAACCCGCCTGCGCTACCGGCTGCGCCAGCGCCGCCGCCCGCGCTTCAACGGGCTGAGCTTCAACCGGGTCATCCCCAACCTGATGACGATGCTCGGCCTGTGCGCCGGGTTCACCGCGATCCGCTTCGCGCTGGAAGGCCGCTTCGGCGATGCGGCGGTGGCGATTGTGATCGCGGCCTTCATCGACGGGCTCGACGGGCGGCTGGCACGGCTGCTGAAGGCCACCAGCCGGTTCGGTGCGGAATTCGACAGTCTGGCAGATTTTCTGTGCTTCGGGGCCGCACCCTCTCTGGTGCTGTATCTGTGGTCGCTGCGGCCGCTGGGCGGCTTCGGCTACGTGCCGTGCCTGATGTTCACCGTGTGCATGGCGCTGCGGCTGGCGCGGTTCAACGCCTCGCTCGATTCCGGGCCGCGCCCGGCCTACACCAGCAACTTCTTCACCGGCGTGCCCGCCCCGGCAGGCGCGGGGCTGGCGTTGTTTCCGCTGTTTCTGGGGCTGGAAGCGCAGGCGATGGGGCAGGACTGGCTGCTGGCCATCGCGCGCAGCCAGATGCTGTGCGCCGCCGTGCTGATCGGTACCGCGATGCTGCTGGTCTCAACCATCCCGGTGTGGAGTTTCAAGAACTTCAAGGTGCCGATGCGCTACGTGCTGGCGCTGTTGCTGGGCACCGGCCTGTATGCGGCATTGCTGGTGGCCGACCCGTGGGCGGCGCTGGCGGCGGCAGGGCTGCTGTATCTGGGCATGTTGCCCATGAGCCGCCGCAGCTATCACCGCCTGCGCGCCGAAGCCGAGGGCGAGCACGACGCGCCGCCCCCGGTGGCGGCAGCGTAACCGCTTACCCGAACAACCAGTTCGCCGCCGCCAGCAGGGCGGCGATGGCGGCCACATACCAGAACGCCCGCTGCGCCACCGCCGGATTGACCGGCGTTGCGGCAAGGCGCGGCAGGGCGGACGCGGGCAGCGGTTCGATGCGCATGCGCGGCGGGGTGGACAGCTCCATCTTGTAGGCCAGCAGCCACAGCAGCAGCACGCCCAGACCCCACCACAGAATCTGCCACGCCCACAGTGACGGTATGCCCAATACCCATCCGGCCATGCCCGCGCCGGGCGCGCCGAACACGTCGTTGCCGATCACGGCCCCCGGACCGATGGCGAAGAACAGCCAGCCGAGGGTGAGTGTCCATGCCACGGTGCGCAGCGGGCGCACCTGCGGCGTGGCGGCGGCGGCATCACGCAGATAGTCGTGGAACACGGCGCGATGCGCCCGCGCCTCGGGCGTTTGCGAGATCGCCGAGACGATCAGCACCACCGCCATGTTCACCGCGATGCCCCAGCCGGCCGAATGGATGGTCCACGGCCAGCGCCCCCACGGCAGCACAAGCCCGAAGAACGCCGACAGCGACAGGCCGAACGGCTCGGTCAGGATCACCGCGATCAGGCCCGCAATCAGGCCCATCAGCACCGCCTCACGGGTGAACCAGCGCACCCAGCAGATCGCCACCAGCGCGGGCCATAACTGGCTGCCGAAGCCCAGCGCCAGCGCACCGAGTTGCACCTGCGACACCGGGGCGAAGCTGGCCAGCGCCACCGAGGCCAGCAGCACCAGCCCCACGGCCACGCGGCCGAACACCACGCGGCGCGCGGCATCGGCCTCGGGCGCGATGCGGCGCGCGTACACGTCGCGTGCCAGCATGCTGCCCGCCGTAATGGCGTAGCCCGCCGCGAGCGCCTGCACGGCGGCCAGCGCGCACACGGCCAGCAGGCCCACGAACCACGGCGCGGTGGCCGACAGGCTGGCGATATAGCCTCCGATCAGCGCCGTGATGCGCCCGCCCGCCACGCCGGGCAGCGATTCGCCCAGCAGCGGTGCGGCAAGACCGGCAGCGGTGGCGAACAGCACCAGCAGCAGACCCATGACGCCCGCCGAGGCCCAGACCTGTTGCGGCGCGAAGCTTTTGGGGGAGCGGGCGGCGAACGCCCAGGTGGTGAACAGCGGCCCGGCCTGAATGCCCATCAGCGCGAAGCCGTAGCTGAGGATCATCGCGGCCGTCCAAAGGCCGCCCACCGGCGCTTCCTGTCCCAGACCAGCGGTAAACTGCACGACGCCGGGAATGATGAAACTGGTGTTGTAGCCCTGCGCAGTCGTGCCATGCGGCCCGGCGGCGGCCCCGGCCTTGGCCAGCAATTCGTTCAACGGACCGAAGCCGCCCAAGCGGCCATAGGCGATCAGCCCGATGGCGGCCAGACCCGCCGCCATCAGCAGGCCCTGCAACGTGCCCACCCACGC
>CAIPHQ010000429.1 GCA_903864895.1 uncultured Rhodospirillales bacterium
GCCCGCCACGGATCAGCACGACGCTGTGTTCCTGCAGGTTGTGGCCTTCGCCCGGAATGTAGCTCACCACTTCGTAGCCGTTGGTCAGGCGCACCTTGGCGACCTTACGAAGCGCCGAGTTCGGCTTCTTCGGGGTCGTCGTATAGACGCGTGTGCAAACGCCGCGCTTCTGCGGGCAGCCCTGCAGCGCCGGAACCTTGTTACGCTTCGCTGCGGGCTCACGCCCATTCGCGATCAGCTGGTTGATGGTCGGCATAGACCCTCTTTCGATCCTATCGTCACGCCCCGCACCGCGCGCCGGACGCCATTCAACGCACGCACGGCCCACAGTGAGTGGAATATCCACCCTGCGGGCCTGACCCTGCACGCGGCCTGAGCAAACGGGGGTTGAAACCCGCTGCGGCGCCACCTGCGTTGGTGCCTGGTTAGACAGCGACCGGACCCGCCAAGGGGTCGGCCGAGGGCGCGGAACCTAGGGTGACGTTCCCTGAGAGTCAAGCGCCGCAAGGCCTGGTTTACCGTTGGAAGCCCTCAAAACATGAAGGCCGGCGTTGCGAAATCGCCGGCCTTCATGGCAGTCACGCGTACATTGCTTACTCGGCGGCCAAAATGCGCCCCGCCGTGCCGCCTTCGCCATCCGCCCGGCCCACGCGGGCCGGGTCGCGCCCCACCGCCAGCCCGCGCAGCGTGTTCATCACGCTGCCGGTGCCCGCGGGGATCAGGCGGCCGACGATCACGTTCTCCTTCAGGCCCATCAGCGTATCCACCTTGCCCGCCGTGGCGGCCTCGGTGAGCACCCGCGTGGTCTCCTGGAAGGAGGCCGCGCTGATGAAGCTGTGGGTCTGCAGACTGGCCTTGGTGATGCCCTGCAGCACCGGCGTGGCCGTGGCAAGCCGCTCGCCCTCCGCCTCACGCTTGGCGTTCTCGGCGTCGAACTCCACCCGGTCTACCTGCTCGCCGGTCAGGAACGTGGTGTCGCCCGGCTCGACGATCTCGACCTTCTGCAGCATCTGGCGAACGATCACCTCGATGTGCTTGTCGTTGATCTTCACGCCCTGCAACCGGTACACGTCCTGAATTTCGTTCACGAGGTAGTCGGACAGCGCCTCCACTCCCAGAACCTTCAGAATGTCGTGCGGCACGCGCGGGCCATCGACCAGCGGGTCGCCACGGCGCACGAAGTCGCCTTCCTGCACCGAGACGTGCTTGCCCTTCGGGATCAGGTACTCGGTTTCCTCGGCGGTCTCGTCGTTCTTCACGATCACGCGGCGCTTGGCCTTGTAATCCTTGCCGAACTCCACGCGGCCATCGGTCTCGGCGATGATTGCGTGGTCCTTCGGGCGCCGGGCTTCGAACAGTTCGGCCACGCGCGGCAGACCACCGGTAATGTCACGGGTCTTGCTGCCTTCACGCGGAATGCGCGCCATCACGTCGCCCGCCGCCACCTCGGCCCCGTTCTCGACCGAGAGGATCGAGTCGGGGGAGAGGAAGTACCGCGCGTCGATGCCGTTGGCCAGCCGCACCACCTCGCCGTTGGCGTCCTTCAGCTGCAGGCGCGGGCGCAGATCGACGCCACGCACCGCCTGCTTGTAGTCCACCACCACCTTGGAGGTCAGGCCGGTCACTTCGTCCACGCGCTCCACGAGGGTCACGCCCTCGATGAGGTCGAGGTATTCCACGCGGCCGTTGCGCTCGGTGATGATCGGCAGGGTGTACGGGTCCCACTCGGCCAGTTTCTGGCCGCGCGCGACGGTATTGCCCTCGTCGGTCAGCAGCCGTGCGCCGTACGGCACCCGGAAGCGCGCCCGCTCGCGGCCCTTGTCGTCGGTCAGCACGATTTCGCAGTTGCGGCTCATCACCACCGGCACGCCGCCGGAGTTGATGACGACGTTGCGGTTCTTCACCACCACGCTGCCGTCATGGCTCGCCTCAACCGCGCTCACCTCGGCGCCACGCTGGGCAGCGCCGCCGATGTGGAACGTGCGCATGGTCAGCTGCGTGCCCGGCTCGCCGATGGACTGGGCGGCGATCACACCGACCGCCTCACCCACGTTCACCGGGGTGCCACGGGCCAGATCGCGGCCATAGCAATGCGCGCACACGCCCACCGCCGCCTCGCAGGTCAGCACCGAGCGGATTTTGGCCCACTCGACGTTGGCCTTCTCGATCTTCTCGGCTTCCGGCTCGGTGATCAGCGTGTTGGCGGCAATCAGCAACTGCCCGGTGGCCGGATCGGGAATGTCCTCCGCCGTGGTCCGCCCGAGCACCCGCTCGGACAGGCTGGAGACCACCTCGCCGCCGTCCATCACCGCTTTCACGGTCAGGCCGCGCTGCGTGCCGCAGTCGATCTCGACGATGATGCAATCCTGCGCCACGTCCACCAGACGCCGCGTCAGATAGCCCGAGTTCGCCGTCTTCAACGCCGTGTCCGCGAGGCCCTTGCGGGCGCCGTGGGTGGAGTTGAAGTATTCCAGCACCGACAGACCTTCCTTGAAGTTGGCGATGATCGGCTGTTCGATGATCTCGCCCGACGGCTTGGCCATCAGGCCGCGCATCCCGGCCAGCTGGCGCATCTGGGCCGGCGACCCGCGCGCGCCGGAGTGGCTCATCATCCACACCGCATTGGTCTGGCGGCCCGGCTCCTGACGGGAAATCTCCTTCATCATCGCCGCCGCCACCTCATCGGTGCAGCGCGACCAGGCATCCACCACCTTGTTGTAGCGCTCGCCCGCGGTGATCAGGCCGTCCTGATACTGCTGCTCGAACTCCTTCACCTCGGTCTGCGTCTTCAGGATCATTTCCGGCTTGGTCGCCGGGATGATCATGTCGTCCTTGCCGAAGCTGATGCCCGCCTTGGCGGCCTGGCCGAAGCCGAGCCCCATCAGCCGGTCGGCGAAGATCACGCATTCCTTCTGGCCGCAGTGGCGGTAGACCGCGTCGATCACGTCCGACACGTTCTTCTTGGTCAACTGCCGGTTGATCAGGCTGAACGGCACCGCCGGATGCTTTGGCAGCACCTGTGCGATCAGCATGCGCCCGGCCGAGGTGACCACCTTCTGGATGATCTTGTTGCCCTCGGCGTCCACCGTGTGGAAGCGGCCGCGGATCTTGTCGTGCAGCTTGATGGCGCGGGCCTGCAGCGCATGCTCGATCTCGCCGATAGTGCCGAACGCCGGGCACTGCTCGTCGGACGTCAGGCGGAATTCCGGCGTTTCCAGCGACAGGTAGTAGATGCCCAGCACGATGTCCTGGCTGGGCACGATGATGGGCTTGCCGTTGGCCGGGCTGAGGATGTTGTTGGTGGACATCATCAGCACGCGCGCTTCAAGCTGGGCTTCCAGGCTCAGCGGCACATGCACCGCCATCTGGTCGCCGTCGAAGTCCGCATTGAATGCGGTGCACACCAGCGGGTGCAGCTGGATCGCCTTGCCTTCGATCAGCACCGGCTCGAACGCCTGAATGCCCAGGCGATGCAGCGTCGGCGCGCGGTTCAGCATCACCGGATGTTCGCGGATCACCTCTTCCAGGATGTCCCACACCTCGGGACGCTCCTTTTCCACCATCCGCTTGGCGGCCTTGATGGTGGTGGCGTGGCCGTATTTCTCGAGCTTGGAGTAGATGAACGGCTTGAACAGTTCGAGCGCCATCTTCTTCGGCAGCCCGCACTGGTGCAGCTTCAGTTCCGGGCCCACCACGATCACCGAGCGGCCCGAGTAGTCAACGCGCTTGCCCAGCAGGTTCTGCCGGAACCGGCCCTGCTTGCCCTTCAGCATGTCGGACAGCGACTTCAGCGGGCGCTTGTTCGCGCCTGTGATGGCGCGGCCACGGCGGCCGTTGTCGAACAGCGCATCCACCGATTCCTGCAACATGCGCTTTTCGTTGCGCACGATGATGTCCGGCGCGCGCAGTTCGATCAGCCGCTTCAGGCGGTTGTTGCGGTTGATGACGCGGCGGTAGAGGTCGTTCAGGTCCGAGGTCGCGAAGCGGCCGCCATCGAGCGGCACCAGCGGGCGCAACTCGGGCGGGATCACCGGCACCACGTCCAGAATCATCCACTCGGGCTTGGCACCCGATTCGGAGAACGCCTCGATCAGCTTGAGGCGCTTGACCAGCTTCTTGCGCTTGGCCTCGCTGGTGGTCTCCTTGAGGTCGGCGCGCAGGCGCACCTTCTCGGCGTCGGCGTCGATGCCGATCAGGATGCTCTTGATCGCCTCGGCGCCGATGCCGGCGCGGAACGCGTCATCGCCGAACTCGTCCTGCTTTGCGGCGAGTTGGTCTTCGGTCAGCAACTGGTGCAGCTTCAGGTCGGTCAGACCCGGCTCCAGCACCACGTAGCTTTCGAAGTACAGTACCTTCTCCAGCTCCTTCAGCGTCATGTCGACCATCAGGCCGACGCGCGAGGGCAGCGACTTCATGAACCAGATATGCGCGACCGGGCTCGCCAACTCGATATGGCCCATGCGCTCGCGCCGTACGCGGGAAAGGGTTACTTCCACTCCGCACTTCTCGCAGATGACGC
>CAIPHQ010000430.1 GCA_903864895.1 uncultured Rhodospirillales bacterium
CGAAGCGGATATCCCATTGGCCCCGCTGGCCGATCAGGCGCCGCTGTATCACCGCCCGGCCGCCGAGACGCCGAAGCGCGCACCCTTGGGCGATGTGGCCGCGCCGCTCGGCATGGCCGACGCCATCATGAAACTGATTGCCTGCCCCGATCTGTGCTCGCGCGCCTGGATCTGGGACCAGTACGACGCCACCGTGGGCGGCCAGACCGTCAAGCGCCCCGGGGCTGCCGATGCCGCCGTGGTGAAGATCGATGGCTCGGCGCGTGCGCTGGCGCTGACCACCGATTGCACGCCGCGCTACTGCGCCGCCGACGCCGAAGCGGGCGGGATGCAGGCGGTGGCCGAGGCGTGGCGCAACATCACCGCTGTGGGCGCAAAACCGCTGGCGATCACCGACAACATGAATTTCGGCAACCCGGAAAAGCCTGAGATCATGGGCCAGTTCGCCGATGCCATCCGGGGCATGGCCGCCGCCTGCGTGGCGCTGGATTTCCCGGTCGTGAGCGGCAATGTCAGCCTGTACAACGAGACCGAGGGCAAAGGCATTCTGCCAACACCCGCCATCGGCGGGCTGGGCGTGCTGGAGAATGCGGCGCAGGCCATCGGCTACGCGCCGAAAGCGGGGCAGGATCTGGTGCTGCTCGGCGAGACGCGCGGGCATCTGGGGCAATCCTTGTGGCTGCGCGAGGTTGCCGGGCGCGAGGACGGCCCGCCGCCGCCGGTGGATCTGGCTGCCGAGCGCCGCAACGGCGATTTCGTGCGCGGTGAAATCCTCGCCGGGCGCATCGCCGCCTGCCACGACATCTCCGATGGCGGGGCGATGATCGCGGTGGTGGAAATGGCGCTGGCCGGGGATGTGGGCATCGACCTGACGCCACGGCAGGAAGCCCTCGCCCCGCACGCCTTCTGGTTCGGCGAGGATCAGGGCCGCTATATCGCCGCCGTCACCGATGCGCCCGCGCTACTGGCGGCGGCCAAGGCAGCAGGCGTAGCCGCCACCGTGCTGGGCCGCGCGGGTGGCGGGCATTTGACACTGCCGGGGGGTGCCACAATATCCTTGGCGGCGCTGCGAAGCGCGCATGAACGCTTCCTGCCGGACTGGATGGACAGCACCGGCGAACGATAAGGGATAACTGGCATGGCGATGGCAGCGAGCGAGATCGAGGCGCTGATCAAGGCGGCCCTGCCGGATGCTGCGGTGACCATCGAGGATCTGGCAGGGGACGGCGACCACTACGCCGCCACGGTCGTGAGCGATGCGTTTCGCGGCATTTCCCGCGTGCGGCAGCACCAGCTTGTTTTTGCCGCCCTGCGCGGCCGCATGGGGGGCGAGTTGCACGCCCTCGCCCTGCAAACCTCAGCCCCCGAATAAGGACCCAGCGATGAGCAACCCGGTTTTCGAGCGTATTCAGTCCGAGATCACCGACGCCCCGGTGATGCTGTACATGAAGGGCAACGCGATGTTCCCGCAATGCGGGTTCTCGGCCCGCGTGGTGCAGATCCTCACCCACATGGGCGTGCCGTTCAAGACCGCCAACGTGCTGGAAGATGCCGAACTGCGCGACGGCATCAAGCAGTTCAGCAACTGGCCGACCATTCCGCAGCTTTACGTGAAGGGCGAGTTCGTCGGCGGCTGCGACATCATCACCGAGATGTTCCAGAGCGGCGAACTGGCCGAAATGCTGACCGAAAAGGGCGTGCCGCACGAAGCGGCGGCCTGACCCTCTGCCAGCCACCCCGGCGCTGGCCGGGGTGGCCTTACAGACCACGCTCCATATACGCCGCTTCCGGCCCGTAGGACTCCAGCCCCGCCTTCGGCATCTGCACGAAGCCGAAGCGGCTCCAATACGTCCGCGTTCCGTAGACCGACACCAGCGACAGCCGCGCCAGACCGTGCGCCTGCGCCACGGCGATGAAATGCGCCATGGCCGCCGCCCCCAGCCCATGCCCCCGCCGGGATGGCAGCAGTGCCACGTCGTGGACGTGCAAGGCATCGGCGGCGGGGTCGAGCGTGCCGAGCATCGTGTCCAGTGGCGGCGGATAGCCGGTGCGCACCGGGTGGGCGATGGCGTAGCCGTCCAGCGTTTTCAGGCAGCCATCCGGGAACAGCGCCAGCCGTTCGGCGAACAGCGCGGGTGATTCCGGAAATTCGGCGTGGACGATATCGCCAATCCGCACCACGTCCGGCAGATCCGCCGCTGCCATCTGCCGCCAGCCCTGCATCGCCTGCTCCTGTAAGCGCCGGTTGTCCGGGCAGGCTTGCACCGAACCGTCTGCGTAAGCAAACACGCCGTTGCGCCCGGAGTCCGCCCGCATGACCGAAACACCGCCCGCCCGTGCGCCGAAACCGCGCGCCACACGCAGCCAGACCACCATGAGCATCCGCCCCGGTGCCTATGAACTGCACAAGCGCGGCGCCGCCCGCTACGACCTGACCGACCCGTACCATCTGGCAGTGGGCCTCAGCTGGCCCGGCTTTGCGCTGCTGTTTGTCGGGCTGGTGCTGGGCATCAACACGCTGTTCGCGGTGCTGTATTCCCTGCAACCGGGCAGTGTCGCCAATGCGCGTGAGGGCGCGTTTACCGACCTGTTCTTCTTCAGTCTGGAAACGCTGGCCACCGTGGGCTACGGGGCGATGTCGCCTGCCACGCTGTATGGCCACATCCTGTCGGCCATCGAGATCATCACCGGCATGGCCTTCGTGGGCATCATGACCGGCCTGACCTTCGTGCGCTTCGCCCGCCCGAAAGGCAAAATCCTGTTCGCCGACAAGGCGGTGGTGGCCACGCATAACGGCTACCCCACGCTGATGCTGCGCATCGCCAATGGCCGCATGGTGACCCTGACCGATGCCAATGCCCGGCTGTCCGCGCTGTTGCAGGAGGAGTCGCTGGAGGGCAAGACGTTCCGGGGCGTGCATGAACTGACGCTGCTGCGCCAGCGCGTGCCGCTGTTTCCGCTGACCTGGACGCTGATGCACCGCATCGACGAGAGCAGCCCGCTGTTCGGGCGCGGGCCGAATGAACTGCTGCGCGAGCAGACCCGCATCTTCCTGTCTGTCGAGGCGCGCGACCCGGTGCTGGCCGCGACCGTGTATGCCATCCGCGACTATGGTGCCGCCGATATTGCGCTGGGACATCGCTACGCCGATGCGGTGTCCAGCGACAGCAACGGGCGCACGGTGGCCGATCTGGGGCTGCTGAGCCAGATCGAGCCCGATCCGCATGCCGCCGCACCGCTCCGCCATCCGGAGGACGAATAGGCGCACAAGACCGTGTTACGCTGACCCGCCCGCGGAGTCAGAGGTAGTGGCCGGGGCGGAGGGGCGTGGGTGCTGCTGATCGTGCAAATCTACGCGGCGTGCGGCGTGGCGGCGGCGGGGGCGTTCCTGCTGTGGGGGCTGGACCGCACGGTGCCGCAGGCGCGCGGGGCCTATGCTTTCCGCCCGCTGCTGCTGCCGGGGCTGGTGCTGTTGTGGCCGCTGGTGCTGTGGCGCTGGGCGGTGCTGGCCTCGGGCCGCGCCGCGCCGCCGCCGGGGCGGCATTACCGGGCCACGCATCGTGCGGTGTGGACCGTGCTGGCCGTGCTGCTGCCCGCGCTGCTGGTCGCCGCACTGGCGCTGCGGCAGGATGCCGGGCGCGACCCCGCGCCGCTGCAACTCTCGGCCCCGGCGCCATGAGCATCGCTTACCAACCGGTTGGCTGGACCCGTTTCAAGCTGATCTATGACGCGGTGCTGGTGGGGACGGTGCTGGCGTATCTGCTGCTTTACATGCGCTTCGCCACCGGGCGGGATTCGCAGACCGTGGCGATGGACGCGTATGGGAGTTGCGCCTTCCTGCTGGTGACGGCGGCGCTGTGCATCGGCCCGCTGGCGCAGCTCAACCCGCGCTTGCTGCCGTTGCTGTATAACCGCCGCCATCTGGGCGTGCTGACCGCTATCGTCGCCACCGCGCACGCGCAGGCGGTGCTGGGCTGGTATTTCGCCTACTCCCCCACCGCCCCGCTGCCCGCACTGTTGACCGCCGATACCGGCAGCGGGCTGTGGCACGGCATTCCGTTCATCCCGTTCGGCATCTTCGCGCTGCTGGTGCTGTGGGTGCTGGCGGCGACCAGCCACGACATGTGGCTCGCGTTCCTGACGCCGCCGGTGTGGAAGGCGCTGCACCTGTGCCTGTATCCCGCCTATGCCGCGCTGGTGCTGCATCTGGGGCTGGGGGCGTTGCAGGATGCGGGCAGTCAGCCGCTGGCCGCGCTGGCCATGTTGTCGGTGGCGGCGGTGTGCGGCCTGCATCTGGCCGCATCCACGCGCGCCGCACCGCCGGGCACGGGATGGATCGCGGCGGGGCGGCCGGAGGATATTGCCGAGGGCCGGGCGCGCATCGTGCCCATCGGCGGCGGGCGGGCGGTGGCGGTGTTTCGCACCGGGGCCACGTTCGCCGCCATCGCCAACCAGTGCGCGCACCAGAACGGACCGCTGGGCGAGGGCCGGGTGGTGGATGGCTGCGTGGTCTGCCCGTGGCACGGCTACCAGTACCGGCTGACCGACGGCTGCTCCCCGCCGCCGTTCACAGAACGTGTGGCCACGCACCGCCTGCGGCTGGAAGCGGGCGTGCTGTATGTCGATCCCGCGCCGCAACCGCTCGCGCCATGACGCAAGAACCGTTCTTCATCGGCTGGACCAACCGCCTGCCGCCAGGGATGCGGCTGCCGGTGCTGGGGGTGGCGGCGGGGCTGGTGGTGGTGATGCTGGCGCTTTCGGTGCTGCTGGCGCAGGGGGCGGGCGGCGGCGGGGCGGGCAACTGGGCCGGGGATGCGGTGCTGCGCGGCACCTTCACCGCGCGCCCCTATCCGCTGCTGCATCTGCCGCCGGACGCGGCGCACAAGCAGGGCCACACCGTGCTGCTCAGCGCGTTCGGCAAGGCGCAGATCCCGGATGCCGCGCGCCATGACGGGCAGGCGATGCAGGCGGCGGGCGCGCTGATACGGCGCGGCGATCTGGACATGCTGGCGGTGAACGACCCGGCGCAGTTGCAGCCCGCCGAGGGCATCGCCCCGCCCCTGCCGCCGGTGAAACTGGGGCGCTGGCGGCTGTCGGGCGAGATTTGCGATGGGAAATGCGCGGCAGGCGCGATGCGCCCCGGCAGCGGGCTAGCGCACCGCGCCTGTGCCAGCCTGTGCCTTGCAGGAGACATCCCGCCGGTGCTGGTCTCGGTGGAACCGGTGGCGGGCAGCGTGTTCTTTCTGCTGGCCGGGCCAGATGGCGGGGCGGTGTCCCCCGCGCTGCTGCGGCTGACCGGCGTGCGGCTGCAACTGGACGGGGATCTGGAACGCCAGGGCGACCTGCTGGTGTTCCGCGCCGATCCGGCCACGGTGCGCGTGCTGTGATGCCCGGCGAAGTTTCCCGGCTTGCGATGTGCCGCAGGGCACATTTGCCGGCGGTGGCCCGGCCTAAGGATTGCCCATCGGTTGCGATGAGCGCAGCCGAGCAACCCGAAGCGAACTGGAACCAAGCCATGAAGACCCTTGCCGCCGCCGCCGTCGCAACCCTGATCGCCTGCACCGCCCTGTCCGGCGGCGCCTTCGCCCAGACCACCGCTGCCACCGCCCTGCCGCCCGGCGGCCTGACCGTGGCCGGACCCGGCACGGTCACAGGAGGTTTTGGCGCCGTGCAGGTGTTCTCGTCCGCCACCGCCATGGCCCTGTGCGTCAGCGCGTTGAACCTTTCCAACACCAGTTCCGGCGTGGTCACCCTGACGGTGGGTTCGAGCAGCGCAAGCAACCGCAGTGGCGCGCAAAGTGTCACGGTGTGCAATTCGTCGGCCACCACAGTCACCGTGGGGTCCCTGACCGGTAACGTGTTCTACCGCATCGACCGCATGATCAA
>CAIPHQ010000431.1 GCA_903864895.1 uncultured Rhodospirillales bacterium
CGCACCTGAAGCTGGAAATCGGCTTCAGGCTGTGGAACGGGGCGACGGTGCCGGAAGTTCTGGCACCGGACGCGCTGTGCATCAGCATCGCCGATGAGGGCGCGGTGGCGGCCCTGCTGCGCCGCCCGAAGCTCGATACGCTGGCCAATCTGTGGGTGTCCGGGCGGCTTGATTTGCACAACGGCACCATCTTCGACCTTGCCGAACGGCGGCCGAAGCTGAAGGCCAAGGCGGCGCTGAAGGCCCTGGGGCTGGGCCGGGTGGCTCGCGTGGCGTTGCAATTCGCGCTGGTGCCGCGCGGCGGGCCGTTTCCGCTGGAAGCGGTGGGCGACCCGGCGCAGGGCGGCACTGCGGCGGCCAACACGCGCAACGTGCAGCACCATTACGACGTGTCCAACGACTTCTACCGGCTGTTTCTTGACCCGGAGATGGTTTATTCCTGCGGCTATTTCCGTGACTGGCAGAATGATCTGGCCACAGCACAGCATGACAAGCTGGAAATGATCTGCCGCAAGCTGCGCCTGCAACCGGGCGAGCGGTTTCTGGATGTGGGCTGCGGCTGGGGTGCATTGGTGTGCCACGCAGCACAGCATCACGGCGTGCGCGCGCATGGCGTAACCCTGTCGGCGGCGCAACTGGCACTGGCGCAGGACAAGGTGAAACGGCTTGGCCTGCAGGACCGCATTACGCTGGAACTGCGCGACTTCAACGATCTGGACGGCGAATTCGACAAGATCGCCTCCATCGGCATGTTCGAGCATGTCGGCATCGCCAACCATGCGCGCTACTTCACGGCCATCAACCGCCTGCTGAAACCGGGCGGGCTGTATTTGCACCACGCCATCGCGCGCCCGGCCAAACGCACCGAACAGGATTTCCGCCGCCGCAAGCCGGAATACGCCGCACTCACGCGCTACATCTTTCCGGGCGGCGAACTGGACCATGTGGGCATGTCGGTGGCCAACCTGCAGCGCCACGGCTTTGAGGTTCACGACGTGGAAGCCTGGCGCGAGCACTACGCCCGCACCTGCCGCCTGTGGCACGACAATCTGCTGGCCAACACCGAGGCTGCCACGGCGGCGGCGAGCCGTGTGACGGTGCGGCTGTGGCTGATCTATCTGGCCGGATGTTCTTTGGCGTTTGCACGCAACACGGTGGGGATTTATCAGACACTGGCCTCCCGCCGCGTGCGCGGACCTGCGGCGCTGCCGCCGACGCGGGCGGATTTGTATCGGGGGGATTGAGAATTTGATCGAAAACGCCCGCCGCATTGGTGCAGAGAGCAACTCTTGCGGCCTTGCGCAGTGACAAGCCCGCTAGGGTATGGTCACATAGCGCGTGCAGACCGTAACACCGCAAATAGTTGACGCCTTTATCGCGCGTTGGGACGGCACGGCGCAGGCCGAGCGCGCGAACAAGGACATGTTTCTCACCGAGTTGTGCGCGGTGCTCGGTGTGCCCCCGCCGGAACCAGCCACCGGGGGGCTAGGGCCGTATCGTTTTGAGCGTGCTGTTACGCGGCACGAAGACGATGGCACGACATCGACGCGCTTCATCGACCTCTACAAGCGCGACTGCTTTGTCCTGGAGGCAAAGCAAGGGGATCGATCCGAGCGGCAAGGCGGCTTGTTTGAAGACGTGTTTCAGCACCGCTCTCGCGTGCGCGGCCTTCCCGGCTGGGTTCGGCACATGCTGCAAGCGAAAGGACAGGCCGAGCAATATGCTCGCGATTTTTCCAAACCTGAAAATTCCCCGCCGTTCCTGATTGTTTGCGATGTCGGCTTCTGCTTTGATCTGTATGCTGATTTTTCAGGCGAAGCCAAGCACTACGCGCAATTCCCGGACCGCGACCGCTTCCGGATCTACCTGCCTGACTTGCGTGACCCTGTGGTTATCGAACGGCTTCGCACGGTGTGGCTCGACCCCCATGCGCTCGACCCGGCCCGCGTGCGCGCCCATATCACGCGCGACATCGCCAAACTGCTGGCAAAATTGGTCCGCAGTCTGGAAGGCACCAAACAGGCCCCGCGTTACGCGCCTGCCACCGTGGCCAGTTTTCTGATGCGCTGCATTTTTTCGATGTTCGCGCAGTCCATCGGCCTGTTGCCGGCGCCGGACACCTTTACCGAACTGCTGCACAAGGGCCGCAGCGATCCGCGTGTGTTCGCAGGCTTGGTGGGGGATTTGTGGCGCTGGATGAACGCGGGCGGCTTTTCCCCCGCCGTGGCTGCCGACATCCGCCGCTTCAATGGCGGCTTGTTCGCCCCTGGCCCGCACGGCCCTGTGGAGCCATTGCGCGTGACGGTCGAGGAACTTGACCTGCTGATCATGGCCGCAGGCAAGGACTGGGCGGACGTGGAACCGGCGATTTTCGGCACGTTGCTGGAAAACGCGCTGGACCATCCCGAACGGGCCGCGCTCGGCGCGCATTTTACCCCGCGCGCGTTCGTGGAACGGCTGGTGCTGCCCACCATCATGGAACCGCTGCGCGCCGAATGGGACGGCGTGAAGGCTGCTGCCGTGACCGAGGAACAGGCCGGGCGGCGCGAACAGGCGGCAAAGCTGGTCTCGGCGTTTCATGGCCGCCTTGCCAGCGTGCGGGTGCTGGACCCGGCCTGCGGCAGTGGCAATTTCCTGTATGTGGCGCTGGAATTGATGAAGCGGCTGGAAGGCGAGGTGCTGGACCTGCTGGCGACATTGCGCCCGCAGGACAATGACCGTCTGGCGCTGTCGGGCGCGACCGTCGATCCGCACAACTTTCTGGGTCTGGAAAAGAACCCGCGCGCGGTGCCGGTGGCCGAACTGGTGCTGTGGATTGGCTGGCTGCAATGGCACATGCGCACCTATGGCGCGAAGCCGCCGCCCGAGCCGATCCTGAAAGATTTTCACAATATCCGCGAAGTGGACGCGCTGATCAGCTACACGCAGGAAAAGGAAGCGCGCCACAGCGACGGCAGTTTGGTGAGCCGCTGGGACGGGCGCAGCTTCAAGCTGCACCCGATCACCGGCGAGAAAGTGCCGGACGACACCGCGCGCGAAGTGGTGATGCGCCCGGTGGGCGCGAAGCCCACCGAATGGCCGAAGGC
>CAIPHQ010000432.1 GCA_903864895.1 uncultured Rhodospirillales bacterium
CGTGAAACTGTCGCGCGCGCTGGCCGGGCGGCATGTGCGGGTGGATGCCGGGCTGGCCGGAACCCTGACGCAACTCGACGACCCCCTGCGCGCCCGCGCCCGCATCGAGATTGCCCGCGCCCCGGCATGGATTGTGCGCGGCGGGATGTTTTTCGTGCATGGCGGGTTCCACACCGGGATGCTGGAGCAGGATCCGCCCACCGTGCCGGAAGGCCGGGTGGAAGGCGTGCTGTCACGCGCGCTGTATGGCGAGACCACCGGGCGCATCCAGCCGGATGGCTACCCCGAGCGCAGCCTGCGCTGGGTGGACCGGGTGCCGGCGGGGCTGACGGTGTATTGCGGCCACGACCGGCGCAGCACCGATGGCCGCCCCTATGTGCATCGCGGCCTGCTGGGTGGCACGGCGGTGTTTCTGGACACCGGCGCGGGCAAGGGCGGGCACCTGTCATGGATCGACCTGCCGCCGCTGGAGGGGTGAGGCCGATGCGCTGGTTCGCCGTATTGCTGCTGATGGCCGCCCTGGCCGCCCCGGCGCGGGCGCAGGCCCCGTGCGAGACCTGCGCGCTGCCGGGCGGCACTTACCACACCGCCACCCCTCCGGGCTGGGACGGGCACACGAAGCTGCGCCTGCTGGTGTTCCTGCACGGCTACAAGGGCAAGGGCACCGACATCACCACCGACCCGAACATCGCGGGCATCGCCAACCGGCTGGGGTTTCTGGTGGCCGCCCCCGACGGGTTGCATGACGGCTGGACCTTCCCCGGCTCCCCGCACGCCGAGCGCGACGATGTGGCGTTCCTGCACGCGGTGGCGGCGGACGCGGCGGCGCGCTGGCCCATCGTGGCCGGATCGGCGGTGGTGGGCGGGTTTTCGCTGGGCGGGTCGATGACGTGGTATCTGGCCTGCACCGCGCCCGCCGGATTTGCCGCCTTCATCCCGTTCGCGGGCGGCTTCTGGGAACCCGTGCCCGCCACGTGTGACGCTGGCCCGGTGGCGCTGCGGCATACCCACGGCACGCATGACTCGATGGTGCCCATGAAGGGCCGCGCCATTCTGGGCGGCAAATACGTGCAGGGCGACATCCTGACCGGCTTCACCCGCTTCAAGGCCGCCGATCAATGCCCTGCCCTGCCGGACAGAACGGCGCGGGATGGCGCGCTGATTTGCAGCACATGGGCCGGGTGCGGCAGCGGCAAGCCGTTGCAGATGTGCCTGCATGAGGGCGACCACAGCATGATCGGCCCGTGGTTCGAAGCCAGCCTGCGCTGGGCGATGGCGCAGCCGGGGCCTTAAAGTGTGAACGTGCCCTGCATCATCTCCACGCAGCGCCCGCCGACACGGGTGGCGATCACCCAGCCGCCACGCTTGTCCGCCGAGACGCGCAGCAGGCTGGGGCGGCCCATGTCGAAGCCCTGCCCCACCGTCAGCGCCAGATCCACATCCGCCGCGTCCGCACAGGAAGCCAGCAGCCCGGCCAGCGCCACGTTGGCGCTGCCGGTGGCCGGGTCTTCGATGAAGGTGCTGCCGAGCGGGTAGAACATGCGCGCCTGCACATCGCAGCCCGCTTCGGCAGCGTCGCGCGTGTAGAGAAAAATCCCGCTCGCCCCCACCGCCTGCAACAATCCAGGCAGCGTGGAGCCCTGCGGCACGGCGCGGCGCAAAGCCTCCCGGCTCGCCAATTCGGCGAACAGGAAGGCCAGCCCGCAAGACCCGGCGGAGGGCAGATGCGTGGCCAGCGACACGTCTGCCTCCGCCAGCCCCACCGGCCCCGCAACATCGGCCGCCCCCGCCGCGTGGCCGCGCGCGAACGGCTTGGGCGCGGTCAATTCGGCGCCCACCGCCACGCCATCTTCATGCTCCAGCACCAAGGGCACCAGACCGGCGGCTTCCTCGAACACCACGCCCGCCAGCCCCGGTGTGCGCCGTGCCAGCACCACGGCGGTGCCGACATTCGGGTGCCCGGCGAAGGGCAGTTCCTCGGCGGGCGTGAAAATCCGCACATGCGCGGTGTGCGCCGGGTCGGCGGGCGGCAGCACGAAGGTGGTTTCCGAGTAGTTGAACTCCCGCGCCACCGCCTGCATCTGCGCCGTGGTCAGCCCCTCGGCATCCAGCACCACGGCCAGCGGGTTGCCGCCGAAGGCGGTGGTGGTGAACACGTCGGTGGTGACGTAGCGGCGCTGCATGGTCTGCTCCTGCTCAGCCGGGGGCGAGGAACTCGAACAGCACCACGTCGAACGTGAAGCTGCCGTCGTCCTCGATGGCGAAATAGCGCCGCACGTCGTCGGCCACTGCCGTCTGCAACGCGCGGATGGCCGTGGCCATTTCCGGCGGCGTGTTCATCCGCACGATCCAGCTTGGGAAATCGATGCGGATCTTGAACGCGGTGACGTTCGCGCCCGCAAACCCGGCGCGGGCGGCGCAGTCCTCCCATTCCGCCCGGCTGCGGTCACGCACGTGGGAGGTATCGCGCAGCACTTCGATGGCTTGCAGGAACGTGTCCTGCAAGGCGCGGCCCGGCGAGACGACATCGACAAACCCGGCCCGCGCGCCGGGTTTCAGCACGCGCACGGCTTCACGCAACCCGGCCTCGAAATCGCGCCAGTGATGCGCGGTGTAGCGGCTGAGGATCAGGTCGAAGCTGTGGTCCGCGAACGGCAGGCGCTCGGCGGGGCCCTGCTGGGTGGTCAGGTTGGCCAGCCCCCGCGCAGCCGCGGTGCTGGCAACCACGTCCAGCATCTGCTGCGACAGGTCATAGGCCACCACTTCGCCCACATGCGGCGCGGCCCCATAGGCCACATGCCCGCCGCCGCAGCCGAGGTCCAGCACGCGCGCCGATGACTTGCCGTGCGCCAGCGCCAGCAGGGCTGCGAGGTCCGCACCCGCCGAATGCACCGCACTGTTCAGATAGGCGGCGGCCTGCACGCCGAAGCGTTCCACCACCACGGCTTCCTGGGTTCGCTGGCTCAAATGCTCTCTCCTGATGGTCAGTCCGGTTCCTGGGGATACTGAACGGCGCCCGGCGGAATCACCACACCGGGCAGTTTGCGTGATGTCCAGATATGCGTCGCCTGCGACAGATCGACAGGGCCGTCCAGCGATCCGCCCTTGATGAAAATCGGGCCGGGCGGCGCGCCGCAATGGTACAGCCGCGTGCCGCACTGCGGGCAGAACTGGCAGTGCAGCACCCGCCCGGAGTCCGTGGTGCGCGACCAGCGCTGCGGCGTGCCAGCCACCATGCGAAAGGCCGCGCGCGGCACTTCCACGCTGATGCCGAACGCCGACGCCGACTGGCGGCGGCATTCGATGCAATGGCACACGAACACGCCGAGCGGTGCCGCCGTGAGTTCGTAGCGGCAGGCGCCGCACTGGCACCCGCCGCTGCGGATCATTTGGCGTCGATTTCCTTGAACACCGCGGCGGCAGCGTGGAACGCCTCCAGCCCGGCGGGGATGCCCGCGTACACGCAGGCCTGCATCAGCACTTCCTTGATTTCCTCACGCGTCACGCCGTTGGTCAGCGCGCCGCGCACATGCAGCTTCAACTCGTTCGGCTTGCTCATCGCTGCCAGCATGGCCAGCACGATCAGGCTGCGCGTGCGCCGGTCCAGCCCCGGGCGGGTCCAGATGGTGCCCCAGGCCAGTTCGGTGGTGAGTTGCTGGAACCCGGCCATGAAATCATCGGCGCGCGCCAGCGAGGCATCGACGTAGTCGGCCCCCAGCACTTCGCGCCGCACGGTCAGGCCGTCGCGGAACAGGTCGCTCTGCCATTCCGGGCGGTTGGGGATGTCGGTCATGTCTGGCTCCTGCAAAATATTCGCGCGACCCTAGGGGGGCGCGGCAATGGCGGCAAGAACGCCCCCAACGCGCGCGGAACATGCTAGCAATGCCGCATGATCCGCTGGTTGCGCCGGGGCCTTGCCCTGCTGGGTTCGCTTGTCCTGCTGGCCGTGGCCGGTGTGGCGGGCATGGTGTGGCTGACGCTGCCGGGCGGCGATGTTTCGGCCGGGCTGCCGGGCCTATCCGCGCCCGCCACGGTGACGCTCGATGCGGACGGCATCGCCCGCATCACCGCACAATCGGACATCGACGCCGCCGAGGCGCTGGGGTTTGTGCATGCCCGCGAGCGGCTGTTTCAGATGGACCTGATGCGGCGCGCGGCCTCCGGCGAGTTGTCGGAAATGTTCGGCGCGGCCACCCTGCCCTTCGACCGCATGGCGCGCACGCTGGGCCTGCGCAACCGCGCCGCCGCCGGCCTGCCGGGCATGAATGCCGAGGCGCGGGCGCTGCTGGAGGCGTATGCGCGCGGCGTGAACGCGTGGATTGCGCGGCGCGGCCGCCTGTCCGCCCCGGAATTCGCCGTGTTCGGCACCCCGCGCGCATGGACCCCGGTGGACAGCCTGTTGTGGGGCAAGACCATGGCGCTGTTCCTGTCTGGCAACTGGCGGGAAGAACAGGCGCGCCTTGCCCTGTCCGCCAAACTGCCGCCCGAGGTGATTGACGCACTCTGGCCCGGTGGCACCGCAGGCGGGCATCCCGAGGCGCGGGCGGCGGACCCGGCGGTAACGGCCACCGCACGCCAACTCGCCGCCGTGATGCCGGATTGGCCCGCGCCGTTCACGCTGCCGCACAGTGCCAGCAACGCCTGGGCGGTGGACGGCGCGCACAGTGCCACCGGCGCGCCACTGCTGGCGGGCGACCCGCATCTGGCGTTCGGCTTTCCCGGCATCTGGTATCTGGCCCGCATCGACACCCCGCACGGCGTGCTGGCCGGGGCCACCGCGCCGGGCGTGCCGTTCATGGTGCTGGGCCATAACAGCCGCATTGCCTGGAGCTTCACCACCACCGGCGCAGATGTGCAGGACCTGTTCATCGAAACGCCCGCCGGGGCGGGCCAGTATCAGACGCCGGATGGCCCTGCGGCCTTCGTGCTGCGGCAGGAGCACATCCGCGTGCGCGGCGCGCCCGATGAGATCCTCACCGTGCGCGAAACCCGGCATGGCCCGGTGATCAGCGACCTTGTGGACCCGAAAGGCCCGGTGCTGGCGCTGGCTGCGGCCAATCTGGCGGCCGGTGATACCGCTGCCGAGGGGCTGATGGCGCTGAACAGCGCGGGCAGCGTGGCGGAAGCGGGGCTGGCGGCGGCGCGGATCAGT
The DNA here is from genome assembly GCA_903864895.1 of uncultured Rhodospirillales bacterium. Lineage (GTDB taxonomy): Bacteria > Pseudomonadota > Alphaproteobacteria > Acetobacterales > Acetobacteraceae > CAIPHQ01. The sequence goes on from CAIPHQ010000432.1 coordinate 5,153, forward strand.
TCGCCGGTGCAGAACCTGATGCTGGCGGACCATGACGGCATCGGCCTGTTCGTGACCGGGCGCGTGCCGCTGCGCCGTGCGGGCGATGGCAGCCGCCCGGTGGACGGAGCAGATGGCGCGCATGACTGGACCGGATGGGCCAGCGGCGCGCA
>CAIPHQ010000433.1 GCA_903864895.1 uncultured Rhodospirillales bacterium
ATCGCCGCCAACGCCACCTTCGCCTTGAACTCCGCACTGTGCTTCTTGCGTGTATTCGCCATCCGTTACCCCTGGCCCAATGGCCGTTTTAGGGGCGAGACTCTCGCTTAGCCACCTGTCCAGTTTCTGGGGGCCACCTCAGTCATCACCGATCCTTCGGCGGCCTCAACGCCGCATGCGGCAGCTTATTCAGGAATGCCTCGAACTCCGCGCGCGGGATAAGTGTACGTCGCCCGAGTTTGACCACGCTGTAGTGTCCAAGTGCTGCCTGCCGATAAACTGAACTTTTGCCCATCCTGCCCAGCGCCTGTGCGTCGCTGATGGTGAGCATCATCGGGTGACTGTGGGTGGCGGTCATCGCCTGCCTCCGGTGCGGGTTGAACCGGGCAGACTGTGAACGCGCCGGGCAGGTATGGCGTAGAGCGCAAACCAATGTCTATTTTTTCAAATTGCGTATCCGGCAGAAGTCCTGAATTCGACGCTTCACGGTGGCGTCTGAGACTTTTAGTCCAGCGGATTCAAGGCTTGCGCGAAGTAGCGTAATAGCAGGGCCACTAAGCCCACTTCCGTCTCGATTCGTTGAATAGCCCGGAACTTTTTGTGTAATATCATGATACAATTCCAAAATCCAATCAATAGAGTGGTTGATAAAATCCCTCTCCGTTGATCGCCGTGGCCCGCCCTTTCCTGTGGTTTTTTCTGCTGTTGTTTTGATGAAAACTGTTCGCATGGCGGAAGCGACTCGCGCACTCTGATCTGCAATGAAAAATTCGGTGAATGCAGTGCCGTCGTTGATGTGTTGCTCGGCGTGATTTTCTGGTGGGAGCAATTCGGCGAACTGATAGAACACGCGGGCCAAGGCATCATCTTTCTGGACGGCCTGGCGAAGACCGTCTGGGTGAGCATGGCCACTCATGTCGACGATTGACTTTATTAGTCGTTCTGGATCGCAGTTCATCCTTTCCAGCCGCCGTTGGATTTTAGAAGGTTCGGCCGCCGACTTCTCCAGTTGAAATGAGGCTACTACATCGGGAAACGAGTTCAATGCATTGCGCAGCCAACGCACTTTGGCTGTTTCCCGGATGCCAATTTTATGGGCTAGCGCAACTGCGTCTAACGACTTGGGTTGGCAGCGAAAGCGCTTTCCGAGTAAGGGCTTGTAGCGGGGGCCGACTTTGGTGACCCTTTTTTGGTCACCAAAGTCGCGTTCCACTTTACCTTCCATTGAAGCTCGCCTCCGTTCGGCTCTTCACCCGATTGAACATGCTGCCGATTGTGTTTGGTCAGCCTGCCCGGAGGCCCGCCGCGCTCAGCCAGCAGCGGCCATTTGCACCACATTGTCCCGCTCGCCCTTCAGCGGAATTCTGGTACAGAAGCGTGCCCACTCGGCCATCAATTTCCGGCGCTTTTCAAAAAGGTCGGACCGGGCATAGGCGGCCTCTGTCTTGTTGGCGACGACATGGGCCAATGCAGCCTCGGCCACTTCGCGCGGAAAGTTCGTCCGTTCCGCTACCCAGTCGCGGAAGCTGCTGCGCGCTGTGCCGTGGACGGTCACGTCGCCCTGCTCCATCCGCCGCAGCACCATTTCCATGGCCATGTTGCTCAACGGCCTGCCGAGTCGCTGGCCCGGGAACACCCAGTCGCCCCTGTCCGGGTTGCGCAGTGGCAGAAGCCCGCGCAGGAGCGTTACCGCTGGCTCGGACAGAGGTACGCGATGCTCGCGCCCCGCCTTCATCCGTCCGCCGGGAATGGTCCACACCCCAGCCTCAAGGTCGAACTCGCTCCAGGTCGCATTCAGGGTCTCGCTGGTCCGCGTGGCCGTCAGGATGCACAGCTCAAGCGCCCGGGGAGACACGCCATCCTGTGCCCGCAGCCGCGCCATGAAGCCCGGCAGGTCACGCCAAGGCAGTGCTGCGTGATGTTCGACCTTCGCCACCTTGCTGCGTGCCGGGAGCAAGTGATCCAGATGGCCGCGCCAACGGGCCGGGTTCTCGCCGTCACGCCAGCCGCGCACGCGGCCGTAGTCCAGGACCCGCTCGATTCGCTGGCGCAGCCGGGACGCGGTTTCGGGCTTTGTGGTCCAGAGAGGCGTCAGGATGTCCAGCACGTGTTCGGTGGCGACGCTGGCAACGGGCAGGGTGCCGATCACCGGATCAGCATACGTGTCCAGCGTGTTCTGCCATTGTTGCCGATGCTTGGCATTGCGCCACCCCGCCTCGTGCGACCCGATGAACGCCTCGGCGGCTTCCTTGAATGTCTTGCGGTTGGCTGCCGCGGCTTGTTCGGCGGCTTTCCGCGCCGCTTCAGCGGCGAGGTCAGCGTCACGCTGGGCGAGGGGGTCGATACCATCCGCCACCAGCCGGTGCAGCGCTGCGGCCTTGTCCCGCGCCTTTGCCAAGGACAGTCCATCCTCCCCGGCCGCATCCGCGCGCCCAAGGCCCATTTCGCGGGCTTTGCCCTGGCGCATGAACCGGAAGCTCCAGCTTCGTGCGCCGGATGCTGATACCACGAGTTGCAGCCCGTTCCCGTCGCCGTATTTCCCCGGCCCGGCCGTCCGCACCTTTGCCGCTGTCAGACCCGCTGCCTTGCGTGGCATCCCCGGACCCTCCGCCAATTGTGGGGCACGATTGCCACCCACAATGCGCCCCACAAACATGAGTCCGAACGAGGGGGAGCGCAAGGGGGCATGGGCATTCGCTGGCGGTCATCAGATTGGCAGTTTTCTGCCGGATTTTAGGCTATTTGGGCAGCTGGGAACCGGCTGGGTACGCGGAGGTGGCGGAGAGGGTGGGATTCGAACCCACGGTACCGGTGAAGGTACAACGGTTTTCGAGACCGTCACAATCGGCCACTCTGTCACCTCTCCAGGCCGCGGCGGCGGGCGTTATAGGCAGGAACACGGGGGGCGGCAACTGTGCATATCGCCCTGTGCGCGCAGGCTGGGGCGGAATGCGTTGACAGCGCGGCGGCGGGCGCTATAACCCGCGCTCCCCGGTGGCCCGGTGTATCCAGGCCGCCATGCTTTGTTTGCCGCCGCGCCCGAGACCCACAGGATAGCACGTCCCATGTTCGCAGTGATCCGCACCGGCGGAAAACAATATCGTGTCACCCCGAACGCCGTGCTGAAGGTGGAGAAGCTGGAGGCCGAAGCCGGCTCCACCATCACCTTCACCGATGTGCTGGCCGTCGGCGGCGAAGGCCACCTGACGCTTGGCGCGCCGGTTGTGGCCGGCGCCACTGTCACCGCGACCGTGATCGCGCAGGACCGGCTGGACAAGGTGATCATCTTCAAGAAGCGCCGCCGGCAGAACAGCCGCCGCAAAAATGGCCACCGCCAGCATGTCACCGTGCTGCGCGTGGGCGAAATTTCCGGCCCCGCCGCGGCCTAAGCGCAGGAGCACCCAGCAATGGCTCATAAGAAAGCAGGCGGTTCATCCCGCAACGGCCGCGATACCGCCGGCCGCCGTCTCGGCGTGAAGAAGTTCGGCGGCGAGAGCGTCATCGCCGGCAACATCATCATCCGTCAGCGCGGCACCAAGGTGAAGCCGGGCCGCAATGTCGGCCTCGGCAAGGACCACACCATTTTCGCGCTGGTCGATGGCAACGTGCAGTTCGAGCACCGCGCCGAAGGCCGCGTGCAGGTCTCCGTAACGCCGCTGGCCCAGATCGCTTTGCCGGTCGCTGCCGAATAAGTCTGGCCGGCCCGCACGCTGCAAGATTCGGGGGCCGGCGCCACGCCGGCCCCCGTTTTCGTTTGGCATAACCGCATGAAATTCCTCGATCAGGCCAAAATTTATTGCCGCTCCGGCGATGGCGGGAACGGCGTGATCGCGTTCCGGCGCGAGCGTTTCATCGAATTCGGCGGCCCGGATGGCGGCGATGGCGGGCGCGGCGGGCATATCGAGTTCGAGGCGGTCGAGAACCTGAACACGCTGATCGACTTCCGCTACACGCAGCATTTCCGCGCGCCCAAGGGCGGCAACGGCGCCGGTGCCAACAAGACCGGCGCTGCGGCCAACGACATCGTCATCAAGGTGCCCATCGGCACGCAGATTTTCGATGATGACCGCGAGACGCTGCTGGCCGATCTGGACCGCCCCGGCAAGCGCGTGCGCCTGCTGCGCGGCGGCGATGGCGGGCATGGCAACCAGCATTTCAAATCCTCCACCAACCGCGCCCCGCGCCGGGCCGATCCGGGCTGGCCGGGCGAGGAACGCTGGATCTGGCTGCGGCTGAAACTGATCGCAGATGCCGGGCTGGTCGGGCTGCCGAACGCCGGAAAATCCACGTTTCTGGCCGCCGTGTCGGCCGCGCACCCCAAGATCGCCGACTACCCGTTCACCACGCTGCACCCGCAACTCGGCGTGGTGCGGCTGAACGACAGCCAGGATTTTGTGCTGGCCGACATCCCCGGCCTGATTGAGGGCGCGCATGAAGGCGCGGGGCTTGGCGACCGCTTCCTCGGCCATGTCGAACGCTGCGCGGTGCTGCTGCATCTGGTGGACGGCGCGGCGGGCGATGTGGTGCAGCAATGGCGCACGATTCGCGGTGAATTGTCGTCCTACGGCGGCGGGCTGGACGAAAAGCCCGAGATCATCGTGCTGAACAAGGCGGACGCGATGAGCCCGCGCGAGACCTCGGCCCGGCGCGTGGCGCTGGCCAAGGCGAGCGGGCAGGAAGTGCTGGTCGCCTCCGGCGTGTCCGGGCAGGGCGTGCCGGAGGTGCTGCGCGCCATGTATCCGGCGATTGCCGAAGCGCGCGCGGCCCGCAAGGCCGCGCAACTGGCGTGACGCCGCATCTGTCCACCGCGAAGCGACTCGTGGTGAAGATCGGCAGCGCCTTGCTGGTCGATGCGGCGCAGGCCGCGCCGCGCAGGGCGTGGCTGGCCGGTGTTGCCGAAGACATTGCTGCCCTGCGTGCGCGTGGGGTGGATGTGATCGTGGTCAGTTCCGGGGCCATCGCGCTGGCGCGGCGCAGTCTGGGGCTGACGCAGAAGCGGCTGCGGCTGGAAGAAAAACAGGCCGCCGCTGCCGTGGGGCAAATCCGGCTGGCGCAGGCATGGGCCGATACGCTGTCGGCGCATGGGCTGACGGCGGCGCAGTTGCTGCTGACGCTGGAAGACACCGAAGACCGCCGCCGCTACCTCAATGCGCGCGCGACGCTGGAAACCCTGCTGGGCTTCGGCTGCGTGCCGGTGATCAACGAGAACGACTCGGTGGCCACCGCCGAAATCCGCTACGGCGACAACGACCGCCTGGCCGCGCGCGTGGCCGAGATGGTGCAGGCGGACCAGTTGCTGCTGCTGTCGGACATTGACGGGCTGTACACGGCGGACCCCAAGCGCGACCCGGCGGCGGCGCATCTGCCGGTGGTGGAGACCGTGACACCCGAGATCGAGGCGATGGGCGGTGAGCCGCCGCCCGGCTATTCCTCGGGCGGGATGCGCACCAAACTGGTGGCAGCGCGCATCGCCACGGGTGCCGGCTGCGCGATGGCCATTGCACTCGGCCATGTGGAGCACCCTCTGCGCGCGCTGGAACAGGGCGCGCGCTGCACGTGGTTCCTGCCCGCGCCCGAGGGCCGCAGTGCCCGCAAGCGCTGGATTCTGGGCACGCTGGCCCCGCAGGGCGCATTCGTGGTGGATGCCGGGGCGGCACGCGCGCTGGCCAAGGGCCGGTCTTTGCTGCCCGCCGGGGTTCGTACTGTGGATGGCGCGTTCGAGCGCGGCGATGCAGTGGAAGTGCTGGGCCCGGATGGCACACGGCTGGCCCGCGGGCTTGCCGCGTATGGCAGCTCCGACGCAGTGCGGATCATGGGCCACCGCAGTGAGGCCATCGAGACGATTCTGGGGTGGCGCGGGCGCGATGAGTTGATCCATCGTGACGATCTGGTGTTAATGTAAACTGGCAACCATGCGCCATACGCAACCCGATAATTTGCTGATACCTTATAAAAATGTATTCCCACTAGGCCACCCCTGCGTTATGATGATGCCACTTGATTTTGAAGGCGGACCACCATGCGCTCCCTCCTGAAAGTTGCCTCCGGCGCTGCGCTCGCTGTTGCCGCCGCGCTGTCAATTGCGCCGGCACAAGCAACCATCACGCACTGGAGCGGGGCGATGGGGTCGTCCGGCGTTTGCCCCAACCTGTCCGGCATGGCGCAATGGAGCTGGGGCAGCGGCGGCGGCACCGGCTCGGCCGCCGACTGCAACATGATCATCACGTTCAAGGCGGATGGCAGCATCACCACCACCATCCCGAACCCGGGCGTGCTGAACTATGACGGCGTGGAAGATGCCATGATCGGCGTGGTCAACAACACTGGCCATAGCCTGTCGGGCTTCAACATTACGGGTGCGGGCAGCGGGACGGCGGCGCAGATTTTTGCGTTCGAGTTCGACGGCGTCAGCACCTACGTGTATGCAAGCCAAGCTGCGGCGCAGGCTGTCAACCCGCTTGACACCACCTTCTACGGCGGTCCGGCGAGCTACTTCACCAATATCAGCTCCGACAAGACCACCGGTCTGGTGAACTTCATCAACGGCGGCCTGGCCAACGGGCAGAGCACGTATTTCTCGCTCGAGCAGCCCATCTCGCTGTCTGCCCCGCCCGTGATCAGCGGCGTGCCGGAACCGGCCACCATCGCGCTGTTCAGTGCCGCTCTTGCCGGGTTCGGTGTGGTGCGCCGCCGCCGCGCTGTGGCGGGCCGGCAGGTCTGACACCATTGATGGCGCGGCGGGGCGTTTGCCTCGCCGCCCCGGATATTCACCCTGCGGCGCTGCCGATGACCGGCAGTCCGCAGGGTTTTTTTGTGGCTAGCTGGCCAGCCGGGCCGCTTCCGGCGTCACCGCCGCCTCGGCGGCCGCACGCTCCGCCGCCTCACGCTCACGCGCTTCGCGCTCCAGCTTCTTGCCCAGCGCATACACCTCGGCGTCGGCGATCATCAGCGCGCGCTTCAGCAATTCATTGTCGGCCGGCACCAGCGCCTTCGCCGTCTCCAGCGTCTCATGCGCCTTATCGTGGCGCTCCAGCTTGGCGAAGCCGGTTGCCAGCCGGATCAGCAGCTTCACGCCGGACAGTTCCAGGAAGCTGCTGGTATATTTGTGATAGATCGCCACCGCGATGTCCGGGTGCTTGGTGGCCGCGCGCAGCGCCACTTCCGCCGGGCGGGTCGGGCTTTTGCGGCGGCCCTGCGCCCAGCACTTGAACAGGGCAGACGGCTCATCGTTCAGGCACGCCGCCACCACACGGTCGGCCATCATGGTGCGGGTGAACACATGCACCGTGTTGTGGCCCACGCACAGCATCGGGATGGTGGTGTAGCCGGTGGCACCGCCCTTGATCAGGTCAAGCACGCACTGCGCGTCTGCCACTTCCAGCGGGTCATAGAACAGGAACGTGCGGGCCGGCAGGTCGGCCACGGTGGCGTCCTGCCCGTCGAAATCCTGCTTCTTCTGCCAATCCTTCAGCCCGCGTGCGCCCAGGCTGAATTCCAGCGGCGAGAAGGCAATGGCCATCTGCGCCCCCAGCGGGCGGGCGAATTTCAAGGCCCGGTAGCCGCCCAGCGAGTAGCCCCAAGTCACCACGCGGCTGTAACTGGACCGGTATTCGGCGCTGGCCGCCAATGCCTTTTCAATGCAGGACGAGGGCGCGAACTCCCGCCCCTTGAACAGGAAGCCCATTGAAGCGTGCTTCAACTTGGCCACAATTGGCCCGCCCCAGATGCGGGCGTTGGACGGTTCGAAATGGCCGGGATTGAAGGTCACGATCAACGTGTCTGATTTGGCCTTTTGACCCATCATGATGATGTAATCATCCTCATAAATGATCTGGTCAGCCATCTCCGTTGTCCTCACGCCTATTTCGACTCAGCCACTAGGATACGACAGACACTGGCCTGAAAAAAGTGAATTGTCCGTGCTTGCGGCAGCAAGTGGCGCCTGCTTGGCTGGAATTGCCGCCACACGCGCAGCGGGCTTTTCCTGAACGCCCGGGCAGGCCAACATCAGGGCACGGAGACGCCCCATGCATATCGACCCCGCCACCGCCACAGACTGGTTGCGCACTGCCGCCACCCGAGCCCGCGCCGCTTCGGCCGAACTGGCGCGGATGCCGGAAGCCGCGCGCAATGCGGCGCTGCGCCAGGCCGCCGCCGCGCTGCGCCGCCACGCCCCGGCCATTCTGGCCGCCAACGCGCAGGATCTGGCCGCCTATGACGCGGGCAGCGGCAGTGCGGCGTTCCGCGACCGGCTGGCGCTGACCCCGGCGCGGGTCGAGGCGATGGCGCGGGGGCTGGACGACATTGCCGCCCTGCCCGACCCGCTGGCGCGCACGCTGGCGGACTGGACGCGGCCCAACGGCCTGCGAATCCGCCGCATCGCCGCCCCCATCGGCGTGATCGGCATGATTTACGAAAGCCGCCCCAACGTGGGGGCCGATGCCGCCGGGCTGTGCCTGAAATCCGGCAACGCGGTGATTCTGCGCGGCGGGTCGGATTCCTATCATTCGGCGCAGGCCATCCATGCCGCGGTTGCCGAAGGGCTGCGCGCGGCGGGCGTGCCCGAAGCTGCCGTGCAGGTGCCGCCTGCCACCGACCGGCAATATGTCGCCGCCATGCTGGGGGCCGCCGGTCTGATCGACCTGATCATCCCGCGCGGCGGCAAGTCCCTGGTCACCCGCGTGCAGGCCGAGGCGCGGGTGCCGGTGCTGGCCCATGCCGAGGGGCTTTGCCACACCTATATTCATGAAGCCGCCGAGCCGGAGATGGCGCGCAGCGTGCTGGCCAACGCCAAGATGCGCCGCACCGGCGTGTGCGGGGCCACCGAAACGCTGCTGATTGACGCCGCCATCGCCCCCGCGCTGCTGCCGGTTCTGGTGGCCGATCTGCGGGCCTTGGGGTGCGATTTCCGCGCCGATGCCCGCGCGCGTGCCATCTGCCCCGGGTTGGCGGCGGCCAGTGAGGCGGATTTCCATACCGAGTGGCTAGACGCCGTGCTGTCGGTCGCGGTGGTGGACGGTGTGGACGCTGCCATCGCGCATATCCGCGCGCATGGCAGCGAGCATACCGAGGCGATCATCACCGCAGACGCCGCCGTGGCCGGGCATTTCCTGCGCGGGCTGGAAAGTGCCGTGGTGATGTGGAACGCCTCCACCCAGTTCTGCGATGGGGGTGAGTTCGGCTTCGGGGCGGAAATCGGCATCGCCACCGGGCGGGTGCATGCGCGGGGTCCGGTCGGGCTCGAACAGCTCACCACCTTCCGCTACCTCGTCGAAGGCAACGGGCAGGTGCGCCCCTGACCGACCCGGTTCCGCGCTGGGGCGACCGGCGGCGGATGCGCGTCGGTTTGCTCGGCGGCTCCTTCAACCCGGCGCATGACGGCCATCGCCACATCGCCGGCGTGGCGCTGAAGCGGCTGCGGCTGGATCAGGTCTGGCTGCTGGTCTCACCGGGCAATCCGCTGAAACCGGCGCGTGGAATGGCCCCGCTGGCGGCGCGGCTGGCCAGTGCCGGGCGCATTGCCGATGGCAGGCGCGTGCTGGCAACCGCCATCGAGCGTGATCTGGGCACCCGCTTTACCGCCGATACGCTGGCCCGGCTGCGCCAGCGCTTCCCGCGCGTGCGGTTTGTCTGGCTGATGGGGGCCGACAATCTGGAGCAATTGCCGCGCTGGAACCGCTGGCTGTCGATTGCCCATGGCGGCGCGTTTGCCGTGTTGCCGCGTCCGACCTACAATCACCGCGCGCTTGCCGGGCAGGCAGCGCGGCGGTTGCGCGCGGCGCGCCGGGCGGCCCGTGTGGCCCCCGCGCTCGCAGCACTCGCGGCCCCGTGCTGGGTATTCCTGCCCGCCGCCCAGCACGCCGCTTCGGCCACCGCCATCCGCGCCGCCGCCCGCCCATCGCCGACCTGATCAGGAGTGCGTAGCCATCGCCCGCAAGCCGCCTACACCGCCCACGCCGCCGGAAGACCAGCCGCCGGGCGAGCCTGCCACTGCGGCCCTTCCCGCCGCCCCGCCGCGCCGCCGCACCGCCACGCGCGCCGCAACCGCGCCAAAACTGGCCGCCACCCCGGGCACGCCGCGCAAGAAAGCGGCCGCCGCAGGGCCTGCGCGCGGCATCACCGGCGTGATCCGCGAAAAGGCCGAGGTATCGCGGCTGGAAATGCTGCAAGCCCTGATCGTGACCAGTCTGGAAGACGACAAGGCCGAAAACGTGATCGCGCTGGATCTGGCCGGACGTGCCAGCTTTGCCGACCGCATGGTGATCGCCAGCGGCCTCGCCGACCGGCAGATCGCCGCTATGGCGGCGCATCTGGAGGAAAAGCTGCACAAGGCCGGCCTCAAGCGCATCCAGATGGAAGGTGCAGGTGGGTCGGACTGGGTGCTGATCGACGCGGGCGACATCGTCATCCACCTGTTCAAGCCCGAAGCCCGCGCATTGTATGCGCTGGAGCGCATGTGGGGCTCGGATCTGGACGACGAGGAGCCGGGCGAGCCTGTCTGACCTCCGGCTGATCGCGGTCGGGCGAATGGGCGCGGGGCCGGAATCCGCGCTGTTCGCCCGCTACGCAGAACGCCTGCGCCCGGCGCTGAAAGTCACCGAACTGGCCGATGGCCGTGGCAGCGCGGGTGAGATCAAGCGGCGCGAGGCCGATGCCATTCTGGCCGCCCTGCCCGCGCAGGCGCTGGTTGTGGCGCTGGACATGGGCGGGGCCGCGCTGAGCAGCGAGGCCTTCGCTGCGCGCCTGACCGGCTGGATCGAAAGCGCCCGCCCGGTGTGCTTCATCATCGGCGGGGCCGAAGGGCTGGAGGCGCGGGTGATTGCGCGCGCCGATGCGCTGATCTCGTTGGGCACACTGACATGGCCGCACATGCTGGTGCGGGTGATGCTGGCCGAGCAATTGTTCCGCGCACGGGCCATCGCCACAGGCCATCCGTATCATCGCGCCGGACGGCCATAACCGCATTGTCCACGCTGCACTGCGGTATTAGGTGTCAGACCAGACTGCCAAGGAAATCGCAATGTCCGCCACGCCCCGCCCCGTGATGCTGGTGATCCTCGACGGCTTCGGCTGGCGGGAGGAGACGGCTGACAACGCAGTGGCACAGGCGCGCAAGCCGAACTTCGACCGGCTGTGGGCCGGCAACCCGCACGCGTTCCTGCACACCTCGGGGCTGGATGTGGGCCTGCCGGGCGGGCAGATGGGCAATTCCGAAGTCGGGCACATGAATATCGGCGCGGGCCGCGTGGTGATGCAGGACCTGCCGCGCATCGGCCTGGCACTGGAAAAGGGCGAACTGCCCGCCATGCCCGCGTTTGCCGGTCTGGTGGCCAGCCTGCGCGCCAGCGGCGGCACCTGCCATCTGATGGGCCTTGTTTCACCGGGCGGGGTGCATTCGCATCAGGACCACGCCGCCGCCGTGGCGCGCGCGCTGGTGGCGGCCGGGATTCCGGTGGCGGTGCATGTGTTCACCGACGGGCGCGACACGCCGCCGCAATCGGGGGCCGAATGCGTGCGCAAACTGCTGGCCGCCCTGCCGGAAGGTGCCAAGATCGCCACCGTCTCGGGCCGCTACTACGCCATGGACCGCGACAAGCGGTGGGAGCGTGTGTCCAGGGCCTACATGGCGCTGGCCGAAGCGCAGGGGGCGAGTTTCGCGGATGCGGCGAGCGCGGTGGACGGCGCCTATGGCGGCAAGGTCACCGATGAATTCATCATCCCCGCCGTGATCGGCGGCTATCGCGGCATGAAGGATGGCGACGGCATCCTGTGCTTCAATTTCCGCGCCGACCGGGTGCGCGAGTTGCTGGGCGCCCTGCTGGAACCCGGCTTCACCGGCTTCGAGCGCCCGCGCGTGATCCGCTTCGCCGCCGCTGCCGGCATGACGCGCTACAGCGACGAACTCGCGCCGTTTCTGGGCGTGCTGTTCGCGCCGCAGACCATGGAAAACCTGCTGGGGCAGGTGGTGTCCCGCGCCGGGCGCACGCAATTGCGCATGGCCGAGACCGAGAAATACCCGCACGTTACCTATTTCCTGAACGGCGGCGAGGAAACCCCGAACCCCGGCGAGGACCGCATCATGGTCCCCTCCCCCAAGGTCGCCACCTACGACCTGCAACCGGAAATGTCGGCCCCCGAACTGACCGGCAAGGCGGTCGCGCAGATCGACTCGGGCAAATACGACATGATCATCCTGAACTTCGCCAACCCGGACATGGTGGGGCATACGGGCGTGCTGCAGGCGGCGATCACGGCGGTGGAGACGGTGGATACCGGGCTGGGCCGCATTGCCGAGGCGGTGGCGCGGCAGGGCGGCGCGCTGCTGGTGACCGCCGATCACGGCAATTGCGAACTGATGCGCGACCCCGTCACCGGCGGGCCGCACACGGCGCACACCACCAACCCGGTGCCGGTGCTGCTGATGGGCGGCAATGCCACGGCGCTGCACAACGGGCGTCTGGCCGACATCGCGCCGACGCTGCTGCATCTGATGGGTCTGGCGCAGCCTGCGGAGATGACCGGGCGGACGCTGACCGAATGAGGCGGCCGTGACCCGCCGCACGATGCACCGCCCTCTCCGCCCGCGTGCGGGGGGCGATGGCTGGGGTGAGGCGGGTCGTGCCAATGGCACCGAATTTTCCGGGGCGGCGCGACCCACCTCACCCAACCCTCTCCCCCCTGAGCGGCGGAGAGGGCTGAATACGACGATCCTGGCCTTTCTCCTGCTCACCGCCGCCGCGCCCACGCCCGAGCAGTTGCAGGACGCCGAACGTGCCAAGGCCGCCGAAATCGCCGCGCAGCAGCAGGCGCTGGCCACCGCGGCGACCGCCGCCGAGCAGGCGCGGCAACTGGCACTGGCCCGTGTGGATGCCGCCGCCCGCCTGCGCGTGGCCGAGGAGGCGCTGGCCCGCGCCTCCGCAGGGATTGCCGATCTGGCCCAACGCCGCGACGCGGCCGAGGCGCGGTTGCAGGCGCGTGCCGCCGAACTCGCCCCGATGCTGCCGGTGATCGAGCGGCTTTCCTTGTATCCCGCCGAAACCCTGTTGGCCGTGCCGATGCCCCCCGAGGATGCGGTGCGCGGCGTGCTGGTGCTGGGCGGCATTGCCCGCACGCTGGAAACCGAAGCCGCCGCGCTGCGCGCGCAGCAGGACGAGGTGGCGGGTCTGCGCGCCGATATCAGCGCCGCACTGCCCGGTCTGGCACAGGCGCAGGCCGAGCAGGCGCAACTGGCGCAGGCGCTGGACGCTGAAATCGCCAGGGCGCAGGCCGTGCGCGGCACCGCCGAGGACGAGGCCACCGCCTATGCCCGCCGCGCGATGGCCGACGCCGCGCGCGCCGACAGCCTGCGCGCCGCCCTCGCCCGGCTGGAAGCCGAACGCCGCGCTGCGGAGGCGCGCGCCCGCGACGAGGCCGCCGCCGCCGACAAGCGCAAGGCCGAGGCCGAAGCCGCCGCCGCGCGCGCCCGGCAGGCGGCGCTGGCCAAACCCGCCGGGCCGGAATTTTCCGGCAAGATGACCGCCCCGGTGGCGGGCAGCGTGGCCCGCCCCTATGGCGCAGCCACCGAAGCCGGGCCTGCCAGCGGCATGTCGTATCAGGCGCCGTCCAAGGCGCGCGTGGTCTCGCCCTGCGGCGGGCGGGTGGTATTCGCCGGGCCATTCCGCAGCTTTGGCCTGCTGGCCATCGTGGATTGCGGCGGCGGCTACCATTTCGTGCTGTCGGGTCTCGACCGGCTGGACGCACAGGTGGGCCAGCCAGTCCAGCCGGGCGAACCCTTGGGGGTGATGCCCGCGTGGGATCCTTCGGCATCCGGGGCGGCCCGCCCGGCGCTGTACGTGGAATTACGAAAGGATGGCGTGGCGGTGAATCCTGCGCCGTTCTTGCGCAGTCGCTCCTAGACATCCACTCTATCTGCTGAGACGTATCGCCCCTGCGGGTGACGCGCGGCGCGAGAGGAATCGACGATGAAGCTTAGAACGGGTCTGCTGCTGGGTGCGGCGTTCATCGCGGGCGTTGCGGTGGGACCGGCCTCCGGGGTGCTGACCCAACGCTTCGGGGTGCATCTGCTGCCACTGGCATGGGCAGACGACACCGGGCACGCCGAGACCTACCGGCTGCTGACCCTGTTCGGGGACGTGTTCGAGCGCGTGCGCGCCGAATATGTCGAGCCGGTGGTGGACCGCGATCTGGTGGAAAACTCCATCAACGGCATGCTGACCGGGCTCGACCCGCACAGCAGCTACATGAACGCCAAGTCCTTCCGTGACATGCAGGTGCAGACGCGCGGTGAGTTCGGCGGCCTTGGCATCGAGGTCACGCAGGACAGCGGCTACATCAAGGTGATCAGCCCGATTGACGACACCCCGGCCAGCAAGGCGGGCATCAAGGCGGGCGACCTGATTCTGGCGCTGGACGGGCAGACCGTGCAGGGGCTGACGCTGAACGACGCCGTGGACAAGATGCGCGGCGCGCCGAACAGCAAGATCAAGCTGACCATCAAGCGCGAAGGCGTGGAACAGCCGCTGGAAATTTCGCTGACCCGCGAGGTCATCAAGATTCAGGTGGTCAAGTCGCGCATGGAAGGCGACGTGGCCTATATCCGCGTGACCAGCTTCAGCGAACAGACCGACAGCGGGCTGCGCAAGGCGTTCAACACGCTGAAGGCCGAAGCCGGGGACAAGCTGAAGGGTGTGATTCTGGACCTGCGCAACAATCCGGGCGGCTTGCTCGATCAGGCCATCGCGGTGTCTGACGATTTTGTGAACGAGGGCGAGATCGTCTCCACCCGCGCGCGCCACCCGGAAGACAGCCAGCGCTGGAACGCCAAGGGCGGGGACATCACCGGCGGCCTGCCGGTGGTGGTTCTGATCAACGGCGGCTCGGCTTCGGCCAGCGAAATCGTCTCGGGCGCCTTGCAGGACCATCGTCGTGCGGTGCTGGTGGGCACGCGCAGCTTCGGCAAGGGCTCGGTGCAGACCGTGATCCCGCTGCCCGGCAACGGCGCGATGCGCCTGACCACGGCGCGTTATTACACGCCGTCTGGCCGCTCCATTCAGGGCCTCGGCATCGCGCCGGACGTGGAGGTGCAGGCCAGCCGCACCGAACAGGCGCATTATGGGCCCGAGCGTGAGGCCGATCTGAACAAGGCGCTGAAGAACACCGGCGGCGTGCCGCAAAGCGAGGCCCCGCCGCCGCGCACCGACCTGCCCGCGATGGTCAAGGATGTGCCCAAGCTGCCGCCCGAGAACTTCCCCGCCTACGACCCCACCAAAAGCGACACCGACTTCCAGTTGCAGCAAGGCTTGTCTGTGCTGCACGCGATGGCGGCCAGCAAGCACGCGGCGAATTAACCCGGATTGGCCAGACTCCGGCGCGCAGAGCAGGCGCGGAGCAGCGGTGTGGCGGCAGTGACGGCGGATGGCATGGCGCAGCGGCCGGGTCGCAACCCGGCGCTGCGGGCCTTGGGCTGGTTCTGGGGCGTGGTGCTGCTGGCTTTGGCCGGCGGCACAGGGGCGTTGCAGTATCTCGGCCCGGTCCCGCCGCCGCCCGCCGCGCTCACCGCCACCCCGGCCAGACCGGCAGAACCGGCCCCCGCGCTGTTGGCCGCCACCACGCCCGCCCGGCTGCAAGCCGCCACGCCCACCGCCGGGCTTGATGCCGCCCAAGCTGCGGGACTCATTGCCGCCCCCGACCCGGCGTTGCTGGAACCCTCCACCGCGTTCGAGGGCGGGTTCCTGCCGCGGCTTGGCCCCGGCGGGCGGGCGAGCCTGCACGTCTATGCAGCGCTCTTCGATGCCACCGCCGCCGCCGGGCGGCCGCGCGTGGCCATTCTGCTCTCGGGCATCGGCACCTCGCAGACCGCGAGTGAGGACGCCATCCGGGCCACGCCGGGTGCCATCTCGTTGGCCATGTCGCCCTATGCCTTCCGCCCCGGCCCGTTGCTGGCCGCCGCCCGCGCCGCCGGGCATGAGGTGCTGCTGAGCCTGCCGCTGGAGCCGGACCGCTACCCGATCGACGATCCCGGCAACAAGGCGCTGCTGACCGGCAACCCGCCCGCCGTGAACGCGCAGCGGCTGGAATGGGCACTGACCCGGTTTGCGGGGTATGCCGGGGTGACCGGCGCGCTGGGCGCGCTGCGCGGCGAACGCTATGGCGGCGACGCGGCGCTGATGGACGGGTTGCTGCGCGAACTGGCCGCGCGCGGCCTGCTGTATATCGACCCCCGCCCCGGCAGCCCCGCGCCACCGCTGGCCACCGGACGCAGCGTGGACGTGGTGATTGACGAACCCGCCCCGGTGCGCGCCGAAATCGAAGCCAATCTGGCCCGGCTGGAACAGGTGGCGCGCGACAGGGGCGCGGCGCTGGGGCTGGTCAGCCTGCCCCGCCCTGTCACGCTCGACCGGATCGCCGCCTGGGCCAGCACGCTGGAGCAGCGCGGCTTCGTGCTTGCGCCCGTCAGCGCCATCGTCTCCGCCCCGCCGCTTGGGAAAGCCAAATGACCCGCGATTTCAGCCATCTGCCCTACCGCCCCAATGTCGGCGCCGTGCTGTTCAACGCACAGGGCCGGGTGCTGGTGGCCCGCCGCGCCGACCTGCCGAACGCTGAAGGTGCCGCCGGCGGCTGGCAGTTGCCGCAGGGCGGCATCGACGCGCACGAAGACCCCGCCGGCGCCGTGCTGCGCGAACTGGCCGAGGAAATCGGCACCGCCAACGCGCGCATCATCGGTGAGCATCCGGAGTGGCTGACGTATGACCTGCCCGCGCACCTGCTGGGCGTGTCGCTGGGCGGGCGTTACCGGGGCCAGCGGCAGCGCTGGTTCGCGCTGCGGTTTCTGGGCACGGACGCCGAGATTCGGCTGGATGCCGACCCGCACCCGGAATTCGACGCATGGCGCTGGGCCGATCTGGCCGAACTGCCGGTCTTGGCCCCGGACTTCAAGCGAACCATCTACGCGGTATTGGCGGTGTCGTTCGCGCCCTACGCGGTGCCGGGCTGACGCTGTCCGAACCCGGAGAATGATGATGCGCCGCCTGATTCCCGCCGCCCTGTTGTTCGGCCTGCTGGCCGCCGCCCCCGCCTTCGCGGGCGACTCCACCCGCATCGGCACGGTGGACACCACGTTCCGCCTGCTGGGCAAGAACGACCGCATCGTGGTGGACCGCTACGACGACCCGCGCGTGGACGGGGTGAGTTGCTACGTGTCGCGCGCCGAGACCGGCGGCGTTTCCGGCTCATTGGGGCTGGCCACCGACCCCAACCGCTTCTCCCTCGCCTGCCGCGCCACCGGCCCGGTGACGCTGCGCAGCAAATTGCCGGACGAGGAGGTAGTGTTCGGCGAGAAGATGAGCGCGTTCTTCAAGGAAGTGCGCGTCACCAGACTGTTCGACTCCGAGAAGCGGGTGCTGGTGTATCTGGTGTGGTCCACCATCAGCATGGGCCGCGACGGCAGCGCGTTCAACAGCGTCACCGCCGTGCCGATGGATCACTGAACGCTGATGACGTCCAGCGACCAGTCCAGCGGCGTCCCCCGGCGGGGGCCCTCAAAACGTTCGTACTCGCCCGCCACGAACAGCCCAGCAAGCGGATCGAACGACAGGTGCCACTGGCCGCGCCGGTCGATGCGGCGCGTGTCGGTGCCGAGGGAATTGAGGATGTGGTACTCGGTGACCATCACATCCAGCCGTTCCACCGCGCGTGTCTGACCACCGAGGCGCAGCGTGCCGCTGCCCGCGCGGCTCCAAGCATATTGCACGCCGCTGCCCTCCACCAAGGCGGTGGCAGCACCGCCGCTGAAGAAGGCCCGCAGTTGCGGCAGGGCGGCGCGCACGCCGGGGGCATCGGCATCCTGCCAGCCGAACAGCAGGCGGCGGACCGATGTGCCGGACGCGGCCAGACATACCTCCGGGTCCGCCGGGTCCACCCCCTGCCACAGCAGGCGTTCGCCGGTGCTGGAGCGCGTGGCGGTGCCCGGGCGCGGGCAGCGCCCCCCAACCGGGGTGCCCCCCGCAGCCGGGGCGGCACCCGTGGCCGGAGTGGTATTCAGCGCCAGCTTGCCCGGCTCCAGCTTGCCTGGCTCCGGTGCCGCCTTGCCTGTCGGCGGGGTGGCTTGTGCCGGTGAAGCCGCAACCGGGGCGGCGGCGGCTGCGGCAACCGGGGCAGCGCCCGGCGTGAAGTAGAACTCGCCTTCCAGCGG
>CAIPHQ010000434.1 GCA_903864895.1 uncultured Rhodospirillales bacterium
CCGGGCCACCGAGGGCCGCCACCATGCGGGCGAAAATCTCCGCCGCACTTCCGTCATTCAACTTGGCCAGCGCCAGAACGCGCGCCGCCGCCACATCAGCAGCA
This sequence comes from uncultured Rhodospirillales bacterium, assembly GCA_903864895.1. Classification (GTDB taxonomy): domain Bacteria; phylum Pseudomonadota; class Alphaproteobacteria; order Acetobacterales; family Acetobacteraceae; genus CAIPHQ01. Next base: position 105 of record CAIPHQ010000434.1, read on the forward strand.
ATGCCCGCCAGCACCAGCGCCTCGGCGGTCAGCGCCAGCGTTACCTCCAGCAACCGCGCTTCGGTGCTGCGCCTTGCCAGCACGTCCAGTGCTTCGGCCACTTCCAGTGCGTTGCCGGCGGAGCGTCCGAGCACCTGATTCATGTCGGTCAGCAGGGCGCTGGTACGCACCCCGGCCCCGTTGCCGGTTTCCACAATGCTGCGCGCCAGCGCCCGCGCACTGTCCAGATCGGCCATGAACGCGCCCGAGCCGAACTTCACATCCATCACCAGCGCCTGCGTGCCCTCGGCGAATTTCTTCGACAGGATCGAGCCGGTTATCAGCGGAATACTCTCCACCGTCGCGGTCACGTCGCGGATTCGGTACAGGCGGCGGTCGGCGGGGGCGAGATCGGCCGTGGCGCCTACAATGGCCACGCCCACCTGCCGCACCACGCGCACGAAGGTGTCGCGGTCCACACTGGCCTGATAGCCGGGAATGGCTTCCAGCTTGTCCAGCGTGCCGCCGGAATGTCCCAGCCCGCGCCCGGAGATCATCGGCACCGTGGCCCCGCATGCGGCCAGAATCGGGCCGAGGATCAGGCTGGTCTTGTCGCCAATGCCGCCCGTGGAGTGCTTGTCGGCCACCGGCCCGTCCACGCCCAGCGCCCGCCAGTCCAGCACCGCGCCCGAATCGCGCATCGCCAGTGTCAGCGCCACCGTCTCGGCGGTGGTCATGCCGCGCAGCAGGGTGGCCATGGCGAAGGCCCCCACCTGCGCGTCGCTGATCCGCTCATCGGCGATGCCCGCCACAAACGCGGCAATCTCGGCAGCGTCCAGTTCCCGCCCGTCGCGCTTGCTGCGGATGGTCTCCTGCGGCAGGAACATCAGCGTTCCTTCACATACGGGTAGCCGCTGGCCTTGGGCGGAATGGCGCGGCCGACGAAACCGGCCAGCAGAACGATGGTCATGATGTACGGCACCGACTGCACGAACTCCACCGGCACCGGCCCCACGCCCGGAATCACCACGCCCTGCAAGCGGATCGCCACCGCATCAAGGGCGGCGAACAGCAGGCAACTCCACAGCGTGTTCCACGGCTTCCACTTGCCCAGCACCAGCGCAGCCAGCGCCAGATAGCCGCGCCCGCCGGTCATGTCGCGCACGAACCCGGCTCCCTGTGCGGTGGCAATATAGGCTCCCGCCACGCCGCACAGCACGCCCGCTATGATGGTGGCCGCATAGCGCAACCGCACCACCGGCACGCCCGCCGTATCCACCGCCGCCGGGCTCTCGCCCACCGCGCGGATGCGCAGGCCAAAGCGGGTTTTGTAAAGTACCCACCACGCCAGCGGCACCATCAGGAAGGTGGGATAGACCAGAATGTTCTGCCCGCCGATCACCCGCCCGTAGATCGCACCCAGAAACGGAATGCCGGACAGCAGCGCGGTGCCGGGAAAGATCACCTCGGAAAACCGGGCAGACGGCGGCAGCGGTGGCGTTTGCCCGCCCTGATGGAACCATGCCAGCCCCAGCGTCATGGTCAGGCCCGAGACCATGATGTTGATGGCAAGGCCGGAGACGACCTGATTGCCCTTCTGGCTGATGCACACAAACCCGTGCAATGCGCCCAGCACAGCCGCCAGCGCCACGGCGGCCAGCATGCCCAGCCAGACATTGCCTGTGATGGATGAAACCGCCGCCCCGGCAAATGCCCCGGCCAGCATCTTGCCTTCCAGCCCGATATCCACCACGCCGGCGCGCTCGGAAAACAATCCGGCAAATGCGGCCAGCACCAGCGGCACCGCCACCCGGATGGTGGCGGCCAGTAGCGATGGCAGTTGGTCGATGATGTCCATGCTCACGCCCGCCCGAACAGGCGCACCAGCGCCGGGCGCAGCATCAGCGCCAAGCCGCCGGTGAACAGGATCACCAGCCCCTGCAACGCCACGATCAGGTAGGAGGAGATGGTGGGCATGTCGAACGACAACTCCGCCCCGCCCTGATACAGCGCGCCGAACAGCACCGCCGAGATCAGCACGCCCGCCGGGTGGTTGCGGCCCATCAGCGCCACCGCTATGCCGGTAAAGCCGTAGCCGCCGGGAAAATTCACCAGCAATTTGTGCTGCGCGCCCATCACCTCATTCAGCGCCACACCCGCCGACAGCGCGCCGGACAGCACCATGGCCTGAATGATCCGCCGCCCCGGCGCGATGCCCGCATAAACGGCGGCGCGCGGGGATGCGCCCACCACGCGCACGCCATAGCCCCAGCGCGTGTGCCAGATCAGCACCCAAACCAGTACCATGCACACCAGCGCCACCAGAAACGCGATGTTCAGCGGCGTCTGCGCAATCTCGATTCCCAGCCCGCCCAGCAGGCGCTGCATCGACGGCAGTTGCGCGTTCGGCGCAAAGGCGCGGGTTTCGGGGGACATCTGGCCCGGCTTGATCAGGACATTCACCAGCAGCCACTCCATCAGCGCATAGGCGATGAAGTTCAGCATGATGGTGGTAATCACGATGTGGCTGCCGCGCTTGGCCTGCAACCAAGCGGGCAGGGCGGCATAGGCGGCACCGAATGCGGCGGCGGCCAGCATGGCCAGCGGAAACACCAGCCAGAACGGCAGCCAGTCCAGATACAGGCACACCAGCGTCAGCCCCAGCCCGCCCAGATAGGCCTGCCCCTCGGCGCCGATATTGAACAGCCCGCAATGAAACGCCACCGCCACGGCCAGCCCGGTGAAGATCATGTCGGTCGCATAGTACAGCGTGTAGCCAATCCCCTCCCCACTGCCGAGCGCGCCCTGCACCATGGCGGTCACGGCCTCGATTGGGTCTTCGCCGGTGGACAGGATCACCAGCCCCGCCACCAGCAGCGCCAGTGACAAGTTCAGCAGGGGCAGCAGGGCATAATCCACCCACCACGGCAGTTTCAGGGAGGTGCCGCTCATGGGGCGCTGCCCCCAGCCTGCCATCTACCGTCATCGCCGGGCCCGGCCGGGCGCTCCATCGCCGCAGCCCATTGCATGGATGCGCGGGTCGGGCCCGGGCATGACGCGGTGGATGCGGCTTGGGGTATCCCGCGCATCAATTCGCCCCCGCCATCATCAACCCCAACTGCCGCTCATCCGCCGCTTCCGGCAGCAGATCCCCCACAATGCGCCCGTCGAACATCACCAGAATGCGGTCAGACAGGCGCAGAATCTCATCGAGTTCCACCGAGACCAGCAGCACCGCGCAGCCGCGGTCGCGCATCGCCACCAGTTGGCGGTGAATGAAGTCGATGCCGCCGATGTCCACGCCGCGTGTTGGCTGGCCCACCATCAGGACTTTCGGGTCGCGCTCCATCTCGCGCGCCATGATCAGCTTCTGCTGGTTGCCGCCGGAAAACAGCGACCCGCGCAGCTTCGGCAGCGGCGGTTTGACTTCGTAGCGCTGCATCAGCGTCGCGGTATGCCGGTCGATCACACCCCAGTCCAGCAGCGGGCCGCGCCCGTACGCCGGGTCGTTGTGATAGCCCAGAATGGCCGACTCGCGGGCGGCAAAGGACGGCAGCAGCCCGGTGCGCAGCCGGTCTTCCGGCACATGGGCCATGCCCAGCGCCCGCAACGCATCCGGGGCTAGTGGGCGGGCAGGGGTGATGTCTGCCTCGCCCAGACGCACCGTGCCAGCCGCAAAGCGGCGCATCCCGGCCAGCGCCTCCATCAACTCGTTCTGGCCATTGCCAGACACTCCGGCGATCCCGACAATCTCGCCCTGCCGCAGCGTGAAGCTGACGTTCTTCACCCGCTCCACGCCCATCGCATCGCGCACCGACAGGCCGGATACATCCATGGCCACCGCACCAATCCGCACTGGGGCCTTGTCGAGCCGGTTGGCCAGTTTGCGGCCGATCATCAACTCGCCGAGTTCTTCGGGAGAGGTCGCGGACGTGTCGCGGTGGCCAACCATCTGGCCCGCGCGCATCACCGACACGCGGTCGGTGATCGCCATGATCTCGCGCAGCTTGTGCGTGACGAGGATCACGGTTTTGCCCTGCGTGCGCAGTGCCGCCAGAATGCGGAACAGGTCGGTGGCTTCCTGCGGCGTCAGCACGCCGGTCGGCTCATCCAGAATCAGAATTTCGGCACCGCGATACAGCGCCTTCAGGATTTCCACCCGCTGCTGCGCGCCCACCGGCAGGTCGCCAACAATGGCATCGGGGTCCACATCCAGCCCGTAATCGCGGGAAAATGTCTTCAAACGGTCACGTGCAGCAGGCAAATGGCGGCTGAGCAACGCGCCGCCTTCCGCGCCCAGAATCACGTTTTCCAACACCGTCATGGTTTCCACCAGCATGAAGTGCTGATGGACCATCTCAATCCCCGCCTCGATGGCGTCCTTGCTCTCGGCGATGCTCACGGGCACGCCACCGATGCGGATTTCGCCCGCATCGGCGGTGTAGAACCCGTACAGAATGCTCATCAGGGTCGATTTTCCGGCCCCGTTCTCGCCGATCAGCCCGTGGATGTGGCCGCGTTGCACGGTCAGATCCACGGCCCGGTTGGCGTGCACGGTGCCGAAGCGCTTGTCGATCCCGCGCAGCTCTACCGCCGGGGTCTGGCCATTCGCCAGCGGATCCGGCGGCATGCTGTCTCAGGTCTTCGTTCTGTGGCAGGTCAGGCGGCGGCTACGACACCGGGCACTTGTTGTCGCTCATGTAGTCATGCACCTGAATCTTGCCGCTGATGATGTCCTGCTTGGCGGCCTCAACCTTGGCCTTCCATTCCGGCTTGATCAGCTTTTCGTTGTACTGGTCAAACGCCACATCCACGCCGCCTTCCTTCAGGCCGAGGTCGGAGATGCCGGCGGTGAACTTGCCGTCCTTGGCCGCCGTGAACAGAGTCTGCGTGGCGACATCGACGCGCTTGACCATCGAGGTCAGCATGTGGCCGGGGTGCAGATAGTTCTGGTCGCTGTCAACGCCGATGCCGAACTTGCCCGCATCGTTGGCTGCCTGCAGCACGCCAAGCCCGGTCGCACCGGCCGCAGCGTACACCACGTTGGCCCCGCGCTCGATCTGGCTTTTTGCCAGTTCGCCGCCGCGCACCGGGTCGTTCCAGGCCGACGGCGTGCTGCCGGTCATGTTCTGGAACACTTCCATCTTCGGATCGACGGCCTTCACACCTTGCACATAGCCGCAGCCGAAGCGGCGGATCAGCGGAATGTCCATGCCGCCCACGAAGCCCACCTTCATGCCCGGGCTGGCAAGGGCCGCCAGCATTCCGGCCAGATACGAACCCTCATGCTCCTTGAACACGAAGGAATGCACGTTCGGCAGGTCCACCACCATGTCGATGATGCCGAAATTGGTCTTGGGGAATTCCTTGGCCACCACGGTCAGGCCATCGGCCTGCGCGAAGCCGATTGCCAGAACCGGGTTGTTGCCCTTCTTGGCGAAATTGCGCAGGCCCTGCTCACGCTGGCCTTCGTTCTGGACCTCGAATTCCTGAATCTTGATGCCGGTCTCCTTCGAGAAGACCTGCCCGCCGTTATAGACACCCTCGTTGAAGCTCTTGTCGAACTTGCCGCCCATGTCGAACAGGATGGCGGGCTTGATGGCGTCGGCAGCGTGCGCGGCCCCGGCAATCACCGTGGTGGCGAGCAGGGCGGCGGTAAGCAGCTTGTGCATGTAATCCTCGTCTGGCTGGCGCATGGGCCGGGCCGCCCGCAGTCCGGGACGGGCTGCGGCGCGATGGCGGCAAGGCTGCTACCCGCGTGCGGCATGTGTCAACCTCAGGCGGGCACGAATTCGGCGCGCGGGCGGATGGCTCAGCCGCCGCGCGCGGCCCAGCCGTCAAGCCATGCGGGGATCTGTGCGGCGGGCAACGGGCGGGCAATCAGAAAGCCCTGCGCCTGTTCAATCCCCAGCGCCGCCATGCGCGCCCATACGGCCTCATCCTCGACGCCTTCGGCGATGATGGTCAGCCGTGCAGCCCGGGCGGCGGCGATACTGTCCATCAGGAAGGTATTGGCTGCCGGATCCGATTCGCTGTTGCGCACCAGATCCTTGTCCAGCTTCAGCACCGAGAACGCCATGCTGAGCAGTTCCCGATGGTCGCGCACCGTGGGGCCTACGTCGTCGATGGCCATCTCGTAGCCCGCATCATGCAGGCGGCGGGCGGCGGCGGTCAGCGCATCCAGTTGCGTCAGCGGGCGGCTTTCGGTCAATTCCACGGTGATCAGCGTGGGCGGAATGTCCGCCTGCGCGCGCGTGGCATCCAGCCAGTCCAGCGCCTCGGGCATCAACAGCACGTCCAGCGGCACGTTCAGCGCCAGTGCCAGCCCGAATTGCTGCAACCGGCCGCTGCCCCATTCGGCAAACGCCCGCCGCGTGATGGCTTGGGTCAGCGGCCATGCCAGCCCGGCGTCTTCCATTTGCGGGATGAACAGATCCGGGGTCAGCGTGCCGCGTGCGGGGTGCTCTACCCGGGCCAGCACCTCCAGCGCCACCGGCCTGCGGTCGGCCATCCGCACCACCGGCTGGTAGCGGGCGGAGACCCAGCCGTTGGCCAGCGCCTCGTGCAATTCCGGCACTGTCAGCGGCGCGCGGGCTGCCCCGCCAGCCTCGGCAGGGGCGCGCAGCAGACCCGGAAATGACGCCACGCCAGATTGGAACGGCATTCTGATGACCGCCTTCGGTGCAGACTCGCCATATCCGCAGAATTGATACGCTAGTCTATCTCTTGTCCATCCGGCAACGCCAGCGCGGGCCTACGGCTTGTCTTTGGCCACCGCCACGGGTTGCGCGTCGCGCCGCAGACGATTCTCACCCAGCAGCAGCAGGATGGGGGCAGCGATGAATACCGAGGATGACGTGCCCACCACGATGCCGAACAACATCACCCACGCGAAGCCCGACAGCGTGGCACCGCCGAACAGCGCCAGCGGCAGGCTGGCCAGAAACACGGTGGCGGAGGTGCCCAGCGTGCGGGTCACCGGTTCGGTGATCGACAGGTCGATCAGCTCTCGCAGCGGCATGGTCTTGTACTTGCGCAGATTGTCGCGCATCCGGTCGTACACCACCACCTTGTCGTTGGTGGAGTAGCCCAGAATGGTCAGCAGCGCGCCCACCATCACAAGGTCGAACTCGAAGTGGGTCAGCACCAGAAACCCGATGGCCTTGGTCAAATCCAGCAGCAGTGTCGCCACCGCGCCCACCGCGAACTGCCATTCGAAGCGGAACCAGATATAGGCCAGAATCATCGCCAGACTGATGCCCAGCGCGTAAAACCCTTTCGACAGCAACTCGCTGGACACCGCTGCACCCACCTCGTCGGTGCGCAGTACCTTGGCCCCCGGCGCGGCCTGCTCCAGTGCGGTGCGGACCTTGCTGACCATCTGCTGGTTGGATTTTTCGTCGGCCTGCGCTTCCAGTGAGATGCGCACATCGGTTGGCTGGCCGAACTGCTGCACCCCCGGCTCATGGATGCCCTGCGCGGCCAGCGCTGCGCGGATCTTGGCGAAGTCGGCGGGCGCATCGGTGCGCGCCTCCATCACGATGCCGCCGCTGAAGTCGATGCCCAGCGTCAGCCCGGGATAGAAGAACAGGAACACCGACAGCGTGGACAGCACGGCAGAGGTGGCGAGGCCGAGGAAGCGGCCGCGCATGAACTTGATCTTGGTGTTGTCCGGAACGATGCGGAGCAGCGGGCGAATGAACATGGCGTCGCTCCTCAAACCGGCAGCAATTGCGGACGGCGGGTGGCATACCACCGCACCATCAGCAGCCGGGCCAGCATCGTGGCGGTAAACATGGTGGTCACGATGCCCACGGTGATGGTCACCGCGAAGCCCTTCACCGGACCGCTGCCGAAGAAGAACAGCATCACGTGGGCCAGAAACGCGGTCGCGTTACTGTCGATAATGGTGGTGAAGGCGCGCTTGAACCCGACCTCCATCGCGTTCAGCGACGTGCGCCCGTTATGCACTTCCTCGCGGATGCGCTCGTTGATCAGGATGTTGGCGTCCACCGCCATGCCGAGCGTAAGCAGAATACCCGCCATGCCCGGCAGCGTCAGCGTCGCCTCGAACAGGCTCAAGATCGCCGTCATCAGGATCAGGTTGAACACCAGGGCAAGGTTCGCCATCCAGCCGAACAGGCCGTAGAACACGCCCATAAACACGATCACCAGCACGAAGCCCACGGCCAGCGCGATGGCACCGGCGCGGATGGCATCAGCACCCAGTTCCGGGCCGACGCTGCGTTCTTCCACCACGGTCAGCGGCGCGGGCAGTGCACCGGCGCGCAGCAGCACGGACAGGTCGGTGGCCGAAGCAGCGGTGAAACTGCCGCTGATCTGGCCGCGCCCGCCGGTGATCGGCTCGCGGATCACCGGGGCGGAGATGACCTTGTCGTCCAGCACGATGGCGAACGGATGTCCCACGGCGGCGCGCGACACATCGGCGAAGCGGCGGGTGCCGAGGCTGTCGAAGGTGAAGTTCACCACCCACTCGCCGGTCTGCCCGTTCTGCCCGGCGCGCGCGTCGGTCAGGTTGGCGCCATCCACTTCCACGCGCTTGCGCACGGCGATCTTCTGGCCCGGCTTGTCCTGCAACGGCAGGAACTCCACGCCCGGCGGCGGGTTGGTCGCGGACAGATTGGCGTTCTCGTCGGTCAGGCGGAACGTCATGCGCGCCGTCTTTCCCAGCAACTGCTTGATGCGGTTGGGGTCTTCAATACCCGGCAACTGCACCACAATGCGGTTCCGGCCCTGGCGGGTAATCTGCGGGTCCACCACGCCGGTTTCATCAATGCGGCGGCGGACGATTTCGATGGATTGCTGCACCGCCTGATTGGCCTTCTCGACCAGGGCGGGCGGTGAGAGCGTGATGGTCACACCTTCCGGCACCGCGGCGAAATCCAGATCGGGCCGCGCGCCGATGCCTTGGCCCGAGGTTGTGGCCAGTTCGCGCAGCGCGGCAAGGGCAGCGTCCTGCTTGGTGGGGTCGGGCAGCTTGACCAGCAGGCGGTTGTCCGCCGGTTGCGGTTGCAGGCTGAACGGCCGTACCCCGGCCTTGTCCAGCGCCCGGCGCGACCCGTCGGCCAGGCCTTCCAGCCGCTCCTTGATCACGGCGGCCATATCCACTTCCATCAGCAGATAGCTGCCGCCACGCAAGTCCAGACCCAGATGGATGGTGCGCCACGGCAGCCAGCCCGCAGGTGCCGCAATCAGGTTGGGCAGCGAGAGCAACACGCCGAGGACGCAGGCGGCGAGCACCAGCGTGGTCTTCAGGCGGGAAAAATACATCATGTCGGCGCGGCGGCTCCACAGGGCAAACGGCCGCACCCGCGCAGGGCGGGCGGCAGCGGCGGCGGAGAATGGCGATAACCCCATCGCGGCGCAACCCGCACCCTTCCTGCGGCATCGGCGGGGCTGCTAGCTGTGCCGTGGCGCAGGAGGCGGGCATGGCGGCGGCAGGGTTGCGGATCGGCGTGGCGGGTGCGGGGCATTTCGGGCGATTTCATGCGCTGAAACTGGCTGCCTCCAAACGCGCCACGTTCAGCGGCATTTACGACCTCGACCCGGCCCGCGCGGAGACTCTGGCGCGCGAAACCCGCACCCGCGCGCTGGAATGGCCCGCCTTGCTGGATGCCACCGACGCGGTGGTCATCGCCGCCCCGGCGGAAGCGCATTTCCCGCTGGCCTCGGCGGCACTGGCAGCAGGCAAACACGTGCTGGTGGAAAAACCCATCGCCGCCACGCTGGCCGAAGCCGAGGAACTGGCGCGACTCGCGCAGGCCCATGGCCGCGTGCTGCAAGTCGGCCACCTGCTGCGCTTCTCCGCCGAGCATAAAGCCATCAGTGAGCGGATGCGCCGCCCGCTGTATCTGGACTGCGTGCGGATTGCCCCGTTCAAGCCGCGCGGCACCGACGTGTCGGTGATCCTCGACCTGATGATCCACGACCTCGACCTTGTACTGGCGCTGGTGGACAGCCCCATCGAGAGCGTTGACGCGGTGGGGGCGCCGGTGGCCAGCGAGCATGAGGACATTGCCAACGCCCGCGTGCGCTTCGAGAACGGCTGTGTTGCCACCATCACGGCCAGCCGTATCTCGCTGAAAACCGAACGGAAAATGCGGCTGTTCAGCCAGGAAGGCTACATGTCGGTGGATTTCGCCAACCGCAAGCTGATGATGATAGGCCGCGAACGCGGCATCCCCATCCCCGGCTCGGGCGGCGGGCGGATCGAGGAAATCAGCTGGAAGGACCACGACGCGCTGGAAGCCGAACACGCCGCCTTCGCCGCCGCAATTCTGGATGGCGCGCCGGTGGTGGTGGATGCGGCAGCGGGCATCCGCGCGCTCGCGGCCGCACTGGCGGTCAGTGCCAGCATGGCGGCGTCGCGGGCGAAGGCGGAAGCCTCCGGGCTGATCCGGACATAAGGGGCGGTGCGATGACCAAAGACCGGCTACTGGCGTTCAGTGACGGCGTGATTGCGGTGATCATCACCATCATGGTGCTGGACCTGCGGGCACCGCACACGGCGGACCTGCACGCGCTCGCCGAACTGCTCCCGGAGTTCCTCAGCTACATCCTCAGCTTTGTCTATGTCGGGATTTACTGGAACAACCACCACCATTTTTTCCATCTGGTGCGTGAGGTCAACGGCGCGGTGTTGTGGGCCAACCTGCACTTGCTGTTCTGGATCTCGCTGGTACCGTTCGCCACCAGCTGGATGGGTGCCCACCCCGAAGCGCCAATTCCGACAGCGGTTTACGGGATTTCCCTGCTGATGCCGGCGTTTGCGTGGACCATCATGCAGACCACCATCATCCGCTTTCAGTCCGGCCACCGCGGCCGCCACGGGTCTGAACTGGCCGGTGCCATCGGCAACGACATCAAGGGCAAGTTGTCTCTGGTGTTCTATCTGGCCGGAATCGGCCTGGCGTTGATTGAGACTTGGCTGGCGGATACGATGTACGTTCTTGTGGCCCTGATGTGGCTGGTGCCGGACAAGCGTGTCGAACGGTTTGTCCGCCAGCGGCCGCCCAGCGATTAGCTTGCCCTGCGGGGCCGTTATCGGCTGGGCGTGTTCAACCCGGGCGGGCGGATTCGGTCTCGCCCACGCGTCAACAAGGCGGCTTGGGCCGCGATTTTGCAGCTATTCATTCAGACGGTGCAGCACCATGACAACGGCGGGAAACCTCACCGCAGCCCTCGGTATCGAACGCCGCAAGGGCAATCTGTCCTCGGAAACCGAACATCACCTGCG
>CAIPHQ010000435.1 GCA_903864895.1 uncultured Rhodospirillales bacterium
GCTTCCGCCGGCCCCACCGCCGCCCGGACCCGGGCCTGAAACCACGCCACCCCCTGCTCGTGCCGTGGGCTCAGCGGTCCCGGCCGGTACGCGCCCGAGGCCATGTTCCGCTGCGTATGCTCGCAGATGCCAAAATCCTCGCGCACGATGGCGCAGTTGGTCTCGATGGTGCGGGCGCGCGCCGCCGCCGTGGCCTCGGTGGTATCGGCAAAATAGAAATGATAGATCAGTTCGGTCGCTTGCACGCGCAGCGGGTTGATGCGGCTGGTGTTCATGCCGCCCGGAAACACGCTCAGGGTCCAGTTCGGCCACATCCACAGCCATTTGCCGCCATAGATGCTGCCGCCCTTCTGCGGCGCCGTCATCCGCACCAGATTGCGCCGCGCCACCGTCTCGAACCCGTCGAAGTCGATCACGGCCGCGAAGGACGGGTGGATGCCGGGCACGTGGTAGCCCTCCACGAAATTGTCGGTGTAGGTCTTCCAGTTGGACTGCATCTCAAAGCGCCGCTCGGCCACCGCAGCGAAGCGCTCGATGGGGTAGTCCGCCACTTCCTCGGGCAGGTCGCCAAGCTGCTCCTCCAGCGAATGGCCCGGGTCGCCCGACACAAACAGCAGGCCGCGCCATATCGCCACATGTGCTGGTGTCAGTGGCCAGTCTTCGGTGCGGAAATCCGGGCTGTCACCGAACCACGGCGTGCGGCGCAGGCGGCCCGTCTCGTCGAACAGCCACAGATGGTACGGGCAGCGCAGCACGTCACACCGCCCGGCACCTTCCTCCAGCAACCGCGCACCCCGGTGCGGGCACACATTGCGGAAGGCGCGCAGCACGCCGTCCTTGCCGCGCAGGGCAAACAGCTTCTCGCCCGCCAGTTCGGCGGCCGCATACTGTCCGGGTTCGGCCACTTGCGAGGCGGGGCCGAGCAAATGCCAGTGGGTGCGGAAAATCGCCGCCCGCTCGCGGTCATGCAAGGCGGCATCGGTGTAGAAATGCGGGTCCAGATTGCGCAACATCCGGCCATCATTCCGCGCCGCCGCCCCGGCGTAAAGCCGCTAGCCCGCCCGGTCGCGCCCGATCAACGCCAGCCCCTCGGCCACCGAGACAAACTCGCCCCCGCCGGTCACCCGGTCCGCACCGAACCGTGTGTCGAAGATGCGCCGCACCGCCGGTACCAACGCAGTGCCGCCGGTCAGGAACACGCGGTCGATGCCGGAATCGGACAGGCCGGACTGCCGCAGCGCCGCATCCACCGTGCCTGCGATGCGGGCGATGTCGGGCGCAATCCAGCGCTCGAAATCGGTCCGCGCAATGGCCGCGTCGATCACGAAATCCTCGTAGCGGAACTGCAGCACGGCACTGCCGGCCCGCGACAAGGCGGCCTTCACGCCGGACACGGCGCGATACAACTCATAGCCCAGTTCATCGCGGATCAGCGTCAGCAGCGCCGCCAACCGCTCCGGATAGGCGGCGGCGCGCATCACCTGCTCGATGTCACGCAGCGTGCGCGGGGTCCGCATCAGGCTCAGCCGGTGCCAGCGCGCAAAGCTGGAATAATATTCCGGCGGCACCGGCAATTCGGTGCCCATCACCTTGTAAGTGGTGCCCTTGCCCAGCAGCGGGGACACCACATGGTCCATGATGCGGTAGTCAAACGTGTCCCCCGCCAGCCCGATGCCGGAATGGCCCAGCGGTTCCACGCTGCGGTTACCGCCCGGGGTAAAGCGGATCACCGAAAAATCACTGGTGCCGCCGCCGAAATCGCCGATCAGCACGGTGGCGGGCGCATCCAGCCCGCGCGCGAAACGGTAACCGGCCCCTTCCGGCTCCAGCGCGGTGTGAATCTCGGGCCACCCGGCATTGGCAAACGCGGCGCGCAACCGCGCCTCGCCCAGCGCATCATCCGCCGTCTCACCGGCAAAGCGCACCGGCCGCCCGGCCACCAGAATGTCACCCGGTTGGCGCTGCGGCAGGATGGCGCGCAGGAACAGCGCAATCAGGTCTTCCAGCGCATAGTGCCGCCCGAACACGCTGGTGCCGGTGAAACTCTTCTGCGCCAGATAGGATTTCAGCGACATCATCAGGCGGCTGTCGAGCGGGTCGTCCAGATAGGCGGCAATCGCCTCCGGCCCCGCGGCATGGCGCAGATTGGGCCGCCCGGCCGGGCCGTCATTCCAGAAACACAGCACCGAGCGGATCACGTCCAGATCCGCCCCGCCCATCTCATGGCGCAGCGTCTCCGCCGCCCCATCCGGGGTCAGGCAGGTGACAACGCTGTTGGTGGTGCCGAAATCGACGCCGTACACCGCCACGCGGCAGGCCCGCCGCTAGGCCCGCCCGCCCATGAAGGCGTTGAAGGTGATCAGCGTGCAGGTATCTTTCACACCCGGAATGGTTTGCAACTTCTCGGTCACGAACAGCCCGGTGTCCTGCGCCGGTTCCAGATAGAACTTGCCCAGCAGATCATACTGGCCGGAGGTGGAGTGCAGTTCCGACAGTTCGGGAATGGAGTCTGCGGCTTCCTGTGCCACCCGGTAGGCCTGGCCCATCTCGCACTTTATCATCACGAAAATCGCGCGCATGCCGTGTCTGCCTTGCTGGCGGCGGGCGGCGCGGCTGCCGCCCTGTCCGGCGGGACTTTATGAATGGTCTGATAATTCTCCGCTAGACCTCCCGCGCCGCCCAGATATGATCGCGCCGGGACGCGTGATGCCGGAGGTCCAGGCCGCGCCGCGCATCCGCATCGCCTGCGTTCAACAAACGCGCCCGCAAATGGGCGCAACGGAGGACACCTTGAAGCACCTCACCATCGCCGCCGCCGTAGCGGCTGCCCTTGCGTTCGGCGCCAGCGGCGCACAGGCCCAGAACGGCACCCTCAGCAAGGCCGTCGGCGGTTACTCGTTCGATGAAGCGGCCAAGGAAGCTGCGGGCACGAAGAATTTCCACTCGAAGGACGGCAAGCTCACCTTCGCCATCGTCACCCACACCGCCGGCAACGGCTTCTTCGACCCGACTTACGTTGGTGCCAAGGTGGCGGCCGATGCATTCGGCATCAACCTGATCATGCTGGGCTCGGAAGCCCCGGTGGACGACATCCCCCGTGAAATCGCCATCCTGAACCAGATTGTGAACGACCCGACCATCGACGGCGTCATCATGACCACGCCGCAGTCGGGTGCCTACGATGATCTGGTGAAGAAGCTGGAAGAACACGGTGTGCCCATCGCCACCACCAACAGCTTCGACGGCAATCTGTACGACCGCTCCAACATCTCCCACACCGGCCAGGACAGCTCGGCCGCGGCAATCGGTGGTGAGGCGCTGGCCAAGTGCCTGATCGCCAAGGGCGTGAAGGGCGGCAGCATCATCTTCCCGTCTACCACCACGCTGGGCAACGAAGAAGTCAACCGCCGCATCACCGCCGCCTTCCAGGCGACCGTGAAGACGCTGAACAAGGCGGGCGTGCTGAAGAACTTCAAGGTGGATGCCGGGCCGCAGAACATCGGCATCGATGTCGACAAGGACAACGTGGTCAACTCGGTCGTCACCCTGATCGAAAGCCGCAAGGACGTGGTCGGTGCCATGGCCGCCAACGGCTTCGTCACCCCGGCGCTGGGCGATGCGATCACCCAGTTGAAGCTGCAGGGCAAGATCTGCGCCTACGGCTTCGACCTCGGCCCGAAGCAGCAGGAGCAGATCAAGACCGGCGCGCTGACCGGCGCGCTCGGCCAGCAGCCGTTCCTGCAGGGCTTCTGGCCGGTGGCCCAGCTGTATCTGCAAATCGACCGCAACATCGCCGCCGCCAACCTCGACACCCGCGCGCAGCTGGTGACGAAGGACTCGCTGGGCAACGTCGGCAAGCGGTTCGAAAACTGACAGCCTGACTGCGGCGCCTAACCCCTCCCTCCTCCCGACATGGGGGGAGGGGGCTTCCGCGACAAAGCCGCAGGGATGCACATGTCCGCCAACACCACCAACCTGTCCGCCGCCCCGCGCCTGAACGCGCGCCTGCCCATGCAGCTGGTGGGCGGCTGGGAAGTGGGCATCCTGCTGTTCATGGCGGTGCTCTACGCCATCGGCATCTACATCAACCCCGATTTCTTCGGCTCCACCGACGCACTTTCCGCCGTGTTGCGCGACACCGCGCGCTTCGGGGTGATGGCGGTGGGCATGAGTTTCGTGATCGTCAACAAGGAGCTGGATCTGTCGGTCGGCTCCACGCTGGGCCTTGTGGCAACCGCGTTTTCCATCTTCTACGACCCGCATCATTTCGACTGGTCGGTGGGCTGGTCGGCGTTTGCCGCCGTCATCACCGGGCTGGTGGTGGGGCTGATCAACGGTGTGCTGGTCACGCGGCTGAACGTGCCCGCCTTCATCGCCACGCTGACCATGCTGTTCATCGGGCGTGGTCTGGTGCTGGGCTTCACCGGCGGCAAGACCATCGCCTTCGACAGCAAGGCCGCCGCCGATCACTGGTTCTTCGGGCTGGCCGAGACCAACAGCCTCGGCTTCAACTCGCAGATTCTGATTTTCCTTGGCGTTGCCGTGTTCGGCATGCTGCTGCTGGGCAAGACGCGCACCGGCTATCAGACCTATGCGGTGGGCGGCAACGCGCAGGCCTCGCAATACGCCGGCATCGGCACGCGCTTCGTGCGCAACCGCTCGTATTTGTTCGCGGCGCTGACAGCCACCATCGCGGGGCTGATGAACGTGGCGCAGGACAAGGGCATGACCTCGCAGGTCGGCCAAGGCTCGGAACTGATCGTGATCGCCGCCGTGATTGTGGGCGGTGCCTCAATCGCCGGCGGGCGCGGGCGGGTGCTGGGGGCGTGCCTTGGTGCAGCCCTTGTGGTGCTGATCGACAAGGTGCTGCGCGAAGGCATCCCGATGGTGCACACCATCGATGTGGACGGCATCGAGATGGAAGTGCGCACCATGGCGCAGTTGCCGGGCGGTGCGGTGCAGGCGTTTCTGGGAATCATTCTGCTGTCCGCCGTGCTGATCGAACCATGGGCCATTCGCGGCGGCGGTGCCGCACGGGTATGGGCGCGGTTGCGCGGCGGGGAAGCGCCACCGCCGCCGGACCGGGGTGAGGCGGCGATTGTCGGCGCGCAGACGCGCGGCAGCGCGGTGGATGCGCGCAGCATGGCCACCACCGGGCTGAAGGCGTTCCTCGGGCGGCGCGATGCGGCGGCGATCATTCTGACCGTCGTGCTGTGGGCCGCCGGCATGGCGCTGCGGCCGGATTTCTGGGGCTCGCTGGACAACACGTTCTCATTGCTGCTGGCGTTCACCGAAATCGGCTTTGTCGCCACCGGCCTGACCTTCGTGATCGCCAATGGCGATATCGACCTGTCGGTCGGCTCGGTGCTGGCGTTCTCGGGTGCCACGGCGGCGTTCCTGATGAAGGAACTGGATTATTCACCACAATTGGCCGTTGCCATCGCCATGCTGTGCGGCACGGCGTGCGGTGCGGTCAGCGGTTTGCTGGCGGTGCGCTACCGGCTGCCCGCCTTCGTCTCGACACTCGGGATGTATTACATCGCACGCGGCTTCGGCTCGTGGCTGGTGGCCGGGCGGCAATTGTCCGAATTCTCCAGCGACTTCAACCTGATCGGCCGCAACGTCTATGATGTGCTGGAGGGCATGGGTGCGGCCCCCGGGCCCGGATTGTTCATGCTGGTCGCCAAGGCGGTCAGCGCGCAGACGCTGCTGATGATGCTGTTCGCGCTGATTGCGGGCATTGTGCTGGCCAAGACGCCTATCGGCCAGATGATCTACGCCGTCGGCGGCAATGAGCGTGCGGCGCGGTATTCCGGCATCAACACCAACGCAGTGCGATTCTGGTCCTTGGTGTTCAGCGCCTTCTGCGCCTCGACCGCCGGGATCATCTACGTGGCGTATCTGCGGTCATTCAATCCGTCCGCCGGTCTGGGCCGTGAGCTTGACGGGATTTCGTCGGTGATCATCGGCGGCGGCTCGGTGTTCGGCGGCTACGGCACCGTCCTCGGAGCCTTGGCGGGCGCCGCTGCGATCACGCTGATCCGCGCGCTGTTGTCGTTGCAGGTGATCTTTCCCGATGGCACCAGCTTCGTGATGCCGCAGCACTGGATGAACGTGCTGATCGGGCTGATCCTGATCGGCGCGGTGGTGGGCGATATCTGGATCCGCCAGGAACGTATTTTTGCCCGGCTTTTCAAACGAAACAGCGCCAGCGCCGGAGATGCCGAATGAGCGCCCTGCCGATCATCGAAATGCGCAAGATCGACAAGCACTTTGGTGCCGTACACGCGCTGCGCAACATCGACTTTCATTTGATGCCGGGTGAGATTCTTGGCCTGGTCGGTGACAACTCAGCGGGCAAGTCCACGCTGATGAAGGTGCTGACCGGTGCCTATCAGCGCGACAGCGGTGATGTGCTGGTGGACGGCAAGATCACCCATTTCCGCAGCCCGCAGGACAGCCGCGATCTGGGCATGGAGATGATCTATCAGGATTTTGCCCTCTGCGGGAACATGGATGTCGGGCAGAACATCTTCCTTGGCCGCTGGCCGCGGCATTTTGGTTTGTTCGTCAACCGGCCGAAAATGTACGCCGAGGCCAACGCGGTGCTGAAGCGGCTGAAGGTTGATGTGAACTCGGTTTTCCAGAAAGTGGAAAGCCTGTCGGGCGGCCGCCAGCAATCGGTGGCGATTGCGCGTGCCATCTCGTTCAACCCGCGCGTGGTGATTTTTGATGAACCCACGGCCAACCTTTCGGTGATGGCCACCGAACGGCTGCTGGAGACGATGACCGAACTGAAGCGGCAGGGTGTGGCGCAGGTGATCATCTCGCACCGGCTGACCGACATTTTCGCGGTGGGCGACCGGGTGATGGTGCTCAAGCGCGGGCAGGTGGTGGGCGATCGTTATGTGCGCCACACCACCGAGCGCGAAGTGCTGGAATTGATTGTGTCAGGCACGGCCGAGACGGCGTTGACGGCGGAACAGGCGGCCCCGAAGGCGGCGTAGTTCGCCGCCTTCATCGCAAGCCCTAGCCGCCTTCCTGCTGGCGGCTGCGCTCGGCAATGCGGCGCGCTTCCGCTTCGTTCAGTTCGCCCACCACGGCCATGATGTGCCGCCCGCTTTGCCAGTACGCCATTTGCAGCCCGTCGCTGCGCGCGGTGCTGATGCCGCTGCCGGGCTTGGCCTTTTCCTCGGTCTGCACAATGCAGATCGCCACCGGCAGCCCGCTGTCACGGGTGTAGAACAGATCGGCCACCGGCCGCCCATTGCTGATCCACATCCGCGCCCCGGCGAAATGCAACCCGTCGGCGCTGAGGTCCGGCGGCACGATCTGCCGGTCCAGCTTCTCGCCCAGCCATGAGTTGATCTCGTCCGTCTGCGCGGCCGTCAGTTCCACCAGACGCTTGGTCTCATGCTGATAGACCGCATGGTATTCCGCCACGTCGTCAATGAAGCTGGCCTCCGCCGGGCGGACGGCCGTGCTCCAGCCTGCCGCGTAGCCGGTGATCAGCAATGCGACCGAGGCAGCGATGGCATAGGCGCGGGTGCGCCGCGGAGCCATCCGCCGGGCGGGCGGAGCTAGCCGGACACCTTCATACAGCTCCGCCGCGCAGGCTGCGCGCAGCAGTGATGTCACCTCCCGGTGGGTTTGCACGATGCGGCGCGCACGCGCGTCGCTGGCCAGCAGCGCTTCAATATCGGCCGTCGCCTCGATATCCAGCGCCCCGTCGGCATAGGCCGAAAGCCGTGTGTCGAGATCGTCCATTATTGTCCCCGCCGAATGCCGGACAGGCCACGCGCGGGCCCCATCGGCAAAACCTTGTCCGAAGCTGTCTCTGGCCGCGCGGCCAGCAGCGCATGCAAATCCAGCCGCGCCCGCGACAGGCGGCTCATCACCGTGCCGACCGGAATCTCCAGCACATCAGCCGCCTCGCGGTAGCTCAGCCCATCCACGCACACCAGCGTCAGCACCGCGCGATGGTCTGGCGACAGACTCGCCAGACAGCGCCGCACCGCGCCCAATGTCACATGCCCTTCCGCCGCCGCTGCGCCATCCATGCCGATCACCTCGCTCGCTGCGTCGAGCGTATCATGTGCGCGCACGCGGCGAGAGCGGACCTCATCGATCCACAGGTTGCGCATGATGTGGTAGATCCACGCATCCACCCGTCCTTCGTCGCGCAACTGCCCGGAGCGGCGCAAAGCTCGCTCGCATGCGTTCTGCACCAGGTCGTCGGCATCAGCCAACGACCCGGTCAGCGCGAGCCCGAACCGCCGCAAGCGCGGCATCAGCCCGGTGATCACTTTTTGAATCTCGTCGGCCAAGGGCCCCGGTTCCTTGTTCCAGTATGCCAAGGACGGATGGCAGTACAGGCTTATTCCACGGGATGACGCAGAAACGCGTGCGGCATTATGGTCGGGCCAAGAAGAGCAGGGGGCCAGGATGACCGACTCGACGCGCGCACCACGGCTGGGCGGACATATCGTGGCGGATGCGCTGGTCGCGCAGGGAATTTCGCACGTCTTCGCGGTGCCGGGCGAGAGCTATCTGGACGTGCTGGACGGTCTGTATGCGGTGCGCGACAAGCTGACCCTGATCACCTGCCGCTTTGAGGCCGGCGCCGCCAACATGGCCGAGGCCGTGGGCAAGCTGACCGGCAAGCCCGCCGTGGCCTTCGTGACCCGTGGCCCCGGGGCGTGCCATGCCGCCATTGGCGTGCATGTGGCGATGCAGGATTCCACGCCCATGCTGCTGTTTGTGGGGCAGATTCCGTTTGAGGAAACCGACCGCGAGAGCTTCCAGGAAGTTGATTACCGGCGGATGTTCCAGCCGCTGGCAAAGTGGGTGACCCAGATTGACGACGCCACGCGCATCCCGGAACTGATCGCGCACGCGGTGGATGTGGCGACCTCGGGCCGCCCCGGCCCGGTGGTGGTGGCGCTGTCCGAGGAAATGCAGCGCCGCATGGCGGTGGCCACCGATATCGGCCGTGCCGACGTGGCGGTGCCGCACCCAAGCCCCGCCGCCTTGGCGCGGATGATGACCATGCTGGCCGCCAGCCAGCGCCCGCTGGCCATTTTGGGCGGCAACTGGAGCGAGACGGCGCGCGGGCAGATGCGCGACTGGCTGGTGGCGCACAACATCCCGGTGACGGTCGGCTTCCGCCGCCAATCGCTGTATCCGGGCGTGCTGGACAATTTTGTGGGCGACATGGGCGTGGGGGCCGACCCCGCGCTGGTGGCCAAGGCCAAGCAGTCTGACCTGATTCTGGCCTTCGGCACCCGCATTGGTGAGCCGGTCAGCCAGGGCTACACGCTGTTCGATCAGTCCGGATCGGCGCCGATCGTGCATGTCTATCCGGACGCCGCCGAAATCGGCCGCGTCTATCGCCCGGCACTGGGCATTGCCACCGACCTTGATGTGTTCGCCGCCGAACTGGCGAAATTGCCGCCGGTGGCCTCGGCGGCGTGGGCGGGCTGGACGCGCGATCTGCGGGCCATCCGCATGGCGGGCTATGCGGCACCGCAGTATCAGGGCGTACTCAACCTCGCGGCGGCCCTGCATGACCTGGAAGGTCTGCTGACGGACGACGCCATCATGACCACTGACGCGGGCAATTTCGCCACCTGGGCGCCGCGTTTCATGCATCTGAAGGACGGCCAGCGCTTCATTGGCCCCACCAACGGGGCCATGGGCTACGGCGTGCCGGCGGCCATCGGGGCGTCGCTCGCTTATCCGGGCCGTCAGGTGGTGTGTTTTGCCGGCGACGGCGGCTTCATGATGACCGGGCAGGAACTGGCCACCGCGTTCCATCACGGCGCCACGCCCATCGTGCTGGTGTTCAACAACGGCATGTACGGCACGATTCGCATGTATCAGGAGCGGTCATTCCCCAACCGCCCCTCGGCCACCGCGCTGACCAACCCGGATTTCGTGCGGCTGATTGAAGCCTTCGGCGGCCACGGGGAGCTGGTGACCACCACCGCCGAATTTGCCCCGGCCTTTGCCCGCGCGGCGGCCAGCGGCAAGCCTGCGGTGATTGAACTGCGCACCGATCCCGAGCAGATCACCACCCGTCAGACCATCGCGCAAATTCACGCGGCAGCGGCAAAACGCTGAACCGGCGGCCCAGATTGATCTGCGTCAATTCAGGTTGACGCCAGACTTGTCAACCTCCCCTGACAATACCGGGGAGACGCAGCGTCGTGCGCATTGTTCTGATCCACCCGAACTACCATTCCGGCGGCGCTGAAATTGCGGGCAACTGGCCGCCCGCGTGGGCGGCCTACCTGACGGGATCGCTGAAAGCGGCGGGGTTCGACGATATCCGCTTCATCGACGCGATGACCAACAACCTGACCGACGACCAGTTGCGCGCCATGCTGGCCGAGGAGAAGCCCGATATCGTCGGGGCCACCTGCATCACGCCGTCGATCTACAAGGCGGAGCGTGCCTTGCAGATTGCCAAGGAACTGCACCCCGGCACCGTCACCATCCTCGGCGGCATCCACGCCACGTTCATGTATCAGCAGGTGCTGAGCGAAGCACCGTGGATTGACGTGATTGTCCGCGGTGAGGGCGAGGAAATTCTGGTCGAACTGGTTCGCGCCATCGATGACGGGCGCTGGCCCGCCGCGCGGCACAGCATCAAGGGACTTGCGTTCACCGATGGCGGCAAGATCGTTGCCAGCCCCGCGGCCGCCACGGTGAAGAACCTGGACTCCATCGAGCCCGACTGGGGCATTCTGGAGTGGGACAAGTACAAATACATCCCGATGAACTGCCGCGTGGCGATCCCGAACATGGCGCGCGGTTGCCCGTTCACCTGCTCGTTCTGCTCGCAGTGGAAGTTCTGGCGCGACTATCGCATCCGCGACCCGAAGAAGGTGGCGGCAGAAATCCAGACGCTGCACGACAAGTACGATGTGAAATTCTTCATCCTTGCCGATGAGGAACCCACCATCAACCGCAAGAAGTTCATTCAGTTCTGCGAGGAACTGATCGCGCGCGGCCTGAACGAGAAAGTGCTGTGGGGCATCAACACGCGCGTGACCGACATTCTGCGCGACGAGGAATATCTGCCGCTGTACCGCCGCGCCGGACTGATCCATGTTTCGTTGGGCACCGAGGCGGCGGCGCAGTTGAAGCTTGACCGCTTCAACAAGGAAACCAAGGTCGCCGACAACAAGCGCGCTATCCAATTGCTGCGCGAAGCCGGGATTGTGGTGGAAGCGCAGTTCATCGTCGGGCTGGAAAACGAGACCCGCGAGACACTGGAAGAAACCTATCGCATGGCGATGGACTGGAAGCCCGATCTGGCGAACTGGTCGATGTATACGCCGTGGCCGTTCACGCAGCTGTTTCAGGAACTCAGCGACAAGGTGGAGGTGTTCGACTTCGAGAAATACAATTTCGTCACCCCGATCATCCGCCCCGAGGCGATGGACCGTGGCGAGTTGCTCGATGGCGTGATGAACAATTACCGCCGATTCTACATGAAGAAGGCGCTGTTCTCCTACCCGTGGTCCGGCACCGGGCAGCGGCGGCGCTATCTGCTGGGCTGTCTGAAGGCGTTCCTGAAATCCGGCTTCGAGCGGAAATTCTACGACCTCGGCAAGGTTGGCTACTGGGGGCCGCAGTCCAAGAAGAAGGTGGATTTCCATTTTGACGGCAACCGCAACATCGCCCCGGCGCAGGCCGCCGAATGGGAGGCGCGGGCCGACCGCACCCGCAAGGCGAAGGCGCGCACTGAGGCGGTGAAGGCGTGCGGCGGCGGCGATGAGCAACTGGTGGATGCCGATGAGGCAGCCGGTCATCACCATTGAGGCAGGCGCGGGCTGGGGCGAAGCTGTCCCGGCCCGTATTGGGCCCAATGCGGTCATACAACTGCTGCCAGCCTTGCGCGCGGCGGCTGGTGAGGCGGACGCTGCGGCGCTGTTTCACCGCGCCGGGGCGGCCGAATGGTTCGCCGCCCCGCCCGGTGAAATGGTTGAGGCCGCCCGCGTGGCGCGGTTGCACCAGACCCTGCGCGCCACGCTGCCGCCGGACCAGGCACGGACGATCCTGCGGGAAGCCGGGCGCCTGACCGCGGAATATTTGCTGGCCCACCGGATTCCCCGCCCGGTGCAGGCCGTGCTGAAAATGCTGCCACCACCGCTGGCCGCCCGCCTGCTGGTGCCGGCCATCCGCGCCCATGCCTGGACGTTTGCGGGAAGCGGGCAGGTGCGCGCTTCGGCCGGCGCGCCGGTATGGTTCGAGATTGCCGGCAATCCGCTCTGTGCCGGAGAAACCGCCCCGGCCCCGGTCTGTGTGTGGCATGAAGCGGTCTTCACCGGCTTGTTTTCGGCGCTGGTGTCGGTATCGGCCCAAACGGTGGAAACGCATTGCGCTGCGTGTGGCGATGCTTATTGCCGCTTCGCCATAGATTGGCGGCGCTGAAACCGAACAGCACCGGATCAATTGTTAAATGTTGTTACCTTGGCCGGGGAATTTGTGCTCGACGCGATCCAGCTTCCGAGTATATTCCGCGCCATGTGGCCGTTTTCGGGGCCATGATTGATAGGAACCGCCGATGCTGCATGCCATAGCCTTTATCGTCGCCCGTTCCGGCCAGCGCGAAGCGCTGATCAAGGAACTCGAAGCGTATATCCCGCAGGTGAAGGCCCAGCCGGGCTGTCATGAATGTGTGATCCTGGTGGATTCGAACGAGATGGGCGGCCCGCAGGCGCCAATGGCGGCTGACCGGTTCGCCATCTGGCAGAAATGGGACAACATCGACGCGCTGCGCTCGCACATGGCGTCGCCGGTGCTGCGCGACTTCTTCATCCGTCACCGCGACAGCATTGCCAACCGCATGCTGCAAGTGATGTCTGAAGTAACGCCGTAATCCAGCCGCTCAGGCCCGCGCGTCCGGCGCGGGCTTGAGCATTGCGGCAACCGCTTCAAGCAGTTCTGCCGAACGGAATGGTTTGGCCAGCGCCGAATGTGCGCCCAGAAGCGTCGCCATCTGCAAATACAGTGACGATCCGGGATTGCCGGATATCACCAAAATCGGCAAGTCCGGCCTGTCGCGCCGCAGTTCCCGAATGGTTTCAATGCCTTCCTTGTTCGGCATCATGATGTCGGTAATCACCGCATCGGGCGGCGTTGTGCGAGCCACGGCAATGCCTTCCGCGCCATCATTGGCCTCCAGCGCCTCATGCCCGCCGCGTGCCAGCATCTGGCAGATGGCGCGGCGAACCTGGGGCTCATCGTCGATGACCAGAATTTTTGCCATGATGTCACCTCAAATCCGCAAACATGATCATCCGGCGTAGCAACCCGCCACACGCGCCCGCTCTCGCACCAGGGCCAGCACCATATCGCACACGGGCGTTGCAGCCCCGGCCACCACGCCCAATTCCACCACCGCACCGAGCAGGGCGTCGATTTCCATCGGGCGGCCACGCTCAAGGTCTTGCAGCATCGACGTCTTGTGCGCCCCGACTTCCAGCGCGCCGTCGATCCGCTTGTCCACGGAGATCGGGAACCGCACGCCCAGCGCCTCCGCCACCGCCTGTCCTTCCAGCATCATCGCGCGCGCCACGGCGCGCAGATCAGGTTGTCCGGCCAGCCGGTCCAACGTGGCGCCGGTCAGCGCCGACAGCGGGTTGAAGGACAGGTTGCCCCATAATTTCATCCAGATCTCATCCCGGATGCGCGGGCGCACCGGGGCCTTGAACCCTGCCGCCTGCAACTGCGCGCTCAGCGCCGCCACCCGTTCGCTGCGGCTGCCATCCGGTTCACCCAGCGTGAAGCGGTCGCCGTAGGTGTGTTCGATCACGCCCGGCGCCGTGACTTCGGCGGCCGGATAGACCACGCAGCCAATGGCCTGCGCGGGCGGAAGGGTGGCCCACAGTACGCCGCCGGGATCGACGCTTTGCACCACCCGGCCGGCCAACGCGCCATCCGCGCCGTAGAAATACCAGTACGGCACGCCGTTCACGCC
>CAIPHQ010000436.1 GCA_903864895.1 uncultured Rhodospirillales bacterium
GCCGCGCCGCAGATGCGCTGGAAACCTCCGGCCACGCGGCGTTGCCGGTGGAGGCGTTGCGCGGGATTTCCGCCGATCTGCGCGGGATCTTGCTGCCGCACCAGCAGACCGAGGAGCGGGTGATTTACCCCGAATTGGCTCGCCGCCTGGGCGGGCGCGACCCGTTGGGGGCGATGACGCGGATGCATGAGGAAATTGCCGACCTCGTGGCCCGTCTGGGCGGCCTGACCGATGCGATGGACAGCACGGAGGCTTCAGCGGGGGAGGCGCGGGAGGCGCGGCGGTTGCTGTACGCGCTGGACGCCGTGGTGGCGCTGCATCTGGCCGCCGAGGAGGAATTGCTGGAGCAGGCGGGCGGGCGCGGCTGACGCCAGACCCCCGGACGCAGAAACGCCCCGCGGCCCTGCGGCCGGAGGGCGCTGTTCAAGCGTTGTTCAGATTTCGTTGCGCGCCATCATGCCCGCAATCGTCGCCGCCTGCCGCGTGGCGAGTGCCACGATGGTCAGGGTGGGGTTTTCCGCCGCCCCGGTGGTGAACTGCGACCCGTCCGAGATGAACAGGTTCTTCACGTCGTGGGTCTGGCCCCACTTGTTCACCACGCCGTCACGCGCCTTCTCGCTCATGCGATTGGTGCCGAGATTGTGGGTGGACGGATACGGCGGCGTCGGGAAGGTGCGTACCGCGCCCACCGCCTCGTAGATGGCGCGGCCCTGCCCGTAGGCGTGGTTGCGCATCGCGATGTCGTTGGGGTGGTCGTCGAAATGCACGCTGGCCACCGGCATCCCGAGATGATCCTTCAGCGCCGGATCCAGCGTGATGCGGTTGGTTTCCTGCGGCATGTCCTCGCCGACGATCCACATGCCCGCCATGTTCTCGTAGCCGTCGAGGGCAGAGGTGAATTCGCGGCCCCAGGCGCCGGGGTTGAGGAAGGCGGCCATGAACGGCAGGCCGAGCGAGAGGGTTTCCAGCTCATAGCCGGCCACGAAGCCGCGCTTGGTGTCGTGGCGGGCTTCATCCTGCACGATACCGGCCATGGTGGTGCCACGGAACATGTGCACCGGCTTTTCGAAGATGCCGTACACCGACCCTGTGGTGTGGCGCATGTAGTTGCGCCCGACCTGGCCCGAGGAATTGGCCAGGCCGTCCGGGAACATGCTGGACGCAGAGTTCAGCAGCAGGCGCGGGCTTTCG
This sequence comes from uncultured Rhodospirillales bacterium, assembly GCA_903864895.1. GTDB lineage: Bacteria > Pseudomonadota > Alphaproteobacteria > Acetobacterales > Acetobacteraceae > CAIPHQ01. The sequence continues at coordinate 1,192 of CAIPHQ010000436.1, forward strand.
ATGGAGTTGCAGGCCACCGCCACCACGCGGGCCTTCTGGCGCTGCAACTTGCCGTCCTTGTCGGCATAGACAACAGCGGTCGCCTTGCCCGACGCGTCGTGCTCGATCTTCACCGCCTGGCTTTCCGGGCGCACTTCCAGATTGCCGGTGGCCTCACCCTTGGGGATTTCGGCGACCAGCGTGGACCACTTGGCACCGGACTTGCAGCCCTGGAAGCAGAAGCCGATCTGCTGACACGAACCACGGCCATCGCGCGGCTGCGAGTTGATGGACATGCGCCCGGTGTGGACTTCCTTGTAGCCGAGCTTTTTCGCGCCGGCTTCCAGCACCTTGTAGTTGTTGTTGCCGGGCAGGCCGGGAATGCCGTTGGTGCGCGTGGTGCCCATGCGGAACTCGGCTTTTTCGTACCACGGCTCCATCTCGGCCAGCGTCACCGGCCAGTCGAGCAGGTTGGCACCGGCCACGTCGCCATAGGTGGTGCGGCCGCGGAACTCGTGTTCCTGAAAGCGCAGCGAGGCACCGGCCCAGTGGATGGTGGAGCCGCCGACCGCTTTCACGATCCATGCGGGCAGGCCCGGGAAGTCCTTGTGCACGCGCCAGTTGCCGGACGTGCTGCGCGGGTCCTTCCACGCAAGCTGCATGAACGAGGACCATTCGTCGTTGACGAAGTCCTCGGTTTCATAGCGCGCACCGGCTTCCAGAATCACGGTCTTGATGCCCGCGCGCGCCAGATCGGTGCCCAGAGTGCCGCCGCCCGCGCCGGAGCCGACGATGACAACGACGCTGTCGTCGTTGAGGTCGAATTTTGCCATTTTTGTTTCCTCCCTCGGCGCCGTTACAGCCACTCGATGTCGTTGAAGCCACGATGGATGTAGCCGCCCTTGGAGGCGCTTTCGCCCTGGTAGCCGAACAGCGGCCAGACGTCCTGCTGGTTGTACAACCCAGCCAGCATGCCGCCCTGCACCGCACCGAAGAACGCGCCGTGGTCGATCTGGCGCAGCAGCGCCACGCGATCGACCTCCCACGCCACTTCGGCGTAGGTCACGCCATGCGCCGACTTGGCCAGCGCATCCAGCGTGGCGATGCCGCCTTCGATCATCGCCTTGGTGGCGGCGTCGCTGGCGGACTTTTCGTCCCAGCTTTTCATCGCGATGGCGTAGTATTTGTCTTCCAGCCGGTCATGCGGGAAGATGTCGCGGGCGATGATCACCAGCGCGCGCATGGTCTGCGGCGCCAGCGACTTGGTCTCCAGCCCCCACGCCTCACCCGAATGGATGATGGCAGCCCCGGTCACCACAATGGCGGCGGCGGCGGCACCGGTTTTCAGAAATCCGCGCCGCCCCAGATTGGGTTGGGCGCGGCCGTCTTGCGTTGTTCGCATGGTTTCCTCCCTTGGCGCGTCGTTGCGCGCCGGTTCAGCGGTAGCGGCCGTGCTTCTGCAACACCTCGATCCGATAGCCGTCCGGGTCGGTGACGAAGAAGAAGCGGGCCATCAACGCGCCGTCCCGATGGAATTCCTTGATCGGGTTCGGCGCAAGCCCTGCGGTGGTGAAACGCGCGTGTTCAGCGTCCAGATCGTCCACCGCGAACGCCATGTGGCCGTAAGCGTCGCCATGCGTGTATGGCTGGGTGCGGTCGTGGTTGATGGTGAGCTCGACCTCGAAATCGGCTTCCGGGTTGCGCAGATAGACCAGAGTGAACCCGTCGAAGCCGAAGCGGCCGGCAATATCCAGCCCGAAGGCGGTTTTGTAGAACGCCACCGAGCGGGCTTCCTCGAACACCCGGATCATGGCGTGAATGGCTTTGGCCATAACGAAATCCTCAGTTCTGGGCTGAAAGTGACTTGAGATACTGGATCACAAGCTTGCGCTTGTCCGGGTTGGCCTGCCGGTAGTTCATCACCGTGCCGGGATGCGCTGCCTGGGCGTCGGTGATCCACACGTCCAGCGTGGTTTCATCCCACACCCAGCCGCCGGCCTTCAGCGTGTCGGAATAGGCGAACCCCTCCAGCGTGCCAGCCTTGCGGCCATACACCGAGAACAGGTTCGGCCCCTGCCGGTTGCCGCCGTCCTTGTCGGTGGTGTGGCAGGTGCCGCAACTGGTCAGGAACTGCTTGCGGCCCGGATCGGTGTCGTCGGCAAACGCCAGCGTGGTGGTGGCAAATGCTGCCAGCAGGGCGCACGTAGCCACCCGCCATATAGCGCCCGACATAACGACCTCCCGATTCATTGTCCCCAAACTAGGAGGCGGGGAAATGCGCCGGGTAGTAGCCGAATACTACATCACCACCGCGAAATCCCGGCTGGCGGCAGCGGCAAGCTCTGCGCTGGCCTGCGGGTCCGGGCGCAGCGCCTCGGCATACACCAGACAGGCGCAGCGCAGCAGCGAGGCGAAATTGGTCACGTCGCCGTGCAGTTCCAGCACTTCATCATAGAGCTTGGTCAGGAACCGGCCGAGCGTGACCCCCTGCGAGGCCGCTACCTGTTCCAGCGTGGCCCAGAACGCCGATTCCAGCCGAATGGAGGTGACATGGCCCGAGAGGCGCACCGAACGCGTCTCGCTGGCATAACTGGCCGGATCGATAGACGCGAAAATCTTGCACATTGGCGGTCCCGCGTTGCTCCCTGCGCCGACACTATGGGGAACGCGGCCTGCATGCCAAGGGCGCAGAGCGGTCTCAGGCTGCGGCGGTGAGCATGGGACGCCCTGCGGGCGGCAGGCGGATTTCAAACACCGCACCGCCATCATGATTGCTGGCGCTGATGGTGCCGCCCAGTTCGGTGACGGTGCCGAACACCAGCGCCAGCCCGAGGCCTGTGCCCTTGCCGGGCGGCTTGGTGGTGAAAAACGGCTCGAACAGGCGGGGCAGCACATGGGCGGGCACACCGCCTGCGTGATCTGACACGCGCAGCAGCACGTCCCCGCCATCGGTTCCGCCCCAGACAGTCACGCTGCGGCCCAGACTGACGCCAGCGCTTTCGTATGCATCCACGGCATTGGCAATCAGATTGATCAGCACCTGCTCCATCGGGATGGAGGCCCCCAGCACCGGTGGCAGGCTGTCCGGCACCAGATCGCGCACGTCGCAGCCTTTCAGCTTCGAGCGCAGGATTTCCAGCGACGATTGCAGCACCGCATGCCATCCGGTCGGGCGAAGCGACTGGCGCTCATTGCGGGCGAACACCCGCATGTGTTCCACAAGCTGCGACGCGCGGTGCGCCTCACCGACAATCTTTTGCACCTTGCTGGCCACCGCCGGCAGATCGAGCTGATCGCGGGCCAGCATCATGCCGACATTTTGTGCGGCAAAACTGATGCTGGCGAGCGGCTGGTTGAGTTCATGCGCCATCCCGGTCGCCATCTCACCCAGCGTCAGCAGCGTGGTGACTTGCTGATGGTGCAATTGCTCCTGCTTCTCACGGGTGACTTCGCTGAGATAGCCCACCACTTCCAGCCCGGTATCACTGCGCGCCGCCACGCGGGTGACATTGCGCAGCCAGCGCGTGGTGCCATCGCTGGCGCCCAGCGCGTAGTCCCCGGTCTGGGTGACGGTATCAGACTGGTCCAGCAGCGCGGGCAGCGCATCCGGTGCGCCCAGCAGATCGGCCAGACTCGCGGGCCCGCCGCCCATCACGGCGAGGTTGCCTGTCACGCGCGCCGCATCGCCATAGACATTGCGAATTTCGATTCCCGTTTCCGCCACCCGGGCGCGGTACAGCACGCCGGGGCCAAGCTGCACTGCCGCGCGCAGATTTTCTTCAGCGGCCAGACGCGCCGCCTCGGCTTCCTTGAACTTCGCGCGCTCGCCTGCCAGTTCGATGGCAAAGCCGATTTCGTCGCTCAGCCGCTGAAAGACCGCCAGTTCGTCCGGACCGAAGGCATGCGGCTGCGACGCGTAAACGATCAGCACGCCCACTGTACGGCCGGAGGCAAAACTGGGAACCGTCAGGCTGGAACGGATGCCGAATTTCCGGCCAAGGTCACGCCAATGCGCGTAGAGCGGGTCGGTTTCCGTGTCATCCACGATATGCGGCACGCCATCGCGCACGGCACGCCCGGTTGGCCCGCGCCCTTCCGGCACGTCCTCACTCCAGCTCAGAGCCAGTTGTTCGGCATAGCCGGTTGCCGGACCGGCGGTGGCCTTCAGATGCACCGGCTTGCCCGGCGCATCCGACGGCAGCCCAACAGCCGCCAGAATATAGACCTGTTCCTCGACGATCACCTCGCAGACCCGGGCCACCAGTTCATCGACGGAGCCGCTGCGGATCAGAATGGAAATCGACCGCGAAAACGCCGCCAGCGCCCAGTTGCGGCGCTGCAACTCGCGTTCAGCCAGCAACCGGGCTTCGTCAGCGGCATGTTCGGCGGTCATGTCCGACACGAAGCCCACGACCTGACGGCTGCCATCGGTGCGCGGTATCAGGCGCATCGTGTCGCGCAGCCACATCCGGCGGCTGCCGAGGGTCAGTGGATATTCGATGGTGGCAACACCGCCCGGCCCGGAGGCGGCCAGCGCCGCTTCGCGCATGGCGTACACATCAATTCCGCTGTGCGCGGTGAGAAATCCGGGTTTGGCCACGTCCTCGAACGGCAGATCGAACAGGTCTGCGGCGCTTTCCGAGGCAAAAACCCGCTGCAACGCCTCGCTGGGCGCCGCCTGCAATTCGTAGAACGCCCCCGGTACCACCTTGAGGATGCGGCCGGTATGCGCCTGCGCCTCGGCCAGCGCCGCCGCCTGTTCGCGCGTTTCAGTGATGTCACGGATGCCGCCGATCACCCGCAGCCGGGTTGTGTCAGACGGGTCCGGCATCACGGCACTGCTCAGCCGCAGCCATCGCACCTGCCCGTCGGCACGCACTATCCGGTATTCGGCCAACGGCAGATGCTTGCCGCTCGATGCCGTATCAATGCGTCCGCGCACTGTGTTCAGATCGCCGGGATAGATGAAATCGAACCAGTTTTGGCCAACAGTCTCATCAATCTTGCGCCAAAGGATGCGCAAGGCCGCAGCATTGACGTAGGCAATCAGTGGCTTTTGCTGCTCGACTCCCTGTAGCACGACAATGCCGTCGGGCAGGTTTTCGAACACGTCGCGGTAGCGCGCCTCGCTCTCGGCGACCTGCGCCGCGCGAATGCCCGTCGCCATCGAGCGGCGGCGGACAATCACGACGACGCCCCCCGCCACAGCGAGAATCATCACCGCCAGCGCGAAGAACAGCGTGCCACGCCGCGCCGTTTCACCCACCCACGCAAGGGCGGCCACCTGCGCCGGTTTGGACAGCGCGACGCGCACATACAGCGGCTGGCCGGGGATCTGCCGGGTTGAAACATAGCGCATCTGCCCGTCGATCCGGCTGACCTGCGGCCTGATCAACTGGCCATCCTGCGCCGCATCGGACTGCGGCGACCAGTCCGGAACGATTTCGCCCAGATGCGTCATGTCCCGGCGCATCAGCACCGCGCCATCGGCGCGCACCAGGGTGACCGCATCTTCTGTGGTGAGCGACAGTTCGGCGCACAGGCGCTGCAGCATGTTGGCGCGCAGCGACACCACTGAAATAGCCTGCAACGCCCCGCCCGGATCACGAATGGGCCGGGCAATCTGGATCACGAGTTGCTGGCTGGTCCGGCCAATGACCGGCAAGGTGTAATAATCGCCGCTGCCGGGGCCATGTGCGAACACTTCGTAGAATGCCCGGTCGCGCAGGTCGGTGCGCGGCGGCTCCCAGGCCAGCGTGCTCCACAGCAGGAAGCCATCCGCCCCCACACCCGAAATCTGCGCTACGTCGGGGTTCCCTGCGCCGGGAAGCGGATCGAAATCTTCGTGGAGTTCCCGCTCGGACGTGGTATCGCCCGCCAGCCTTTGCCGCGTGATCATCCGGGCTGCGTCGTGCAGCGCATCCACTTGCAGCAGCGAGGCATGAATGGCATCGCGCAACAGGGCCGACAACGCCACCGCGCGTTCGCTGGCGCGCCGGTCAATCAGCGCCTCATTGTCGCGGGTGCTGGCCTGAAATTGCCACGTGACCAGCCCGATCAACGCCGCAGCGACGGCAGCAATCACGGCAAGGCTGATCAGATCGTCTGTCCAGCCACGCCTTCCCTGCCCCGCCAGACCGCCCGCTGTGCCAACCGCGCTTGCAGGGTGTGCGGGAGGGGCTGACGGAAACGGGGCTTGCTTCACCTTGGCGCTCGCTGCGCCCGCGTGCGCGGCAGTACGATACTGGCCGTGGTACCGCCGGTGGCCGGCGAGACGATATCCAGATGCCCGCCCAACCGCTGCGCCATGCGGTTGGCCAGCGCAATGCCAAGCCCCATGCCTTCCACCCGGCGGCTCAGTGCCGGGTCAAGCTGGTGGAACGGCAGCTTGGCCGACTGAATCTCCGCCTCGGTCATGCCGCGCCCGTCATTGTGCACGGCAAACGCGATCATGCTGCGCTGCGCCTCCTGCACCGACAATTTCACCTGCCCGCCGGGCGGCGTGGCCTTGATGGCGTGGTTGATCAGCCGCCAGAGTGCAGCCAGCAGATGCGCCTCGCACGTCTCGACCGCGCCATCCGTCTGCACCGAGCGCAGCAGCGTGATCTTGGAGTCCCGTGCGGCGGGCAGGCTGAGCATTTCAAGGCTGGCCAGCAGGCGTCCGAGCGAGACTTCCTGCCAGACGAACGAGTCCTCCCGCGGCGGGGCGAGCAGTTCGATCAGGTCGTCGGCGATGTCCTTCAGTTGCTCGCCGGACTTGCGCACGTCGCGAAGGTAGGAATTCAGCATCCCGGCGGGCAGGGATTGCTGGTCGCTGAGAATGCTGGGCAACGACAGCAACGGCATCAGCGGCGCGCGCAATTCGTGCGCCAGGATGTGGGCAAGTACCGGCGGCGCATCGGACGTGAGGTCAATCGGGTTTGCCACGCGGGCGAAGCGGTCCTGCAAATCGGCATAGTCGGCCCGCAGGCGGCTCATTTCCGCCATCCGGGTCGAATAGGCATCACGGCGGGCGATGGCGCGGGCGTGGGCGCGGCGCAGCACGACAATGACGTCATCGAGTTCCATCGGTTTGCGCAGGAAGTCGAACGCCCCGGCGCGCACCGCTTCGGCGGCGGTTTCAATGGTCCCGTGGCCGGTCATCAACACCACTTCCACTGCATCGGCATCGCCATGCGCCTGCAGGATGCGGCTGGCCAGAGTGAGACCGTCCAGACTTGGCATACGAATGTCAGTCAATACCACGGTGACACCCGGATGGGCGGCCAGTTGTTCCAGGGCTTGTATGCCATTTGCAGCCAGATGGACCGAGACACTCTGGAACGACAGAAAATCTTTCAGTTCTTCAAGCAGCGACGTCTCGTCGTCGACCACGAGAGCCTCGATGAATACGCCGTCTGACATGTTCAACCCATCTCCCTTATTATCCGCGATTGGATATCAATTCTTCCAGCACAATATACACGCGCGGCGCTCCGCGTTGCAAATCACCACCCGCCGGCGTGGCATCGTTGCCAACTCGCCGTGCATAGGACATTGCGCGGCACCAGGACAGGCTGCGTTGATCTTGCGCAAACGCAAAACGGCGGCCCTTGCAGGCCGCCGCGCCGTGAAGACCGGGCTGCGCCGGTCAGATCATGTAATCGCCGCCGTTCATGTTCAGTGTGGCCCCGACATAGTACGAGCCTTCGTCGGAGGCCAGCATCACCACCGTCGGCGCCACCTCATCGGTGCGGCCGAAGCGGCCGATGGCCAGTTCGCCTTTTTTCATGTCCAGCCAGTCCTGCGGAATGCCGCGCAGCAACGGGGTTTCGATGGGACCGGGGCAGATGGCATTCACGGTGATGCCCTCGCGCGCCACCTCATAGGCCAGGCTGCGGGTAAAGCCGATCACACCGGCCTTGGCCGCGCAGTAATGCACCATGTTCGGCGCGCCCTTGTGGCCGAGTTGGGAGGCGGTGTTGATGATCCGCCCCCATTTGCGCTTCTGCATCGCGGGCAACACCTGCTTGCTGCACACGAACATGCTGCGCAGGTTCACGCGAATCATCTCGTCCCACATGCCGGCGGGCATATCGACCAGCAGGCTGACCGTGTCGATGCCTGCGTTGTTGAACAGGATGTCGATGTCGCCCAATGCGGCGGCGATGCTGCCGAAGGCGGCGGCCACCTGCGCCTCATCGGCTACGTCGGCCGCTGCCGCCGCCGATTTCACCCCAAGTGCGGCCGCCTCGGCCGCCGTGGCCTGCGCGCCCGCCAGATTGCGGTCCACGATGCCGACCGAGGCGCCCTCTCGCGCCATTGCCAGCACCGACGCCTTGCCGATGCCGCTGGCACCGCCCGTCACCAACGCCACCTTGCCGCTCAACCTGCCCATACCGCGCTCTCCCTTCTGTTGGTCAGCCCGCGCCGACGCTGAGCAAGCGCGCCGAATCTTCCTGGAAGCGGGCGAAATTGTCGGTGGTGTCGTCCAGGGCCGCGACCTTGTCGTGGTGGAAGCAACTGACGAAATGCTGTGGCGCGACGGCCACCGGCACAGGCCGCTCGGCGCGGCAGCGCGCATCGGCAAACGGGCAGCGCCCGGCCAGCGCACAGCCGGGCGGCAGGTCGATGGGGCTGGGGATTTCGCCTTCCAGCCGCACGGCGCTCGTGCGGGTGAGTGCCGGGTCCGGCAGCAGCACCGAGGACAGCAGGCCAACCGAATACGGGTGCAGCGGGCGGGCAAACAGCGCCTCCGCAGGCGCCTCTTCCACGATACTGCCCAGATACAGCACCGCCACGCGGTGGCTGACAAAGCGCACCGTGGACAGGTCGTGCGTGATGAGCAGATACGCGGTGCCGAATTCGGCCTGCAGGCGGATCAGCAGATCGACGATTTCGGCGCGCGCTGTCGGGTCCAGAGCCGAGGTCGGTTCATCCAGAATCACCAGTTCCGGGCGGGTGATGACGGCGCGCCCGATGCCGGCGCGCTGTTGCAGGCCGGCACTGAGTTCGGCCGGATACTGGTCCAGCACGCGGGCGGGCAGGCCGAGATGTTCGGCCACCTCGCGCACCCGCTTGTCGCGGTCGGCGCGGTTGACGCCCAGAAAGCGCAGCGGTTCGGCCAGCGTGGCACCGATGCGGATGCGCGGATCCAGCGATTCGGCTGGCTCCTGAAACACCAGTTGAACGCGCCCGCGCAGCGCCTTCGAGCGGATGTCGCGCCCGCGCCCCATCGGCTGCCCGTCGAAGATGATGTCGCCCGAGGTGGCGTCGATCAGCCCCAGAATGCAGCGCCCGACCGTGGTTTTGCCGGAGCCCGACTCGCCCACCAGCGACAGAGTCTCACCGCGATTTATGGTGAAGCTGACGCCGTTGACCGCCTGCACCACCTTGCGCGTGCCTGCCAGCGGGAACAGTTTGACCAGATTCTGCACGTCCAGCATCGCGCTCATGCGGCGGCATCCACCGGGAAATGGCAGCGCACGTCATGGCCCGCCGCCATCTGCCGCAGCACGGGCGCTTCCTGCGTGCAGCGGGGCTGGCGGCGCACGCAGCGCGGCGCGAAGGCACAGCCGCCGGTTGCCACGCCGCCCGCAGCCTCGGTGCGGGTCCAGCGCGCGCGCAGGGCCGGGTTATGCGAAAACGCCGCCAGCAGCATGATGCTGTACGGATGATGCGGGCGGGTGAAGAAGCTGCGCGTGTCTGCCACTTCGACGATTTCACCCGCGTAGATGATGGCGATGCGGGCGCAGAAATGCGCGGTGATGGCGATGTCGCGCGTGATGAACAGCGTCGCCGCCTGTTTCTCGCGCACCATGGTTTGCAGCAGGTCCAGCACCTGCGACTGCACCGTCACATCGAGCCCGCTGGTGGCGTCGTCGGAGATTACCAAGCGTGGCCAGCACACCAGCGCGATGGCGATCACCACGCGCTGCGCCATGCCGCCCGAGAGTTCATGCGGATAGGCGGCAAAGCGCCGCTCGGGATCGGGGATGCGCACCGCGCGCAGCATGTCCAGCGCGATGCGGTCGGCTTCCTTGCGCGACACGCCCAGATGATAGAACGCGACGTTGCTGATCTGGCGGCCCACCGGCAGCACCGGGTTGAGTTCGGCGCGCGGATTGGGAATCACCATGGCCAGCTCACGGCCGAGCACGGCGCGGCGCGCCTCATCGCCCAGCGCGGTCAGGTCGCGGCCCGCGAACAGCACGCGGCCCTTTTCCACCACGCCGGGCGGCGGCACGAGACCCATGATGGCGCGCGCCAGCGTGGTCTTGCCGGAGCCGGATTCACCGACCAGCCCGATCATCTCACCGGGGGCGATGCGCAAATCCACGCCTTTCAGCGCGTGATGCGTCTGCTCCCCATAGCTGGGAAACCCAACCCACAGGTTGGAAACATCCAGCATTGCGCCATCGCTGCCGCTCATCCGCGTGTCCGCGGATCGAGGACGAAATACAGCAGATCAACCAGCAGATAGATGATCAACGACAGCACCGCCGAAAATACCACGAAGCCCAGCACCGGATTCACGTCTGCGTTCAGCACGCCCTGCACCGCGTATTGCCCGGCCCCGCCCCATGAAAACACGATTTCCACCAGCACCGCGCCACCGATCAGGAACCCGTACAACACGCTGATGATGGTGATGATGGACGGCAACGCGGCGCGAATGGCCTGCCGCAGCACCACGCGGCGCGGCAGGCCGCACATTTCGGCATAGCGCACGAAATCCGACGCCAGCGTGCGCTCCACCGTCGATTGCGTCATTTTCAGGATCGGCCCGGCGTTGATGAGCCCCAGCGTCAGCACCGGCAGCACCAGATGCCCAAAGGACGAGTATAGCGCGTCGGAATCGCCCGCCAGCAGACTGTCGATGACCATGCTGCCGGTGATGATGGGCGGCGGCAGCACCGCCATGTCGATGCGGCCCAGCGGGGCCGGAATCCAGTTCAACTGGGTGTAGAACACGTAGATCAGCACCAGCGACAGCCAGAAATCCGGCATCGCGCCTGCCAGCAGCCCGTAGTAGTCGGCGAATTTGCGCACCGGCCCGCGCTTCAGCCGGGCTGCAGCCACGCCCAATGGAAAACCGATCAGAATGGCGAGCAGCAGGCCGAAGCTGATCAGTTCCAGCGTGGCCGGAAAGCGCTGGAACAGATCCTCCGTCACCGGCTGCGTGGTTTGCCACGACGTGCCGAGATCGCCGCGCACCACATCGTGCAAATAGCGCAGCAACTGCGTGAACAAGGGCTGGGTGAAGCCCATTTTCTCGCGCAGCGCATCAAGGCTTTGCTGCGAGGCGGTTGGCCCCATCATCATCACCGCCGGGTCGCCCGGAATCAGCTTCACCAGAAAGAAGCTGACCAGAATGATGCCGAACAACTGCGGGATGACGAACAGGATGCGGCGGCCGATGTAGCGAAGGATGCGC
>CAIPHQ010000437.1 GCA_903864895.1 uncultured Rhodospirillales bacterium
CGAGGCGCAGAAGCGCGAGGGGGCCAGCGTGAAAAACGACGTGTCGGTCCCCGTCTCCCGCGTGCCGGACATGATCCGCCGCGCGTCGGCGGCATGTGAGGCGCTGATGCCGGGCATTCGCGTGGTGCCGTTCGGCCATCTGGGCGACGGCAACATCCACTTCAATCTGGAACAGCCGGTGGGCATGGACCCGGCGGCGTTTCTGGCGCGTGACCACGACATCATGGACACGGTGGGTGCGGTGGTGCGCGATCTGGACGGGAGTTTTTCGGCCGAGCACGGCGTGGGCAAGCTGAAGCCCTACATGATGCCGCTTTGGCGGGGGGGCGCGGAACTGAATGCGATGCAGCGCATCAAGCAGGCGCTGGACCCGCACGGGCTGCTCAATCGCGGCAAGGTGCTGCCGGACCGCGAGGCTTGACCGGCCCGGCTTTGCTTCGGCGCGTGCCGGGCGGCTAGAGTGCGCCCGCCCGACCGGAGGTGACTGCCGCCCCATGCTGAGTGCTGCGACCGCATCGCGCATCGACCGCTACATGCTGCGCCAGTTGCTGCTGGCTCTGGCGGCGGTGTCTGGCGGGCTGGTGGCGCTGATCTGGCTGACGCAGTCGCTGCGCTTCGTGGAACTGGTGGTCAATCGCGGGCTGTCCTTTGTGGTGTTCCTGCAACTGACCGTGCTGCTGATCCCGAATCTGGTGGCGGTGATCCTGCCGATCACCTGTTTTGTGGTGGTGCAGTTCGTCTATCAGCGCCTGTCCGGCGACCGCGAACTGACCGTGATGCGCGCCGCCGGGCTGTCGCCGCTGTCGCTGGCGCGTCCGGGGCTGGCGCTGGCGCTGCTGGCGTGCGGGGCCTGCTTCCTGCTGAACCTGTATATCGTGCCCGCGAGTTTCACGGCGTTCCGCGAATTCCAGTTCGAAATCCGCAACCGGCTGGCCGCGTTCCTGTTGCAGGAAGGCGTGTTCACCCCGGTCAGCGAGGACCTGACCGTGTATGTCCGCACCCGCGACCGCGACGGCACGCTGCGCGGCGTGCTGGTGGACGACGCCCGCGACAAGTCCAGCCACGCCACAATTCTGGCCGAAAGCGGGCGCCTGCTCGACTCGGGCGGCACGCCGCGCGTGTTGCTGATCAACGGCAGCCGGCAGGTGATCGACCGGCAGAGCGGGCGGCTGAACGTGCTGAGCTTTGCGGAAAACACCATCGACCTCGCACAGACCGGCGCCGGCGTGGGCACCCGCCTGCGCGACCCGATCGAGATGCCGCTGGCCGAACTGCTGCACCCGTCCGGCGCGTTCGCGCCGCGCGATGTGGCCAAGATGCTGGTGGAAGCCAACAAGCGGCTGGCCACACCGTTCACCTGCATCAGTTTCACGATGGTGGCGCTGGTGGCGACCCTGATGGGCACGTTCCGCCGCCACGGCAGCATCCTGCGCCCGCTGGGGGCGGTGTTGACCATTGTGGCGCTGTTGGCGCTGGGGCTGGCGGCGGGCAATCTGGCGACACGGCAGACATCTTTGATGCCGCTGATCTGGGTTCATGCCGTGCTGCCGGGCGTATTGGCGGGCTGGCTGCTGTTCGGGCCGCAACTGGGGCTGGTGCCGCGTGCGCTGCACGCCCGCATCGGCGCGGTGTAGCCGGGTGACCTTCGCCGTCACGCTGTCAGTGTATATCGCCCGGGTGTTCCTGCTGGCGGTGCTGGGCATGCTGGCCGGGCTGTCCGGGCTGGTGGCACTGTTCGATTTCATCGAATTGCTGCGCCGCGCGTCCGTGCGGCCCGAGGCGACGTTCGGCATCGTGGTGCAGATCGCCGCCTTCCGGCTGCCATGGGTGATGATGCAGATTCTGCCGTTCGCGGTGCTGCTGGGCGGCATTCTGGCGTTCTGGCGGCTGACGCGCTCGTCCGAGTTGATCGTGGCGCGGGCGGCCGGTGTGTCGGCCTGGCAGTTTCTTGCGGCGCCTGCGCTGTGCGCGGTCGCGCTGGGCGGGCTGGCGACGGCGGCGGTCAGCCCGGTTTCCGCGGTGATGCGCGCGCGTGCCGTGGTGATGGAAGACCAGTTCCTGCGCGGGCGTGTCGGCACGCTGGCGCTGAATGGCGGGCAGTTGTGGCTGCGCCAGTCCGACCATGCGCTGGACCCGCAAGGCGTGGCGATCCTGCATGCGGCCACGGTGGCGGCCAAGGGCGCGGTGCTGGAAGCGGGTACCGTCAGCATCTTCCGGCTGGATAACAACGACCGGCTGTTGCAGCGAATCGAGGCCGGACATGCCAGTCTGGGCGACGGTGCCTGGAGCTTGCAGGACGCGCGGACCATCGCGCCCGGCCAGTTGCCCAGCCCGCCATCCAGCCTGGCGCTGGCCACCGATTTGACGGTGGCGCGCGTGCAGGACAGTTTCGCCCCCCCGGACACGTTTTCCGTCTGGGCGTTGCCGGGGTTCATCGCCTTGCTCAATCGCTCCGGCTTCTCGTCGATCCGCCACCAGCTGCAATTCCAGACATTGCTGGCGCTGCCGCTGCTGTCGGGCACCATGTGCCTGCTGGCCGCCGGGTTTTCGATGCGCCAGCACCGGCGCGGCGGCGTGGCGCAGATGATCGGCGGCGGCATCGCCGCCGGGTTTGCGCTGTTCATGATCTCCAAGCTGGCCGAGGAATTCGGCCAGTCCGGCGCCCTGCCGCCCATCATGGCCGCATGGGTGCCGGCGGCCTCCGGCTGCCTGTTAGCGGTGGCGCTGTTGCTGCACCTTGAAGATGGCTGACCGCCCGCATCCCCTCGCGGCTGCGCCGCGGCTGCGTGCGGCGCTGCTGCTCGGCGCAGCGCTGGCCGCGCTGTGGGTGCCGCGTGCGGCGCAGGCGCAGTTTTCCAGCGCACGTGCGCCAGCCTCGCAGCCGGTCAGCAAGTCCGATCCGGTGTTCTACACCGCCGATGCCACATCCTATGACCGCGATGGCGGGCTGGTCACACTCAGCGGGCATGTGGAGATCTGGCAGGGGGCGCGGGTCATCCGCGCCGATCAGGTCACGTACGACCGGGACACCGGGGTGGCCGCCGCGCGCGGCAACGTGGCGCTGCTGGACCCCAGCGGGCAGGTGGTGTTTGCCGACTACGCCGAACTGACGCAGGGCATGAAGGACGGCGTGCTGACCAACATGCGCGCGCTGCTGCCCGACAACGGCAGGCTGGCGGCCAACGGCGCGCGGCGCACGGACGCGCAGGTGAACGAACTCAGCCGCGCGATCTATTCCACATGCAATGTCTGCCTGCAGCACCCCGAGCGGGCGCCGCTGTGGGATTTGCGCGCCCGCACGGCGGTGCAGGACGTGGCCAACAAGCGCATGGAGTATCAGGACGCGGTTCTGGATTTCTATGGCGTGCCGGTGGCGTGGTTTCCGTACCTGACCCACCCCGACCCGACACAGCGCCGCGCCAGCGGCTTGCTGGTGCCGTCCATCGGGTTTTCCAAACATCTGGGCGCGTTTGTCCGCCAGCCGTATTTCTGGGCCATCGACGGGGCCACCGACGCCACCATCACGCCGCTGCTGGCCACCCGCAACGGCCCGGCGCTGGAGGCGCAACTGCGGCACGCGTTCAACAACGGCAAGCTGACCGTGAACATGTCCGCCGGTGACGACCACGGACAGGGCGGCGAGGACATTTTCGCCAACGGCCAATTTGCCATCAACGACGAATGGCGCTGGGGCTTCGACCTGCAACGCGCCAGCACCATCACCTATCTGCGCGACTTCCATCTGCCCGGCATTGCGCCGGTGCTGACCAGCCAGATCTATCTGGAAGGGTTCGGGCAGGGGGCCTACACCAAGCTGGATGCCCGCGCCTATCAGGGCCTGTCCAGCAACACGGTCAGTTCCCAGCTGCCCTATGTGTTGCCGCGTTACGAATACAGTTTTGTGGGTGAGCCGGACGCGCTGGGCGGGCGGACCTCGGTGGATGCCGGGGCGTTCAACATCGTCCGCAAGGTCGGCACCAATACCGAGCGTGCCAGCCTGCGGGTGGACTGGGAACGCCCGGCCACCGGCGCGGTGGGCGATTTGTGGAAGCTGGTGCTGCACGCCGATGGGGCGGGTTATTACGCCCGGCAGCTTGACCAGCAGCCAAGCTGGGGGCCGCGCAATTCGGCCGACACCGCGCAAGGCATGCCGACGGCGGCGCTGGAGTGGCGCTGGCCGCTGGTGCGCGATGCCGGAAACTGGGGCTCGCAGGTCGTCGAACCCATCGTGCAACTGATCGGTGCGCCGCAGGGCAGCAAGTACGGCATGGCCGCGCCCGGCGTGATCCCGGCGTATCTGAACACGCTGATTCCAAACGAAGACAGTCTGGACTTCGATTTCACCGACGCCAATCTGTTCAGCCTGAACCGCTTCCCCGGCATCGACCGGCTGGAAGGCGGCACCCGCGCCAACGTGGCGTTGCATGGGGCGTGGTATTTCCCCGCCGGGCAAAAACTGGATGCGCAGGTGGGCCAAGGCTACCGCACGCACACGGAAGGGGCCTTTCCCTACGGGTCGGGCCTGCAGGGTAAGGTGACCGATGTGGTCAGCCATGTGGATTACGCGCCGAACCCGTGGTTCGACCTGCTGTCGCGCCAGCGCTTCGCCCAGCAGTCGATGCAGCTGCACTTTGCCGACGCGGTGGCCAGCGGCGGTCCGGACTGGCTGCGGTTGAGTGCCGGGTATCTGTACTCGTCGTACAATCCGTATTCGTACTATGATTCGGTGCCCACCGGCAGCCTGCCCACCATACCACGCAACGAAGTCTCGGCCGGAGTGGGGACCCGTTACGGCCGGTGGCGTGTTTCGGCCAATGCGCGGCGGGATATTCAGACCGGCCAGATGGTTTCCGTTGGCGCGGGCGGCGCTTATGAAGATGAGTGTTTTGTGTTCGACGTTTCTTACTTCCGCCGCTACTATTCGATTGCAGGCGACAACGGGTCGTCCACGTTGTTGTTTCAGATAACGTTCAAAACTGTCGGCACCATCGGCTTCAACGGCCTATGACCGTGTGGCCTTGCCGGTCTATGAGCGTGCCGGCCGATACGACCAGGAGATAGCCCGCGCCATGTCACCCAGCCGCCCGATGAGGGTCCGCCGCCTGTTGCTGGCGCTTGCCGCCGTTTCGGCGCTGACCGCCACGCGCCCGGCCCAGGTTCAGGCCGCAGCTGTTGAAGCCGCGCCTGCTGCCGGGATTGTGGCGGTGGTCAATGGCGACGTGGTCAGCATGGGCGACGTGGAAAACCGCACGCGGCTGTTCGCGCTGTCCACCGGGCTGCCAGCCCGTGCCGACGTGCTGTCGCGGCTGGCGGTGCAAATTGCCCGGCAACTAATAGATGAGCGGCTGCGCCTGCAGGAGATGCAGCGCCGCCGGGTGGCGGTGCTTGACCAGGAAATCGCCCGCGCGGTGGGCGACCTGGAACAGCGCAATGGCATGCCCGGGGGCACGTTGCGGACTCGCCTGGGGCGGGACGGCGTGAGTTTCCGCACGCTGGTTGACCAGTTGCGCGTGCAGATCGGCTGGTCGCGCGTGATCCGGCAGGTGCTGGGGCCGCTGGCGCAGGTGTCGGAAACCGACGTGGCCGAGCGGGAGCGGCAGCTCAAATCGCAAATCGGCCAGACCGAATACCGGGTGAGCGAGATTTTCATTCCCGCCGAAACCCCGGCCCAGACTGCGGAAGCGGGCAAGTTCGCCGAGGCGGTGATTCAGCAATTGCGCGCCGGGGCCCCGTTCCCGGTGGTGGCCGCCCAGTTCAGCCAGAGCCAGACCGCGTTGCAAGGCGGCGACCTTGGCTGGGTGCAGGCGAGCCAGCTTGATCCGTCGCAGGTCGCGGTGCTGGGCAAGATGCCGCCCGGTGCGGTCAGCAACCCGCTTCGGGTGCCGGGCGGTTTCTCCATCGTCTCGCTGCGCGGCAAGCGCGAAATCGGGCGGGAGACCGCCATGGTGCTGCATGTGCGGCAGGCGTTCTTTCCGTTCACCTCGCGGCTCGACCCGGCCAAGCCGACCGAGCAGCAGAAGCAGATGCTGGAACAATCGCAGAAGCTGTCGTCGTCGGCGCGGGCCTGTGGCGACGTGGAGGCCGCGAACAAGGGTAACGAGAAGGGCCATCCGGCCAACCCGGGTGATGTGCGGCTGGAGAGCACGGCTCCGGCGCTGCGTGCCGTGCTGGAAAAACTGCCGGACAACAAGGCCAGCGCACCGCTGGTGGCCGAAGATGGCATCATGATCGTGATGGTCTGCGACCGTGCCAAAGCCACGGAAGTTCTGCCGAGCAAGCAGGAACTGGCAGACACCATCCTGAACGAGCGGATCGAACTCGCCTCCCGCCAGTTGATCGGCGATCTGCGCCGCCGCGGGATCATCGACGAGCGGTCGTAGCCGGGGCGCGGCACATGGTATTGCCCGCCGGGCTGCCGCCGCTGCGCGAGGTGATCGCCCGGCACGGGCTGGATGCGCGGCGCAAGCTGGGCCAGCATTTTCTGCTGGATGCCAATCTTGTGGCCCGCATCGCCCGCCAGCCCGGTGATCTGGCCGGGCGGCACGTGATTGAGGTCGGCCCCGGCCCCGGCGGTCTGACCCGGGCCCTGCTGGACACGGACGCGCAGGACATCACGGCGGTCGAGGTCGATCCGCGCGCAATTGCCGCCGTCAGCGAACTGGCCGAGTCCGACCCGCGCCTGCGGGTGCTGGCCGGTGACGCGCTGGCGCTTGATCTGTCCACGCTGGTGCCTGCCCCCCGGCAGATTGTGGCCAACCTGCCGTACAACATCGCCTCACCGCTGCTGGTGGGCTGGCTGCGGCAGGCAGCGCAGTGGGAAAAACTGACGCTGATGTTCCAGGAGGAAGTCGGCGACCGCATCTGCGCCGCCCCGGACACCGAGGCCTATGGCCGTTTGGGCGTGCTGGCGCAGTGGATCTGCATCGCCGAGTTCCGCATGCGCATCCCGCCCGCCGCCTTCGTGCCGCCGCCGAAAGTCTGGTCGGCGGTGGTGGTGCTCACGCCGCGCCCGGAGCAGCCGGACCCGGCACTGTTCAGCGCCATGGAGCGCCTGACGGCGGCCGCCTTCGGCCAGCGGCGGAAAATGCTGCGCGGGTCGCTCAAGGCGCTGGGTGGGGAGGCGCTGCTGGGCCGCGCCGGAATCGCCCCGGAACGGCGGGCCGAGACGCTGAGTGTGGCGGAGTTCGACCGTCTGGCGCGGCTGCTTTAGCGCATCCGCTCCAGAAACGCGGGCAATCCCGGCAGCCGTGCCGTGCGCAGCCGGGCGGCGTGCAGCACCGCGCGGGCTTCGGCCACGGCGGTTTCGAAGTCCGCGTTCACCAGCACATGGTCGAACTCGCCCGCGTGGCTCATTTCATCCTGTGCGGCGGCCATGCGGCGGGCGATTTCGGCCTCGCTGTCACTGCCGCGCCCGCGCAGGCGGGCAGCCAGTTCGCCCAGTGACGGCGGCAGGATGAACAGTCCCACCGTGTCGGCAGGCAGGGCGGCGCGCAGTTGCCGGTGGCCCTGCCAGTCGATGTCGAACATCACGTCGTGGCCCGCCGCCAGCGCCTGTTCCACCGGCGCACGCGGGCTGCCATAGCCGCGCCCGAACACGCGCGCCCATTCCAGCAATTCGCCCGCCGCCACCATGGCTTCGAACTCGTCCATGCTGTGGAAGAAGTAATGCACACCATGCTGCTCGCCGGGGCGGGGGGCGCGGGTGGTCACGCTGACCGACAATGCCAGATCGGTTTCGCTGGCCAGCAAAGCGCGCGAGATCGACGACTTGCCCGCCCCGGATGGCGCGGCCAGCACGAAACACACGCCCCGGCGCGCAATGGTCATTCGATATTTGCCACTTGTTCGCGCAGTTGCTCGATGGCCGCTTTCAGCTTCAGCCCGGTGGCGGTCAGCGCCACGCTGGCCGATTTGCTGCACAGCGTGTTAGCCTCGCGGTTGAATTCCTGCACCAGAAAATCCAGCCGCCGCCCCACGCCCGCCGCCTCGGCCAGCAGTGCGCGGGCGGCATCGATGTGGCTGTCCAGCCGGTCGAGTTCCTCACGCACATCCGAACGGCTGGCCAGCAGGGCGACTTCCTGCGCAATCCGCTCCTCCGGCAGGCCGGGCTGATCGCGCAGCAGGTCGCGCAGGGAGTCCAGCATCCGGGCGCGCTGGGCAGCGGGCTGGCCTGCGGCTTCCTCGGCGGCCTGCGTGCGCAGGGCCGCGATTTCGTCGATCTGGCCGGTCAGGATCACGCCAAGCCGCGCACCTTCGGCATTGCGGGATTCGACCAGCCCGGCCAGCGCCTCGGCAAATCCGGCGCGGACGGCGGCGGCCTGCGCTTCGACGGCCGATTCGTCTTCCACGGCGGCGGCCGGGCGCAACACGCCGGGCAGGGCCAGCAGCGCCTCGGCGCGCGGCGGTTCGGCGCCGGGGATGCGCTTGGCCAGATCCAGCGCCAGCGCCAGCACCTGTTCCAGCGCCGCCGGGTCCGGGGTGAGCTTCGGCGCTTCCTGCCGCGCTACCGTCAGATTGGCGGTGACGTTGCCGCGCTTCAGCACCTTGCCCGCCGCTTCCCGCAACCCGGCTTCCAGCGCGTCCAGCCCGTTGGGCAGACGCAGCCGCACATCCAGCCCGCGCCCGTTGACGCTGCGCAATTCCCACGCCCAACTCATGCTGCCGGAAGCCCCGGCGCTGCGGGCGAAGCCGGTCATGGAGGCGAGAGGGGCGGGCATCGGCATTCCTATCGGGGGTGCCGCCTTCTAGCAGCGCAGGGCAAGGGCGGGAACATGGCGGCTTACAAATCGGTGCTGATCAGCGGCGCATCGAGCGGCATCGGGCATGCATTGGCGGTGGCGCTGGCCGAACCCGGTGTGACGCTGCATCTGGGCGGGCGCGATGCCGCACGGCTGGCAGCGGTGGCAGTTTCCTGCCGGGCGAAGGGGGCCACGGTGGCCGAGCGCCTGGCCGACGTGCGCGATGCGGCGGCGATGGCCGATTGGGCCGGGCAGGCCGGGCGGCTGGATCTGGTGATCGCCAATGCCGGGGCCGGGGCGGGCATTCCCGATGGCACCGCTGAGCAGGCGTGGCAGGTGCGCGACCTGTTCGCGGTGAATCTGGACGGGGCGATGAACCTGATGCTGCCCGCCTACGACGCCATGCGCGCGCAAGCGCCGGGGCCGGACGGGGTGCGAGGGCGCATTGCGGCGGTGGCCTCACTGGCCGCATTCCTGCCCACACCCGGGGCCCCCACCTATTGCGCGGCCAAGGCGGCCTTGGATGCATGGACGGTGGCCACCGCCACCCCGGCGCGGGCGCAGGGTGTGATTCTGACCAGCGTGTGCCCCGGCTATATCCGCACGCCGATGACCGCTGCGAACCGCTTCCCGATGCCGGGGCTGATGGATGCTGACCGGGCGGCGGCGATCATTCTGCGCGGCATCGCCGCAGGCCGGGTGCGGGTGGCGTTTCCGTGGTGGGTGGCCGCAGCCGCGCGCTTCGGCGGGCTGCTGCCGCCGCGCCTCTCTGGGCGCATTCTGTCGCGCGCGCCGGGCAAGGCGGGCTTGCCGGAACACCGCTGAACGGCACATATCGTGCCGAAACAACCGCAAGGGGAGCAGCTTCGCCATGTCCAACGCCAATCCGGGTTACCACCATCTGCAAGTCGGCGATGTCGCCGTCACGTCATTGAATGACGGCCAGTTCGACGCCGAAATCGGCTGGGTGAACGGCGTGCCGGTGGAGGAAAGCGAGGCGCTGCTGCGCGACAGCTTCCGCGTGCTGCCGCCGCGCATCACGGTCAGCTGCTTCCTGCTGCAAACCGGCGGCAAGAACATTCTGGTGGATGCCGGAACCGGCGGCGCCTACGGCCATGTGCTGGGCGCGGCCCCGCGCCGTCTGGCCGCCCTTGGCGTGGCACCCGAGAGCATCAGTGCCGTGCTGGTGACCCATGCGCATGTGGACCATATCCACGGCCTTCTTACCGATGACGGCACCGCGCGCTATCCGAACGCCGAAATTGTCATCAACGCCGCCGAAACCGGGTTCTGGCTGAACAAGGACGTGCAGGCGCAGGCCCCGGAATCGGCGCAGGAGTATTTCGGCATCGCGCAGAAATCGCTGGCCCCGTACAGCGACCGGATGCGTCTGGTGAATGACGGGCAGGAGGCGCTTTCGGGCATCACCGCGCTGCATCTGCCGGGCCACACGCCGGGCCATACCGGCTGGGTGATCGCCTCGGGCGGCGACACGCTGCTGATCTGGGGTGATATCGTTCATATCCCCGGCATCCAGTTTGCCCGCCCGGAAGCGGCGATGGCGTTCGACATCGACGCCGATCTGGGGCGTGTCAGCCGCAGCCGGGCGCTCGACATGGTGGCCACCGACCGGCTGAAGCTGGCGGGGATGCATCTGGATTTTCCGACCTTCGGCCATGTGCGCCGGGTTGGCGCAGCCTATGGCTTTGAGCCGCTGGTGTGGTCGCCCACCGGGACTGGGCTGTTCCAGCCGGGCTGAGGCAGTTGAGGTTTGCGGCGGGGGCCTACGCCTGCGCCGCAATCCGCGCCCACATCGCCCGCACCGCATCCTTCATCTGCACCGCTTCCGCCCAGCGGTCCGACAGTTCGTAGCCGTCCGCGCCGGTGATGGCGTATTCCGGCGGGCCGAGTTCGGTCAGGAAGGTCAGCACTGCATCGCCGGGCGCGCGGGCGCGCCATGAGCGCATGCCGTACTCCCACCAGCCATAGGCCAGTTCCACCCAGTGTTGCAGGTGGGGGAAATTGAGCTGGATTTGAATCTGCTCACGGCTGGCCACCCGGCCATGGATGCCCCAGGCGTGGTCCATGATGCGATGCATCATGGCATGGGCTTCCGGCGCGATGGGCAGCGCGAATTCGCGCCCGACCACGTAGTGCGAAATATCGGCGGTCAGCCGCAGATCGGGGAAGCAATCAAGCAGGCGCAGCGTGAAGAACAGGTCGGTGGTCATGCGGTCGCGGTGGGTTTCGATATGCACCGCCACCCCCGCCTCCCGCGCCAGCCGCCGCCAGCCTTCGATCAGCGGAATGCACTCCTCCAGCCGGTGCGGGCGCACATCCGGTTGCAGGTTGACATGGTCGGCCCCGAACTCGGCCACCAGATCCAGCACCGGTTTCAGGTCATCGGCGGTCTTCGGGTAGCACTGCGCCTGCCATGTCATGCCGTGGGCGCGCAGGAAGCCGGTGACCTCGCGCACATAGTCGCGGTCGATGAAGCGGATTCCGGCACCGTCGAACCCGGCATCGCGGATCATCGCCAGCTTCTGCTCCAGCGTCCATTCCTGCCCGTCCGGGCGGCGGCGCTCCATGGCCCACATGGATTGATAGACGCGCAGGCTCTGCGGCATGGCGGCCTTCCCTGTTCCGGCGTTCCCCGGCGGCAAGCTTGGCGCGCGCATGGCACGGGGTCAAACGCTTGCCGGTTGCGGTCCCAATGGCCCCCGGTTAGGTTCCGCCGCCCCCGAAGGAGCGCCGCGTGCTCACCATTCTGTTCGACCTCGCTCAGGAAATTCTCAGCCTGTACCGCTGGGCGGTGATCCTTGCCGCCGTGTTCAGCATGCTGGCGTCGTTCGGCGTGATCGACACCCGCAACCGGCTGGTGTGGTCCATCGGCGATTTTCTGTACAAAATCACCGAACCGGCGCTGCGGCCGATCCGCAATGCGCTGCCAAATTTCGGCAACATCGATGTCAGCCCGATCGCGCTGATCTTCATCCTGTACATCCTGCAGAACGTGTTGCAGCGCATCTACTTCGCCATCGCCACCGGTGACCTGCACGGCCTGCTGATCTGATGGCATTCTGGCGCCCGGTGGCGGGCGCTGTGCTGGTGGCGGTGAAGGTGCAGCCCAAGTCGCGCCGCCCCGGCGTGCAGGGCCGCGTGCCCGCTATCGATGGTGAGCGGCTGCGCATCGGCGTCAGTGAAGCCGCCGAAGACGGGCGGGCCAACCGCGCGGCTTGCGCCGTGCTGGCGGAAGTGCTGGACATTGCCGCATCGGCTGTTTCGGTTGCGAGCGGGGCCACCAGCCGGGAAAAGACCCTGCGCGCCGAGGGCGACCCGGCCCGCATCATATCTGTGTTGGAGGCGCTATGAGCGCGACGATCATCGACGGCAAGCGCGTGGCGGCGGAATTGCGCGACAGCGTCGCGGCCCGCACGGCCGCCCTTTCCTACAAGCCCGGCCTGACCGTGGTGCTGGTGGGCGAGGACCCGGCCAGCACGGTGTATGTGAAAAGCAAGGACCGAGCGGCCACCGCCGCCGGCATCGCCGCCCGCACCATCCGCCTGCCCGCCACCACCAGCCAGGCCGACCTGCTGGCGGTGATTGCCGGGCTGAACGCCGATGACAGTGTGGACGGCATTCTGGTGCAGTTGCCGCTGCCCGCGCATATCAACAGCCGCCCGGTGCTGGAAGCCATCGACCCGGCCAAGGATGTGGACGGGTTCCACCCGGTCAATGTCGGCCATCTGCACGAAGGCCGCCCCACACTGGTGCCCTGCACGCCGCTGGGCGTGATGAAATTGCTGGAAGCGTCGGGTGTCACGCTGCGCGGCGCGCGGGCCATGGTGCTGGGCCGCTCGGCCATCGTGGGCAAGCCGATGGCCGCCCTGCTGACGGCGGCCGACGCCACAGTGACCATCGCGCACAGCCGCACGCGTGATCTGGCCGCGGAATGCCGCCGCGCCGAGGTGCTGGTGGCCGCCGTGGGCCGCCCGGAAATGGTGCGTGGCGACTGGGTGGCCGATGGGGCCATCGTGATTGACGTGGGCATCAACCGTCTGGCCGATGGCCGCCTTGTGGGTGACGTGGCGTATGACGAATGCGCCGCCGTGGCAGGGGCCATCACCCCGGTGCCGGGCGGGGTGGGGCCGATGACCATTGCCTGCCTGCTGGAAAACACGCTCACCGCCGCCGAGGCGCGCCGCCGCCGGTGACAGTTTGGCGAAAGATTCCGCTGGACATCCCTCAGGTGAGCCACTAGAAGCCCGCGCTCTATTGGAACGCGGGAGGCCGCGCGCCAGCCCTATGGCTGGCCCGGCCGCATGCACCGCGGTCCCTTGGCAACTGACAGGACCAGGGATATGGCAAAAAAGATCGTCGGCTACATCAAGCTGCAAATTCCCGCAGGCAAGGCGAACCCGTCGCCGCCGGTCGGCCCGGCGCTGGGCCAGCGCGGCCTGAACATCATGGCGTTCGTCAAGGAATTCAACGCCGTCACCGCGCAGATGGAGCCGGGGATGCCGATCCCGGTGGTGATCACCGCGTTCGGTGACCGCAGCTTCACCTTCGTGATGAAGACGCCGCCGAACACCTACTTCCTGAAGAAGGCGGCGGGCATCACGGCGGGCACCACCACCCCGGGCAAGGGCGCGCCGGTGGGCCGCGTGACGATGACGCAGCTTCGCGAAATCGCCGCGACCAAGATGAAAGACATGAACGCCAACGACGTCGATGGTGCCGTGAGCATGCTCAAGGGCTCCGCGCGTTCGATGGGTATCACCGTGGTGGAGGGCTGATCCCATGGCACACAACAAGCGCCACGCCGCCGCCGCCGCGACCATTGATCACAACAAGAACTATGCCCTGTCCGCCGCCATTGCGGTGGTGAAGCAGAACGCGAAGGCGAAGTTCGACGAGACCATCGAGATCTCGATGAACCTCGGCATCGACCCGCGCCATGCCGACCAGATGGTGCGTGGCCTTGTCAGCCTGCCGAACGGCACCGGCAAGACCGTGCGCGTGGGCGTGTTCGCCCGCGGTGCGAAGGCCGAGGAAGCTCTCGCCGCCGGTGCCGACGTGGTGGGCGCCGAAGACCTCGCCGAGAAGGTGCAGGCCGGTGAAATCAACTTCGACCGCTGCATTGCCAGCCCGGACATGATGGCCCTTGTCGGCCGTCTCGGTAAGATCCTCGGCCCGCGCGGCCTGATGCCGAACCCGCGCCTTGGCACGGTCACCATGGACGTCAAGGGCGCCATCGCGGCGGCCAAGGGCGGCCAGGTGGAGTTCCGCGCCGAGAAGGCCGGCATCGTGCATGCCGGTATCGGCAAGGCGAGCTTTCCGGAAGACAAGCTGCTGGAAAACGCCCGCGCCTTCGCCGACGCCATCGTCAAGGCGAAGCCGACCGGCGCCAAGGGCACCTATGTGCAGAAGGTTGCCGTGAGTTCGACCATGGGCCCGGGCGTTCGGGTTGACGTGGCGACACTCACCGCCTGAGCAACAGAATACGCCGGCGCTTTCGGGCGCCGGTGGCTAGGGGGCGGGAGCCCCCGAACCTGTCCGAGACCGTTCGTGGCCATAGGCCCTAAAGGACAATGCCTTCGCAGGAAGGCGTCCGCGCGCGGGAGACGGGGAAGCCAAGGAATTCTGCCTGACCGGTCCATGACCGGCCGGGACGGTTCCGGGCGGTTCCGGCTGCGGGGCATGGTCTGCGCGTGAGCGCCGCCGTGTTTCGATAGGACAGGCGAACCGGGCATGCCCGGGCGCCTCGCGATTGGCGTTCGGGTCGGCCCATAGGGCAACCCGGCCCGTCACGCTTCATGCGTGGCAGGCCAGCTAGTGGAGACGGGTTTTGGACCGTACGGAGAAGCGGGAGTTCGTTGCCGTTCTCGCGTCGGTGTTCGCAGAGACGTCGTTCGTTCTGGTCACCCGCAATGCGGGCATGACTGTGGCGGAAGTGACGAAGCTGCGGCGCCAGATGCGCGATGCGGGTGCGACCTTCAAGGTAGCGAAGAACCGGCTGACCGCCCTCGCCCTGGATGGGACCCGATTCGAAGGCATCAAGCCGCTGCTGAAGGGGCCGACCGCGCTTGCGTGGTCGCGTGACCCGGTGGCCGTGGCGAAGACTGCCGTCGAGTTCGCCAGAACCAACGAGAAGTTTGTCGTGCTCGGTGGCTCCATTGGCAACCAGACGCTTGATGCGGCTGGGGTCAAGGCGCTGTCCGAACTGCCGTCGCTGGAGACGCTGCGCGCGAAGCTGCTGGGGATGATTCAGACCCCGGGCACGCGGATCGCGGGCATCCTTCAGGCGCCGGGCGGGCAACTCGCGCGGGTGCTGGCAGCCTATGCCAAGAAGGACGACGCGCCCGAGGGCGAGTCGAGCGAGGCAGCCTGACCGACTGCCCCGGGCTTCGGCCTGGGGGGCGCAGCCTGGGCGGGAGCCCGGGGCTTGCGCGAATACGATGGCAGGCCCGCGCCGCCGGGCTTGTATGGAACCGACCTGGGACTAGATTGAGGATACACGAAAATGGCTGATCTGTTGAAGCTGGTTGATGAGCTGTCCGCGCTGACGGTGCTGGAAGCCGCCGAGCTGTCGAAGATGCTCGAAGAGAAGTGGGGCGTCTCCGCCGCCGCGCCGGTGGCTGCTGCCGCTGGCCCGGCTGCTGCCGCCGCCCCGGCCGCCCCGGTTGAGGAACAGACCGAGTTCACGGTCATCCTCGCCACCGCTGGCGACAAGAAGATCAACGTGATCAAGGAAATCCGCACGATCACGGGTCTGGGCCTGAAGGAAGCCAAGGATCTGGTGGAAGGCGCTCCGAAGACCGTCAAGGAAGCCGCTACCAAGGACGAGGCCGCGAAGATCAAGAAGGTGCTGGAAGAACAGGGCGCCACTGTCGAAATCAAGTAAGTTACGACCGCGCGGCCCTTCGGGGCCGCCAAAGAGCCTGGAACGGGCGGAAACCCGATCGGTTTCCGCCCTTCTCCTCGTTTTGGACCGCCATACCCGGGCGGGCCAGACGGCGAGGGGCCGGGTTGAGGCACCCCGAGGGCCGGGGGCGATGGCACGGCCGCAGACCAGACGTACGACACGAACCGACTTCACCCAACGGGCAGCAGGACAGGCATGAACGCGATCTCCAGGTCCTTCACCGGTCGTAAGCGCATCCGCAAGAGCTTCGGGCGCATCCCCGAAGTGGCGCCGATGCCGAACCTGATTGACGTGCAGCGCGCCAGCTACGAGGCGTTCCTGCAAATGAACACGCCGCATGACAGCCGGACCAACACCGGGCTGCAGGAAGTGTTCCGCTCGGTGTTCCCGATCGACGACTTCGCCGGACGCGGCCGCCTGGAGTTCGTCTACTACGAGCTGGAAGAGCCGAAATACGACGTCGAGGAATGCATCCAGCGCGGCATGACCTTCGCCGCGCCGCTGAAGGTGATTCTGCGTCTGATCGTATGGGATCTGGACGAGGACACCGGCGCCCGCTCGATCCGCGACATCAAGGAGCAGCCCGTCTACATGGGCGACATGCCCCTGATGACGGACAACGGCACCTTCATCATCAACGGCACCGAGCGCGTTATCGTCAGCCAGATGCACCGTTCGCCTGGCGTGTTCTTCGATCACGACAAGGGCAAGACGCATTCGTCGGGCAAGTATCTGTTCGCCGCCCGCGTCATTCCCTATCGCGGCTCCTGGCTCGATTTCGAATTCGACGCCAAGGACCTC
>CAIPHQ010000438.1 GCA_903864895.1 uncultured Rhodospirillales bacterium
CCCAGCACGCCCAGCGCCGCCGCCACGCCGAATTCGCCGGGCAGCGCGCCGCGCGGGAACAGGCGGTTCACGTGGCCCATCTTGCGGCCCGCCCGCGCCTCGGCCTTGCCGTACAGATGCGGGATCAGGCGGGGGGAGGCGACGATTTCGGGCCACAGCGCCATCTCGGCCGGGCCGACGAGGTTTTTCATCACCGCGTCGGAATGCCGCGTGGCTGGCAGCAAGGGCAGGCCCGCGATGGCGCGGATATGCATCTCGAACTGGCTCACCGGGCAGGCGTCGATGGTCCAGTGGCCGGAATTGTGCGGGCGTGGCGCGATTTCGTTGACCAGCACGCGGCCATCGGCGGTGACGAACATTTCCACCGCCAGCAACCCCACCAGCCCGAGCGCCTCGGCCAGCCTGCGGGCAATGGCCTGCGCCTCGGCCGCGGTGGCTTCCGGGATGCGGGCGGGGGCGAGCGTGAGGTCGAGGATGTGGTCGCGGTGGCGGTTTTCCACCGTGTCGAAGGCCGAGACGGTGCCGTCTGCGCCGCGTGCCACGATCACGCTGATCTCGCAGGCGAAATCGACCATGCCTTCCAGAATCAGCGGGCGCGGCAGCAGGGCCGCGAAGGCGGGGGCCACGTCCTCGGGCTGCCGCAGCCTGGTCTGGCCGCGCCCGTCATAGCCGAGCCTTGTGGTCTTCAGGATCGACGGCAGGCCAAGTTCGGCCACCGCCGCTTCGAGTTGCGCCAGAGTCTCCACCGGCCGCCACGGCGCAGTACCGATTCCGGCGGCATTGATGAAGCTTTTTTCGGCGATGCGGTCCTGGCTGATCCGCAGCACTTCCGGGGAGGGATGCACCGGCTTCAGCGAGGCCAGCAGATCGAGCCCCTCGGCGCTGACATTCTCGAATTCGAAGGTGATCACGTCCACATGGGCGGCGAAGTCGCGCAGCGCGGCGGGGTCTTCGTATTCGCCCAGCGTGATCCCGGCGCTGACCTGCTGGCCCGGGCTGTCCGGCTCCGGCGTCAGGATATGGCAGCGATAGCCGAGGCGTGCGGCGGCCATGGCCGACATGCGGCCCAACTGGCCACCGCCGACAATGCCGATGGTGGCGTTCGGCGGCAGAGCGGCGCCTGTCATGCGTGCGGTGCGTCGGCCACGGCAGCGGTGCGCGCGGCCCGCCATGCATCCAGCCGGTCCGCCAGTGCCGCGTCACCACCGGCCAGAATGGCGGCGGCGAGCAGGGCGGCGTTGATGGCCCCGGCGCGGCCGATGGCCAGCGTGCCCACCGGAATGCCCGCAGGCATCTGCACGATGGACAGCAGCGAATCCATGCCCTTCAGCGCGGCACTTTCCACCGGCACGCCCAGCACCGGCAGCGGCGTCCATGCAGCACACATGCCGGGCAGATGCGCCGCCCCGCCCGCGCCGGCCACGATCACCCGCAAGCCGCGCCCGCGCGCGGTCTTGGCGTACTCGGCCAGCCGGTCCGGCGTGCGATGGGCGGAGACGATGCGGGTTTCGTGCGGCACGCCGAGTTCGGTGAGGGTCTCGGCGGCGTGGCGCAGCGTTTCCCAGTCGGACTGGCTGCCCATGATGACGCCCACCAATGGCGCCACGCTCATGCGATCGAATCCGGGATCAGCCGCGACTCGAGCCACGCGATTTCGTCCTTGAGCAGCAATTTGCGCTTTTTCAGCCGCACCAGTTGCAACTGGTCCACAGCCCCATGGTCGCCCAACCGGGCGATGACCGTATCGAGGTCACGGTGTTCGCTGCGCAATTCGTGCAGCTTGCGCAGCAGGGAGTCGCGGTCGGTCAACATGCTTGGCTCATATCACGGCATCGTGGCGGGAAGGGAGCCATGCATTGTTCCCCAGGCTGCGAATTCCGATGGCGTTTGCCGCGGAAATGGCGTTACCGTTTTGTGGCGGAAACCCCGCACCGGTGGTTTCCGCCCAGGGCTAGCATCCACCAGATGAGGAGGCTTCATGAGCCTGCAATCCCACATCGACAGTCTGAAAACCCGGCACGCCGACCTTGAAGCGCGTGTACGCGACGAGGACAGCCGCCCCAAGCCTGACGCCGGCGTGTTGGTGAAGCTCAAGCTCGACAAACTGAGGCTGAAAGAGGAGTTGCAGCGACTTTCCACGTCCGCCGCCCAGCACTGACCGGCGGACCCACCGAAAGCCTTGCCCTTCCCAATCACCGGGAAGGGCCGGGCATCCGGGATTGTCACGGGCTCAGGCGGCTTCGTCGGCGTCCGGCATCGGCGGTGGCGGCACCGCATGGCCCTCACGGGCCAGCCGGTCATTGGCCTGCGTGACCATCGCGTTCAGGTCGGTCTGGCTGCACAGGCCCAGAATCACCGGGTCGCGCGGCTTGATGTTCGAGGCATTCCAGTGGCTGCGGTCGCGCACCTTCTGGATGGTCTCCTTGGTGGTTCCCATCAGTTTGCCGATCTGCGCCTCGCTCAACTGCGGATAGTTGCGCAGCAGGAAGGCGATGCCGTCCGGGCGGTCGTTGCGCTTGGCCACCGGGGTGTAGCGCGCGCCGCGCGAGCGCTTCGGCAGCGGCATGGCGGTGGCGAGCAGCTTCAGACGCGCGTTGGAATCCTTCTCGCAGCGATGGATTTCATCCATCGTCACCTGCGCGTTCGACACCGGGTCGTAGCCGACGATACCCTGCGCCACTTCGCCATCGGCGATCGCCTGCACCTCAAGCGGATGCATCCCGCAGAAATCGGCGATCTGCGTGAAGGTCAAAGCGGTCTTTTCGATCAGCCACACGGCGGTGGCCTTCGGCATCAAAGGCAGGGTCATGGACAGTTACCTTCGCAGGCTTGCGCCGCGGCGCGCACCCATCTGCTGAGCGAGCCGGTCATATTCGGAGAAGCAGGGCATATGGACCGCACCCTCCCCATGGTCAAGCAGCGTCCGGGGGCGTGCTATGTGTTGGGAACGGATCAGGACGGAGAAAACTCTGATGTTCGACGAGGATGAACCGCGTGCCAGGCCGCAACGGCTGGCCAAGCTGCCGCTGGACCCGCTGGGGGTGGCGGAACTGGAAGCCTATATCGAAGAATTGCGCGCCGAGATTGCGCGCTGCGAAACCGAGATCGGGCGCAAGCGCGGGCACCGCAGCGCGGCGGACGCGTTCTTCAAACTCGGTTGATATGAAAAGGGCCGGGGTTGCCCCCGGCCCTGGTTGATACGGATTACGCGGAACGAAACGGCGTTACGCGGCGACTGCGGTGGGCTGGCTGTCGTTTGCCAGCGTGGGCGTCGCGCCGCCGATGGCGATGCGGCGCGGCTTCAGCGACTCCGGCACCACGCGCTTCAGCGCCACATGCAGCAGGCCGTTCTGAAGATCGGCGCCATCGACCACGACATGGTCGGCGAGCACAAACTTGCGCTCGAACGCCCGGCCCGCGATGCCGCGATACAGCACTTCAGCCTTCGTGGCCTCGGCCTTCACCCGGCCGGCCACCACGAGCGTGTTGTCCTTGGCGATCAGTTCGATGTCATCCGGGCCGAAACCGGCCACGGCCATGGTCAGGCGATAGCTGTCATCGCCGGTCTTTTCGATGTTGTACGGGGGATACGACACGTCCGGCTGCTGGGCGGCATCGACCATGCGGGCAAGGCGGTCGAAACCGATGGCGGTACGGAACAGTGGCGCGAAATCGAAAGCGTTCATAGGTAACCTCCTGCAAGAGCAAGGCTGCGTTTGGAACCGCCCATCCGGGCCGGTTCACCGAAGTCTCCGAGGCCCATCAGGCGCCTCGAACGCAGATGCAGGTGGTCTGCCCGCCGCCGGATTTCAAAGGCGGCGGGCTGCACTCAGCGAATGGCTGAATTACTTCTTCGGCATGCCCAGGCCAGCGAACTTCTTGTTGAACTTCGCCACCTGACCGCCGGTATCCATCATGCGCTGCACGCCGGTCCACGCCGGGTGCGACTTCGGGTCGATGTCGAGGCGCATCACGTCCCCGGGTTTCCCCGCGCAAGAGCGCGTGGTGTAGGTGGTGCCATCGGTCATGATGATGGTGATGTCGTGGTAGTCGGGGTGAATGCCGGCCTTCATGGGAGTACGCTCCAGATGGCGCCGCCGATCCCGACCGGCAGCGCAAGGCAGCGGCCTATAAAGCCAACTGCCCGGCGCGGCAAGCGCGCCGTTGCAGGACTCAGGGGCGCGGGCCGCCGCGCATCCCGCGTTGCAGGAAATCACGGATCGCGCCGTCGGCGATTTTCTGCTGATCGGGCGTCATCGCCGCGTACAACGCCTCGAACACCGGCACCAGACGCTGGGCATCCTCGGCGCGCGCCTGCGCGGCGGCGGCGACCGCACGCAGCGCATCCACCGCCGTCTTGCTGCCCGCCTCGGCGCGCGCCTTGGCCAACTGCCCGGCATGGGCGGCGTTTTCGTGCAGCACGCGCACGAACGCCTCCCATTGCGGTTGCTGCGCCGGGGTGATGCGCAGGCGGCGATGCATGTCCGCCACCTGATTGTCCACCCGGCCCGCTGCCATGCCGCCTGCAGCAGGTCCGCCTGCCGCAGGTCCACCTGCCTCGGGCGCGGCTGGCGGCGGTTCGCTTTGCGCTGCGGCCGCGCCGCCCAGGAGCGGCAGGGCCAGCGCGGCGGACAGCAGGGAAATGCGGAGGGACATGGCGGCGGTTCCGGGCACGGCTCAGGCGAGGAGGGCGCGGTGATACTGCTGCGCGAGCGGCAGCGGCGCACCGAGTTGCCGTGCCGCGCGCAGCGGCCATGCCGGGTCGGCCAGAATGGCGCGGGCGAGGAAGATCATGTCGGCACGGCCATTGCCCAACACTTCCTCGGCCAGTTCGGCGGTGGAGATCAGGCCGACGGCGCCGGTGGGGATGCCCGCCTGATGGCGGATCGCCTCGGCGAACGGCACCTGATAGCCGGGGTGCAGCGACGGGATTTTCTGCGCCGCGTGCAGCCCGCCCGAGGAGCAGTCGATCAGATCCACCTGCCCGGTGGCCTTCAGCATCCGCGAAATTTCCACGCTGTCTGCAATCGTCAGCCCGCCCGCCACCCAGTCCACACAGGACAGGCGGACGAACAGCGGCAGGTCTGCGGGCCATTCCTGCCGTGCGGCGGCCACCACATCCAGCAGCATCCGCGCGCGCCCGGCGAGGTCGCCGCCATACTGGTCGTTGCGCGTGTTGGTGATCGGCGACAGGAACGAGTGCAGCAGGTAGCCGTGGGCGGCGTGGATTTCGACCAGCTTGAACCCGGCTTCCCGCGCCCGCCGCACGGTGGCGGCGAACTGGCTGACGATGCCGGCAATTTCACCGGCGCTGAGCGCATGCACCGCCGGTCCGTCCGGATGATACGAGATCGCCGCCGGGCCTTGCGGGGTCCAGCCGCCGTCCTGCGGCGCAATCGGCATGCCGCCCTGCCATGGCAGGTGGCAGCTTGCCTTGCGCCCGGCATGGGCGATCTGGATGCCCGGCACCGCGCCGGACATGGCGATCACATTGGCCACGCGCGCCACGGCCGGGATATGCGCGTCGTCCCACAGGCCGAGGCAGCCCGGAGTGATGCGGCCCTCTGGTGCCACGGCGGTGGCTTCCACGATCACGATGCCCGCGCCACCGGCCGACTTGGCCCCGGCGTTCTGCACATGCCAGTCGGTGCCCATGCCGTCCCTGGCGCTGTACTGACACATCGGGGCGACAACGATCCGGTTGCGGCTGGTGATGGAGCGGAACGTGGCCGGTTCGAACAATTTGGCGGTCATCTTCACATCCAGGCTAAGCGTGCCTTCGCCTACAATCCCATGCGCCCGGCGGCAAGCCCGCCGCGTTTGACGCCGCCGCACAGCCTGCCTAGCGTCCCCGCCGCATTTCCGGCTAAAGGACAAGTAACATGCGCTTGCACGGCAAATCCGCGGTGGTCACCGGCGCGGGCGGCGGCTTCGGTGAAGGCATTGCCCGCCGGTTCGCCGCCGAGGGCGCGCGCGTGGTGGTGGCCGACATCAACCCGGCCGCTGCCCGCAAGGTGGCGCTGGAAATCGGCAACGGGGCCGTGGCCATCGGCGGCGATGTCAGCAAGGAAAAGGACATGGCGCTGATGGTCGGCGCGGCGGTGGACCGCTTCGGCGGGCTGGACATTCTGGTCAATAACGCCGGCACCACGCACCGCAACAAGCCGATGCTGGACGTGGATGAAGAAACCTTCGACCGCGTGTTCGCGGTGAACGTGAAATCGATCTACTGGTCGGTGCAGGCGGCGGTGCCGGTGTTCCGCAGCCAGAAGCGCGGCGGCTCGATCATCAACATCAGTTCCACCGCCGGCATCCGCCCGCGCCCCGGTCTGGTCTGGTACAACGGCACCAAGGGCGCGGTGAACACGTTCACGCAGTGCATGGCCATCGAACTGGCGCCGGACAATATCCGCGTGAACGCCATCTGCCCGGTGATCGGGGCGACGGGGCTGACCGAGTTGTTCATGGGGCAGGCGGACAACCCGGATATTCGCGCGAAATTCTTGTCCAGCATCCCGCTCGGGCGCATGAGCCAGCCGAGCGATATCGCCAATGCCTGCGTGTGGCTGGGCGAGGACGCCAGCAGTTTCATCACCGGCATCCTGCTGCCGGTGGACGGAGGACGGCTCGCCTGATGAACATTCTCTCTATCCAGTCGTGGGTCGCCTACGGCCATGTCGGCAACGCCAGCGCGGTGTTTCCGCTGCAACGGCTTGGGGCGGAGGTCTGGGCGGTGAACACCGTGCAGTTTTCCAACCACACCGGTTATGGCAGCTGGAAAGGCAGCGTGTTCAGCGGCCAGCAGATTGCCGAGGTGGTGGACGGCATCGAATTGCGCGGCGTGCTGCCCAAATGCGACGCGGTGCTGTCCGGCTACATGGGCGGGGCGGACATTGGGGCCACCATTCTGGACGCGGTGGCCCGCGTGAAGGCCGCGAACCCCGATGCATGGTATTGCTGCGACCCGGTGATCGGCGATGTCGGGCGCGGCGTGTTCGTGCGGCCCGGCATTCCGGAGTTCATGGCCGAGCACGCGCTGCCGCGTGCGGATATCGTGACCCCGAACCAGTTTGAACTGGAACACCTGACCGGCATGCCCAGCGGCACCATGGCCGAGGCCAAGGCGGCGGTGGCGGCGTTGCAGGCCAAGGGTCCGCGCGTGGTGCTGGTGACCAGCCTGCGCACCGAACTCACGCCCGAGGACAGCATCGACATGCTGGCCGCCGAGGGCGGTGAATTCTACCTGCTGCGCACGCCGCTGCTGCCGCTGTCTGTGAACGGGGCAGGGGACGCGATTGCAGCGCTGTTCCTGTTCCACCGCCTGCGCAGCGGCAGCGTGGCCGAGGCGCTGGAAGGGGCGGGCAGTTCGGTGTTCGGCCTGCTGCGCCGCACCGCCGAGGCGGGCAGCCGGGAGATCCTGACGGTTGCAGCACAGGACGAGTTCGTCTCGCCCAGCGAGTTGTTCATGGCGATGCCCTGCTGAGATTCGTTTCGGTTCAGTGTTTTCATTGCGCCCGGCCCGCGCCGGGCGCAATGTGACAGTCTGTTGACCGGTCCGCGACCGAGCGCAACGAACTCCGGCGCGGCCGGCCGCCTGCGAGGCGGCTTGGCACTGACTGACACAGCGCCCTGACCGCCCGCGCACACGGGAGGCTGGACATGACTGTTGCCGCGATCCTCAAGCACAAGGGCTACGACGTCGCCTCGGTCCGCCCCGGCATCAGTATCGCCGAGGTCGCGCACCTGCTGGCCGGGCGGCGCATCGGCGCGGTGGTGGTGCAGGATGGCACCGGCCATCTGCTGGGCATTCTCAGCGAACGCGACATCGTCGCCGCCATTGCCGCGCACGGCGCGCGGACGCTGGACATGGCCGCCGAGGACCTGATGACCCGCTCGGTGCAGACCGCCACGCTGCGCACCTCGGTCGAGGAGGCGATGCACATCATGACCGCCGGGCGGTTCCGGCATCTGCCGGTGCTGAACCACGGCGTGCTGACCGGCATTGTCAGCATCGGCGACATCGTGAAGGCCCGCATGTCGCAGCAGGATCATGAGGTGGACAGTCTGAAGGCGTATGTGGCGGGGGTGGGGTAGACCAATTGGCGGAGCATCGTTTCTGCCGCCAACCCATCCCCCCAACCCCCTGCCCCCAACCCCCTGCCACAAGGGGAGGGGGTTGGGGCAGGGGTGCCGGACGGGTCACGGTCCGTGGCGGCTGGCGATTACTCCGCCCCGCCCACCTTGATCCGACCGGTATTCTGCCGCGCGAAGATCGACGGGCGGTACATGTCGCCGAGTTCCGCGCCGGGCAGTTCGTATTCGCCCGGCGTGACCGCACGTACCCGCACCGCGACGCGGAACGCCGGTTTCTCGCCGGTCAGGTTCAGCACGGCGGCGAAGCGGTCATCGGCGGCGGGTTGGGCTTCGGTCTCGCTCAACTCACCCAGCCATGCCATGCCGCCGGCAGGCCCCGCGTTGATCCGCGCGGCGATTTCCCATCCGGCGGGCAGGCCCTGTGTGGCCAGCGCGCGGTGGGTTTGCCCGTCCTCGGCCTTGCCTTCCAGCAACAGCACGAACACGGTGTTCTGCTTCAGGTGGTCCAGATCCAGCGCGGTGCCGTCCAGATTGAAGAATTGGCGGCTGATGCGCATCTGGCTGCGCGCGGCGGGCAGCGGTTGCAGCGGCACGCCGGAGATGGCCAAGCTGGCCCAGACCGGCTTGCCGGCCAGATTCTTCACGGCGGCCGGGGCAGCCAGCGTCAGGCTCAGGCTCTGCCCGGGCGGGACGGCGGCCTGTTCCACGCCGCCCAGTGCGACATGCACGCCGCGCCCGTCGCGGCCCAGCACGGCCGCGGCGGCGGCGGTCCAGGCGGTGTCCTGCGTGCTGAGTGCATCGGGCGACAGGTCGGGGCCCGGCAGGGCCGCCACCAGTTTGGCCAGACGGCCCGGCAGCAGGCCGGATTCCTTCAGCAGCACCGCCGTGGCGGCCGTGTCGCGCAGCGTGGTGCCGTAATCCTCCCACCACCAGTTGCGCTGCGTGGCGTCTGCCGCGGCCGCGAAGGCGGCTTCGGCGCGGGGCTTGTCATGCGCCAGCGCCAGCGCCGCGCCGATTTGCGCGCGGGAAAGCGGCGTGGGCAGCTTGTCCAGATGCTCGGCCAGTACCCGCGCGGCACCGGGGCGGCCCTGACCGCCGAGCGCCAGCACGTATAGCGCATAGGCGCGCGCCGACTGCGCGGCAGCTTCGTCGTCGCCGTTGTCGAGCGACCCGCCGAGGTATTTCAGCCCGTCTGCCAGTGCCGTGTCCGGCACGAAGGCACCGCCCTTGCGGGCGCGCAGCAGGAACTCCATCGCGTAGGCCGACAGCCACGGCTGCGCCTCGGCGTTGGCGCTCCACATCCCGAATGCACCGTCGTAGCGCTGGCGGTCCAGCACGGTCTGCACCGCCTGTTGCAGCCGCGCCGCACGGTCTGGCCCGGCGACGGCCCCATCCGGCAGCAGGGCGAGCGGCAAGCCCCGGCTGCTGGCCTGTTCAAGGCAGGAATACGGATAGTCGGTCAGCGACTGCACCAGCGCCGCCGCGTCGTAGCGCACCGGCGCGCCGAACGTGGCGGAGAGTTTCCATGTGCCGGGCACGAACTTGTCTGGCCCCAGCGGCGGCGCGATCAGCGCCTCCGCCCCCGGTGCCACCTCGCCGCCCGCCACCGAGACGATGGCCGGGCGAGCGGGGCGGATGGTGATGGCGGTGTCGCGTTGCAGATGGAACCCGCCCGGCCCGGTCACATCCATGTGGAGGATGCCGCGCCCTGCGCCGGTGGCGTGCAGCGTGGTCAGCGGGATAGCCTGCGCGCCCGCAGCGAGGTTGACGGCCAATCGCGAGGGGCCGGTCACGCTCAACGGCCCATCCGTGGTCAATGTGGCGGCGGCTTCGCCCGGCGGCAGATCGAGGCTGTGCAGCAGCACGGCCAGCCGTGTGTCGTCACCGGGGGCGAGAAAGCGCGGCAGCAGTGCCTCGGCCACCAGCGGATCGCGCACGATGATGGCGGCGGACGCCGAACCAATGCGGCTGCCCTGCCAGCCCACCAGCATCAGCCGCACCTGCCCGTTGAAGTCTGGCAGGTCGAGCGGGAGCGCCACGTTGCCGTCCGCATCGGCCTGCACCGGCGGGGTGAACAGGGTGACGGTGCGCTGGGGAATATCCGGCAGCACGAAGCTGCCTTCGTCACCGCCCTGCCGCAGCAGCGTGGCGTCGCCTTCCGCCGGGGCCAGCAGGCGGCCCCAGTCGTCGCGGATGTCGATGCCGAGCCGCCGCCGCCCGAGGTAATGCGCCGCCGGATCGGGGGAGGCGAAATGCGTCAGCCGCAAAATCCCCTCATCCACCGCCGCCAGCGTGACCCATGCGCCGGGCGCGGTTTTGGCCGTGATGCTGGCGCGGGCGCGGGGCGGGTATTTTTCGGCGGCGCTGAGCGCCAGCGGCAGCGTGCGGGCGGCGGGGTCGATGCCCACCCATGTCAGCCCGATGGCGCGCGCCGGGCGGGTCTTGCCGGGCTGGGACGGGCGGAACAGATGCACCGCCACATACGCGCCCGGCCCCCATGCGGCTTCCACCGGCACGTCCACATCGGCACCGCCTTCGGGCACCGGGACGGTGCGCAGCGATTGCACGCGGTCGGTCAGCACGATCAGCGTCGCCTCACCTGCGAAGGGCGGGGCGATATGCACTTTCACGCTTTCGCCCGCGGGCACGGCGCGGCGGTCTGCCGATACATCCACACGATCCGGCACATCCGGGCTGTCGCTGCCCGCCCAGCCGGAGCGGAAGCGGTAGGAGGTGGCGGCCAGCCCGCCGGGCTGGGTGACTTCGATGCGGTAACGGCCCCAGTCCAGCGCCTTGGCGAAGTGCAGCGGGGCGGCGGCAGCCAACTGGAGGTCGCGGGTCTCCAGCGGTTCGTCGCGATACACCACCTCGTAGCGGGCAAGCCGGTCGCGCACCACGATGTGCCAGTCCGGCCGTTCGCGCACGAGGCGCAGCCTGGCGGCCAGTGCCATCGGCGTGCCATCGGGCTGCAGGGCCACGATGTCGAACGCCGCCTCACTGCCCGCGTTGACCGCATCGTCCTTGAATGCCGGGCGGATGGCCAGCAGCGGCGCGGTGCCGCGCACCGGCAGCGTGGCGGTGGCGCGGGAGCCGTGGCCGGACGGGTCGTTGACCTCGATGAACAGGTCGGCTTTCAGCGGGCGCGTGGTGTCCGGCAGCTTGGTCAGGTTCAGCGCATAGACGCTGCCGCCCTGCGCGTTGGTTTCCGGCAGGTCGGTTTCCTGCCGCTGCGGCGCATAGGCTTCGTCGATCAGGCCGAAATGGTAGGCGGCGTAGTCCGGGAACGGCGTGGGGTCCGTGTTGAGCGTGTAGGCGCCCTTGCCGCTGAGCCCGGCGCCCGGCGCGCCATACAGGAAACGTGCGGTCAGCGGAATTTCGGCGGTCTTGCCCGGCGCGATGGCGGCGGGCAGCTTGCCCAGATCGACCGCCATGCGGTCCGGCACGAAGGCGTCCACCCGGAATTCGGTGCGGCCGATGGGCGGGGCTTTCGGATCGGCCTGAATTTCCACCGTCCATGTGCCCGCCGCCGCACCTCCCGACAGCGTGACCGGCAGATGCAGCGAGCCATCCGGCCCGCGCGGCGGCGTGGCCTGTGTGAAGATGGCGCCGTTGGGGCGGCGGATTGTCACCCGCGCCGGAATATCCGCCGTGGCTCCGGCATCGGTGCGCACCAGCGCCATCACCTGCACCGTCTCACCGGGCCGGTAGATGCCACGATCCAGCCACACGAAGGCATCGAGCGGCCCCGGATCGGGCGCGCCGGACACGCCGCGATCCGACAGGTCGAAGGCCGCGACGTTCAGATCCATCGCGGCGAAATCGCCATCCGCGCCGAAGGCGTGCAGCAGCGCCGGGGCCAACGGGCCTTCGCCGTGCAGCAGCGCGGCGGGGAATTTCGCCACGCCCTCGGCCCCGGTGACGGCTTCGCCCAGAATGTCGTTGTTGCGTGCCAGCAGTTGCAGCTTCACGTCCGGGCGCACTTG
The DNA here is from genome assembly GCA_903864895.1 of uncultured Rhodospirillales bacterium. Classification (GTDB taxonomy): domain Bacteria; phylum Pseudomonadota; class Alphaproteobacteria; order Acetobacterales; family Acetobacteraceae; genus CAIPHQ01. The sequence continues at coordinate 12,078 of CAIPHQ010000438.1, forward strand.
CGCATCGGCATAGCTGCGCACCTGCACCGTCAGCCCATCGGCCCCGCGCCAGACGGTGGGCGCCAGATCGGTGCGCAGGATCAGTTGCACCGCCGAGGCGGCCCAATCGGGTGAGCCGTCACCGGGGGTGGCCAGCATGGCGTACAGGCCCGGCCCGGCGGTGCCGAGCGCTTCGGGGAAGGGCAGGGCGGTGCGCATGGTCTTGTTGGCCTGCCATTGCGGCACGTCCGCCTTGCCGTCCCACACCACACTTCCCGCTTCGATGCCGACATGCTCGGCGGTCCAGCGTTCCACCGCATCGCCGAGTTTCACCTCCCGCAGCAGGTTGGCGACGTTGCGCTCGCTGAGGCGGTACAGCTTCAGTGCCACGGTGGAGACGTTGACCGTGTTCAGCGTCACCGCCGGTTGCTGGCCGCGCGGCAGCACGAACAGCCGGGTGTCGAAGGCGATGGCGGCGGGGCGGTTCGGCATGGTGATGCTGACGGGCGTGTCTTTCAGCAGCGACAACCCGCCCTCACCCGGCAGCCCGGCGCGCAGCACGATGCGGGACTTTGCGCCTGCGGGCAGGCCGGAGATGCAAATCTCGTCCGATTCCCGCGTGACCGCCACGCCCGGCACCGGCGGGTCGGTGCGCACCCAGTCCTGCGCGTTGAAATCCGCGCGCCGGGCGGGCGCGGTGGTGAAGGTGATGCAGGCGCGCGGCGGCTCGGTCTCGGCTTCGGTGCGCACCGCGCGCACCAGCAGCCCCGCCGCCTTGCGCGCGGCGGCCAGGGCGCGCTTCAGCGCCGGGTCATCCGGGGTGAGTTCCTCGGCGTGTTCCAGCGCCAGCACCTGATCGGCAGGGCGGTCCAGCGCCTGCATCGCCTCGGCCAGTTGCAGCAGGGCGGGGGCCTGTTCCGGGCCGGAGTCGAGCTTGCGGTAGCCGGTCCATGCGGCGGCGGCGGCCTTGCGGGCATCGGGCGGGGTGCGCAGCAACAGCGCGTGCGACAGGTCGAGCCATTGCGCCGCACTGTCCTGCCCCAGCGCCACGCGCTGTTCCAGCGCGGCGGCGGCGGCGGCCCAGTCGGATTTGGCTTGCGCGGCGGCGGCGGCCGCTTCGGCGGCCTTGCGCGCCTGCGGCGTGCCGCCGGCGGGGGCGCGCTTGTGCAATTCGGTCTGGTAGCGCCCGGCATCGGCGGACAGTCCGGGCGGGTTGAACTCCTCGGCACGGGCCGGGGCCACCGCCAGCAACAGGCCAAGAACCACAAGCCACACCAGATGCCGCATGCCGGTTTCCTCCGCCCGCGCGCGACGCGGGCTGCGGCGACTATATCAGCGCAAGGCGGCTATTCGGTGAACGTTTCTGAGCGCTGCGGATGGCGGGGGGCCGCGCATTGCCGGTCCGAACGGATCGTGGCAATCAGCCAATCGGCTGGACAGCAGGAGAGCACGGCCAATGCGTTACCCGATCCTGATCGAACCCGGCAGCGAGTCCACGGCGTTCGGCGTTGTGGTGCCCGATCTGCCCGGATGTTTTTGTGCGGGCGATACGCTCCACGAGGCCATCACCGCCGCCGGGGAAGCCGCTTGCGCGTGGATTGATGCGACGCTGGATGATGGCGGGCTGATTCCGGCGCCAAGTGGGCTGGATGCATGGCATGGCCATCCCGGCTACGCCGGGTGGACGCCGGGCGTGATCGACGTCGATGCGGCGCGGCTGACGCTGGCGCAGTCTGCCGTGGCGGCCGGTGCCTGACGGCCTGCTATTCGGCCTCAATCGCCTCGCTGCGCAGCACCGCTTCCACCAGCGGGGCCAGCCGGTCCACCAGCGGGTCGGCGATGCCCATGGCGCGCAGGCCATGCCAGGTGCGGAACAGGTATTCGGCGGACGTGCCCAACTCACCGCGCGCGGTGGCCAGCCGCAGGATGGTCTCGTCCTCGCTCAGCCCGTCGCAATAGCCGGGGCCGTCCGGGTCGATGGTGAAGCCGATGGCGTGGCCGAGCGGGGCGCCGCCCTCATCCACCACGTCGAGCCACAGCGGCACGTAGCCGCCGGTGACCATCTCGCGCCGCCACAGCACATCAAGCTCGTGGGCGATGTCTTCCTCGGCCACGCGCAGCACCGCACCCGTGCAGGTGCCACCGTGGCGCAGGCCGAGCAGCAGGCCGGGATTGTCCGGCGTGCCGCGCCCGGCGCTGGTGGACAGGCAGAAGGCGCGGTGCCAGCCCAGCGCGGTGGCCACCTTGCGTTCGCCCACGCGGATGGTGGGGTTCCAGATGAGTGAGCCATAGGCGAACAGCCAGATGCCGTCGCCATGCTCCCGCCGTTCGGCCAGCACGGCGTGCAGCGAGGCATGGCGCTCGGCGTCCGTCAGCACGCGGATATGCGGGGTGCAGCGCGCGATCATCTCTGCCAGCCCGTTGCCGAGCAGCAATTCGCGGGTCAGGCGCGGTTCGTCGTGCGGGGCTTTGGGGTCGAACAGGGTCATGGCGATTCTGCCAGCGTGGGCCAGCGCGGCGTGCGCTGTCCATGCCTAAAACGGGCATGCAACCTCGCCCCGGCCGATCCTTGTGTGGTTAGCTTCCGGTATGCGGGCCGGGCGGCTGATGCGGTGGGCGGTGGTGGCGCTGCTGGCGGGGATGGCCGCCGCCGTGGCGCTGGACCGCGCGTTTCCGCCCGACCTGTCCCGCCTGTCGGTGCTGGGCAGCGAGATTGTGGACCGGCAGGGCCGCACCGTGGCGTTGCTGCCCGCGCCGGGCGGGGTGTGGCGGTTCCGCACCGGCGCCCGTGACGTGTCGCCCGCCTATCTGGCGGCGCTGATCCGCACCGAGGACCGGCAGTTCTACCGCCACCCCGGCGTCAACCCGTTGGCCTTGCTGCGCGCGCTGGCGCAGGACATCCGCGCCGGGCGCGTGGTGTCGGGCGGGTCCACGCTGACCATGCAGGCCGCGCGTTTGCTGGAGCCACGGCCGCGCACCATCCGCAGCAAGGTGATTGAAATCGCGCGCGCGCTGCAACTGGAGGCGCGGTTCTCGAAAGACGAGATCCTCGGCATCTGGCTGACGCTGGCCCCATTCGGCGGTAATCTGGAGGGGCTGCGTGCCGGGGCGCTGGCATGGTTCGGCACCTCGCCGCGCCTGCTGGAACCGGCGCAGGCGGCATTGCTGGTGGCCATTCCGCGCCGCCCGGAGGCGCTGCGGCCCGACCGGCACCCGGACCGCGCGCGGGCACTGCGCGACCGGATATTGGGCGAGGATGGCGGCGAGGTGCCCACGCAGCGCCTGAAGCTGCCGCGCCATGCCCCGCAGGCGATGGCGGCGCTGGCCGGGCCGCCGCGCGTGGCCACCACGCTGGATTTGCCGTTGCAGGAGGCGCTGGAGCGTCTGGCCGCCGAGCGGGCCGCTGACCTGCCGGACCGGGCCTCACTGGCCATTCTGATTGCCGATGCCCCGGCCCGCGAAATCCGCGCGCTGGTCTCGGGCGGCGGCGGGCGGGGGGAGGGGCGGGGCGGGTTTCTGGACCTGACGCGCGCCATCCGCTCACCGGGGTCGGCGCTGAAGCCGTTCATCTACGGCATGGCGTTTCAGGACGGTCTGGCGGCGCCCGAAACCGTGCTGGACGATGCGCCGCGCCGCTTCGGCCATTACGCGCCGGAGGATTTCGACCGCAGCTTTGCCGGCGCCGTGACGGCGGCGGAGGCGCTGCGGCGCTCGCTCAATCTGCCTGCGGTGGCCTTGCTGGACCGGGTGGGGCCGCTGCGCTTTGCCGCCGCGTTGCAGGCGGCGGGGGTGACATTGCGGCTGCCGCCGGGGGCGGACCCGTCCTTGCCGCTGGCCCTCGGCGGGGCCGGGATCACGCTGCGGCAACTGGCCGGGCTGTATGCCGCACTGGCCACCGATGGCGCGAACGCACCGCTGGCGTTGCGGCCGGAGGACCATGCCGCCGCCCGGCCGTTGCTGGACCCGCGTGCCGCTTCGGCGGTGGCGGGCGTGCTGACGCAGCCATTTCCGGATTTCGCCGGTGAGGGCGTGGCGTGGAAAACCGGCACGTCCTGGGGCGGGCGGGATGCGTGGGCGCTGGGGTTTGACGCGCATCACGCCGCCGCCGTGTGGATCGGGCGGCCGGATGGCACGCCGCTGCCGGGGGCGACCGGGCGCAGCCTCGCACTGCCACTGTTGGCCCGCGTGTTCGGCCTGCTGCCACCCGCGCCACGCGCCCTGCCGCCCAGCGAAAAGCGCGAGGCACTGCCGAGTGCGGACGCGCTGCGCCTGCTGTTCCCGCCGCCCGATGCGGTGTTGCAGACCGACGGCACCGTGGTGCTGCGCGCCATGGGCGGCCGCCGCCCGCTGACCTTTCTGGTGGATGGCGCGCCGCTGCACGCCGACCCGGCGCGGCGCGAGGCGGCGTGGACGCCGCTGGGTGCGGGGTTCTACCGCCTGACCGTACTGGACGCCGACGGCGCCGCCGCCCACGCCGCCGTGCGGGTGAAACCGCCCGAGTAAGGCGTTGCGGCGCGGTGCGATGTTCCATAAAGTGGACAAAGCGATATTTTCACGAAAGGCGTGCGGGTGAGCGAGCGGGTCGCGGTACCTCCGGGCGTGGTGGAACGCGTGCCGGTACCGCCGGTTGAGGTGCCGACGCTGTTGCTGGGCATGGCCGTGTATGGCGGCTGGCTGGCGCTGACCTGGTATTTCCACGCGCTGCCGTGGTTCGTGGTGTTGCCCGGGCTTGCGTGGCTGATCGCATGGCACGGATCCTTCCAGCACGAGGTGTTGCATGGCCACCCGACCCGGATTGCCGCCATCAACACCGCACTCGGTTTCCCGCCGCTGTCGCTGTGGCTGCCCTACGCGGTCTATCGCGACTCCCATCTGCGCCATCACGACGACCAGCGCCTGACCGACCCGTTCGACGACCCGGAAAGCCATTACTGGACCCCGGAGTTGTGGGCGCAACTGAGCCGCCCGGGGAAATGGCTCGTCTCCGCCCAGGCCACGCTGCTGGGCTGTCTGCTGGTGGGGCCCGGTTGGGGGCTGGGGCGGTTTTTCTATTTCCAGATCAAATCCGCCCGCCGCGACCCCGCCGCCGCCGCCCGCATCTGGCTGCCACATCTGGCCGGTGCCGCCTGCGTGCTGGCCTGGCTGTGGGGCGTGTGCGGCATCAACCCGCTGATTTATCTGGCGGGCGCGGTGTATCCGGGCCTGAGCCTGTCGCTGATCCGCTCGTTTGCCGAACACAAGGCCGCCGAGGGCGTGCGCGAGCGCATTGCCATTGTGGAACACGCGCCGGTGTTTGGGCTGCTGTTCCTGTTCAACAATCTGCACTCGGTGCATCACGCGTGGCCGGGCGCGCCATGGTACCGCATTCCGGGCCTGTACCGCCGCCACCGGGCGCGGTTTCTGGCCGAGAATGGCGGGTTGCTGTACGACGGGTATCGCGA
>CAIPHQ010000439.1 GCA_903864895.1 uncultured Rhodospirillales bacterium
ATATCGGCGGCCATGCCGCCCAGCAGGTTGAAACTGTCGGACATGATGCCGATGCGCACACCCGCGCCGGTCACGCCATAGGCCGCCCGCGCCTGCGGTCCGCGTATGGCGGCATCCGAGTTGCCATCGGTGCGCGGACCGCTGGCAAACGGCGTGATGCCGCCCGGCGATTCGGGCCCGTCGGGCAGATAATGGCCCAGCACGAAGCGCGGCCCGGCCAGCCCAAGGACCGCTGGCAGCACATCGGGGCACGGCATTGCGCCCGGCTGTAGCGGTTGTGCCGCGACGGGCGGCATGGGCGGCGGGGCAACCGCCCAGCCGTTCCAGTCAAGCGCCGGGCCAAAATCGGGTTTGAAGACGCCGGAGGCGGCGGCGCGGGCCTGATGGCGGCCTGCGCCCTGCGGGGGGGCTCCCGTTGCCAAAAGAGTGGCTCCGTCGCGGGGACCGTGCCGTGACGTTGGGAACCGTTTTGCCCCCGGCACGCATCCGCGCCAGCCCGCAGTGTGCCGCCCTACTCCTTAACGCCGGGTTGCCAGCATCGCCTCAAGCGGCGGCGCGCGGCGCGCCGAGTTCGATCAGCCGCCCCCAGCGGCCCGCCGAGAACAGATGCGCGTAGATCGCCGTCAGCCAGCCCATGCGCCGCCATTCCAGAAAGGTGGCGTCGTCCACATCGGCCAGACGCTCGGGCTTCAGCAGCTTGAAGCCGCGCACCCGCGCCGAGCCACCGGCGGTGAAGCTGACGGTGGCTTCCTCTTCCTCCAGCAATCCGGCCGCATCCAGCGCGCGGGCAAAGGCGCCACCGGCAATGGCCGCTTCACGAAATGCCTGGCAGAACGCCACCGCCTCGTTCAGCAGCGGCGACGGGCGGCCATCCTCGAACATCGGCTGCCCGCGGTCGGCGGACAGATGCGGCGCGTCCGGCTCCATGCCGACGAACAGCGACTTGCTGTCGGCGTCCTCGACGAAGATGAACGGAAACGCGCGCACATAGGCGGGCACGTAGGCATCGGGCGCCCAGCCGCCATCCGGGCGGGCGAACAGGTTCTGCCCCTCCCGCAGGCCCAGCAGGGCTACCGGCACCGGGGACGGGCCGGAGGTGAACAGGATGGGGAAGTGCTGCGCCGCCGCCTCGAACTCGGTCAGCCCGATGGGCACCGACTGCGCGTGGGCGGCAAAGCCGAAGCCAGCGGCGCGGTCCAGCTTCAGGGTGCCGTGCAGTTGCGGGTTGACCCCGACGACACGCTTGAAGAACAGCGGCATCACCGGGGCGGCGGGCGGGACAGTGGCGGACATGACGGTATCCTGTGCAAAACGCTGCCGGAATGTAGGCGAGCAAGCCGCGTCTGGCGAGGCCGCGCGGCGGGAGGGCTCAGCCCAGCTTGTGCGCGTAGTGGATGAAGCCGGTTCTGGTGGCCACCCCGTTGTACAGCCGCTGCGCCGTGGCGTTGGTTTCATGCGTCAGCCAGTACACCTGCGAGCAGCCCCGCTGCGCCGCATCGGCATAGACGTGCTCGATCAGCTGCCGCCCGATGCCACCGCGCCGCACCGTTTCGGACACATACAGATCGTTCAGATAGCAATGATCGCCCGTGGTCCAGGTGGTGCGGTGCGTCAGCCAGTGCGCCATGCCCACCGCCACGCCATCGGCCCACGCCAGCGCGCCATGCACCGGCTCAACCGGGTCGAGCATCCGCGCGAAGCTGACCGCGGAGACGCTTTCGGGAATGTCCGACTTGTAGAACACCTGATAGGCCCGCCAGAGCGGATACCAAGCTTCATGGTCGGCGGCGGCAAGCGCGCGGACTTCCACGGCGCTCATGCTCGCACCGCGCTCAGCGTGGGAGGGTTTTTCAGCGTCTGGTAGATCACGCAATACCGCTCCGCCGTCGAGACAAGCCGGTCGAGCCTGGCCGGGTCGGCGTCACTGTCAATCTCGAAGCGCAGCGCAATATCGGTCAGGCCGATGGGGGCTGCCTTGTCGATGCCCAGCGTGCCGCGCGCGTCCCAGTGCCCCTCGGCAATCACTTTCGCGCTGCGCACCTCAATGCCCATCGCCGTCGCCACCGCACGCAGCGTGACCCCGGCGCAGGCCACCAGCGCCTCCAGCAGCATGTCCGCCGAACAGGCCAGTTCCCCGCTGCCGCCCGCCGCCTTGTGCAGCCCGGCGGTGGTGGTGCCGTGCCACGCGGGCACCGCGCAGGCGATGCCGTCCGGACTCAACACCGCCTCGGCACGGGCGGGAATGCGCGCGGTCTCCGGGTGGTCGCGGTAGGCCTGCTTGATCGGGGCTTGCAGCGTGCGCAGCGTTTCGGCGTCCATGGGGGTGTCCTTCGGTTGCGCGAAGTCTAGCCGCCGCCCGCGCCGTCTGGAAACACATCCACGGTGTACCGCACTGCCACCAGCGACAGCCCCTCCGGCGGCGCGGTTGGCCCGGCGGCGGCGCGGTCGCGGGCGGCGAGGGCTTCGGCCACGCGGGCCACCGGCCAGCGGCCCTCGCCTACCAGTTTCAGGGTGCCCACCATGTTGCGCACCTGATGGTGCAGGAAACTGCGGGCATCCGCCTCGATTTCGATGATCTCGCCCTGCCGCGTCACGTCCAGCCGGTCCAGCGTGCGCAGCGGCGACTTGGCCTGACAGGCGGCGGCGCGGAAGCTGGTGAAGTCGTGCCGTCCCAGCAGGGTCTGCGCGGCTGCGTGCATGGCGTCCACGTCCAGCGGGCGTTCCACATGCCACGCCCGGTTCAGCAGCAGCGCCGGGCGGGCGCGGCGGTTGAGGATGCGGAAGCGGTAGGCGCGGCCGATGGCGGAAAAGCGCGGGTTCCAGCCCTCCGGCGCGGCGGCGGCGCGCAGCACCACGATGGGGTGGGGCTTGAGGTGGAAGTTCAGCGCATCGCGCAGCTTGTCCGGCGCCCACGCGCCGGGCAGGTCGAACATGGCCACCTGCCCTTCGGCATGCACACCGGCATCGGTGCGCCCGGCCACAGTCACCGGCACGCGCACGCCGCGCGCCAGTTTGGCTGCGGCCTGTTCCAGCACGCCCTGAACGGTGGCCAGCCCCGCGGGCAGCGTGCCCTGACTCTGCCAGCCGGCGTAGGCGGTGCCGTCATATTCCAGCAGCAGGGCCGCACGGGTGGTGGGGTGGGGTTCTGGGGCGCTGGTCACGCCGCGACCCTAGCCAATGCGCCAAGCTGCGGCCAGATGGACGAGGCGGGGCACGACAGTCCGCGCGCGCGCGCCTATGCTGGGGCAACACGCCGAGGTCCAATGCGCTTTTCGTTCGCCGCCGTGCTTCTGGCCCTCGGGCTCGCCGCCTGCTCCGCCGACTCTGGATGGCACCCGCCCGGCCCGTTGCCGCCGGGGTGCAGCCTGCGCGAGGAGGCTGCGGCCCCGCTGCGCGATCACCGCAATTTCATGCTGGTGCAAGTTGCCATCAACGGCACGCCCGCCACGATGGTGGTGGATACCGGCGCCGAGATCAGCACCATCACCCCCGCCGCCGCGGCGTCACTGGCGCTGCCGGCGGAGATTGGCGGCAAGCCGCACGTGCTGCACGGCGTGGCCGGCGACGTGGCCGCTCAACGGCTGCGGATTGATGAGATTGCGCTGCACGGCACGGTGCTGCGGACCAATCTGATGGTGGATTCCAGCCGGATGCCGCCCTTCCCCGGCATCGAACCGCCGGTGGCGGGTTTGCTGGGGGCAGACGTGCTGTCCGCCTACGAGGTGGAGCTTAACCTGCCGGCGCAACGGCTGGCGCTGTACAGCGCCACGGGCTGCACCGGCTACACGCCGTGGCACGACGCCGTGGCGATTCCGGTGCAGCGCACCCGCACCGGGCTGATCTTCGCCGACGGCCTGCTGGAAGGGCGCAAGGTGCGCACGCTGCTGGACAGTGGGGCCCGCACCACGCTGGTACGCCGCTCCACCGCGCTGACCGTGGGCGTGAGCGAAGCGGCACTGGCCGCCGACCAATCCGTGACCGGCAAGGGCATCGGCGCGGGCAGCATCAATTTCCGCCTGCACCAGTTCGGCGAAATCGGCCTGCCCGGCGACGTGATGCAGGGTGCTATCGCCGACGTGGCCGAGTTGCACCTGCCGGGCGTGGAGATGCTGCTGGGTGCCGACTATCTGGGCGCGCGGCATGTCTGGATTTCCTACGGCACGAGCCGGATTTTCGTCCGCCGCTGAACGCGCGCGTGTCCGCTCGACAGGACGTTGCTGCGCGGGCACTGTACGCGCACGCAAGGAAATGAAACCGATGTCACTGGCCGGAAAACGAGTGTTGATCATTGGCGCGACCCAGGGGATTGGGCGCGCGCTGGCGGAACTGGTGGCCGCCGATGGGGCCGAATTGATCGTGGCCAGCCGCAATGCCGGGCGGGTGACGCAGGTGGCGCAGGAATTCGGTGCGCGGGCACTGGTGATCGACCTGACCGACACCGCCTCGATCACCGCCGGGATGAAGGCGGCAGGCAAGCTCGATCATCTGGCCATTCCGGGCAGCGACATCGTATTCGGCTCGTTCCGCGACCTCAGCCTGACGGACGCGATGGCCTCGATGGCCAGCAAGTTCTGGGGGCCGTATCAGGCGGTGCGCGCGGCGGACATGGCCGCACGCGGATCCGTGGTGCTGTTTTCCGGCAATGCCAGCCGCAAGCCCATCGGGGCGGCGGCGCTGACCGCCATCAACAGCGCCGTGGAGGGTCTGGGCCGCGCGCTGGCGCTGGAACTGGCCCCGGTGCGGGTGAACACCATCTGCCCCGGTCTCGTGGACACCGAAATGTGGGAGCGTCTGCCCGGCAGCCAGCGCGCCGAGATGATGGAGCAGGCCCGCAAGCGGCTGCCCGCGCGGCATGTGGCGACCGCGCGCGACATCGCCGAGTTGACGCTGTCGGTGATGACCAACCGCTACATCACTGGCACCACAGTGGACATCGACGGCGGCGCGCTGGTCGGCGGTTAGTTCCGCCGGCCCAGCAACTCGCGTTTCAGGCGCTGGGTGGGCGGGTGCGGGCCGATGAAGGTGGTCAGCATGGCGCGCATGAACGCCTTGTCGGTCACCCGGCCCATCTCACGCCCGTTGATGGCAATGGACACGTAATCCTTCGTGTAAACCAGCGTGCAGGTATCGCCCGCGCGCATGTCCACCACACGGGACATGAATTCGGCGACCGCGGCGGCGGGCAGGTGGCAGGGGGCGGCGCAGTCGCTGTCGAAGCCTTCCTGCCACGCCTGCCGGATTTTATCGGCCGGGGCGTCGTGGATGAAGTGCAGGTCGAGCACCTTGGTCTGCGGCGAGTCGAGGATGAGGTTCTCGTCCTGCGACGGCTGTTCCAGATAGAATCCGGCGACATACACGCCCACCTGAAAGATGGTGACGGTGCGCAGCCCGATGCCGTTGAGTTGCAGGCGCGTGCCGCCCACCTCCATCGAGTCGGGCAGGCGCACGCCTTCCAGTTCGGCGGCCCAGCCCGGCCCCGGAGTGGCGAGCAGAAGGGCCGCTGCCAGCGCCGCACGGCCCCGCGCAACAAGTCTGTTTGATGACATACCCCGCAACCTAGGCCCGCTTGGCGAACGCGCAAGAGGCTGCGGCTCAGGCCGCGGCACTGCGGAAGCCGCCCACCCCGCGTTCGATCTCGGTGACATGGCGCGGTGCGAAGCCTGCCGCGCTGGGCAGGCCGCAGGAATGCGCAATCACCTCCACATCCTCGCGCACCCGCTCGGCATAGCGCGCCACCCGCACCGCCTTGTCGGTGGGGTCGAGCCCCGCGATCAGCCTGGGGTCGGAGGCGGTGACGCCTGCGGGGCAATGGCCGCTGCCGCATTTCATCGCCTGAATGCAGCCCAGCGCGAACATGAACCCGCGCGCGCTGACCACAAAATCCGCCCCCATGCACAGCGCCCACGCCACCTTGTCCGGCGTGATCAGCTTGCCCGCTGCGATCAGGCGGATGCGGTCCTTCAGGCCGTGCCGGTTGCGCGCGGCGGCGACCATCGGCAGCGCCTGCGTGATCGGCAGACCGACGAAATCGGCCAGCGGTGCCGGGGCCGCCCCGGTGCCGCCCTCACCGCCATCGACCGCGATATAGTCCGGGCAGCCTTCCGGGCGGGCGATGCAGTCGGCGAACCATTCGTCGAGGAACGCCGGGTCACCGACCACGAACTTCACCCCCACCGGCCGCCCGGTGACGCTGCGCACCCGGTTCACGAAATTGCCGAGTTCGCGCACGTTGCCGATGTCCCGGTGGCGGTTGGGGCTGATGCTGGGCTGGCCTGCCGGAATGCCGCGAATCGCCGCAATTTCCGCCGTCACCTTGCTGGCGGGCAGGATGCCGCCCTTGCCGGGCTTGGCCCCCTGCGCCAGCTTGACCTCGAACATGCGCACCTGCGCGTGGGCGGCGATCTCGCGCAGTTTGTCCTCGGACAAATTGCCGTCCGCATCGCGCACGCCGTATTTGGCGGTGCCGATCTGCATGACGATGTCTGCCCCGCCCTCCAGATGATAGCGGCTGAGCCCGCCTTCGCCGGTGGCCATCCACACACCCGCCTGCTGGGCCCCGCGCGACAGCGCGGTAACGGCGGCGTGGCTGAGCGCGCCGTAACTCATGCCGCTGATGTTGAACACATGGCGGCCCAGATAGGGCTGGGCGCTGGCCCCCGGCCCCTCGGCAATGCCGATCTGGCGGCCCGGAAAGCTGCTGCGGTCTTCATCCAGCACCGGAAACGCCGCATTGCGGAACACGAAGGTAGGGGTGTTCTGGCTGCCGAAGCTGACCAGATTGGAAACACCCTTGGCGGAGCGGTACACCCACGCCCGGTCCAGCCGGTTGAACGGGCGTTCCACCCAGTCCGGCAGGTATTGATACTGCCGCATATACTCGCCCCAGGTTTCCGCGAAGTAGCGGAAATGGCCGATCAGCGGATAATTGCGCAGGATGGTGTGCTGCCGCTGCCGGATATCATGCAGATAAACGGCGGCAATCGCCGCCGCGAGCACCGCCAGCAGACCCAGAATGACCGTCATGTTCAATCCCCCCGCGCAGCAGACTAGCGCGAAAGGGCAGCCGTTACAGCTTCAGGGCGGTGAAGATGCGCCGTCCGCACCAAAGCCGGTGAAGCAGTAGCCCACGTTGCGCACCGACAGGATAATCTGCGGCCCGCGCCCGAACGGTTCCAGCTTCTGGCGCAGATGGCCGATGATGTTGTCCACGCTGCGGTCCAGCGCCGAATACGGCCGCTTCAGCACGTGCTGAGAGAGTACACCACGCTCGATAGGCTGACCCACCTGCTCGACCAGCATCCGCAGCATCTCGAACTCGGCGCCGGTGAGTTCGATGGACTCCCCGGCCGGGCCAATCACCACGCGGCGCATCATGTCCATGCCCGGACGCGGGCCACTGGGCAATGCATCCGCAGGCGGCCCCACGTCGCGGCCACGGCGCGCCAGGGCACGCACGCGGGCCAGGATTTCACGCGGCGGCGTGGTCTTGGACACGAAATCGTCGGCACCGATTTCCAGCCCCTTCACCCGGTCTGACGGATCGGCATTGCCGGTCAGCACCATCAGCGGGCCGGTATACAGGCGGCGAATGTCCGGCATCGCTTCCAGCGCATCGGACTTGGACAGGAACTGGTCCAGAATCACCACGTCGGGCTGGCTGCGGGCCAGTGCTTCGATGGCCGGGGCCAGCGCATGGACGACAGTGACTTCGAACGCATAGCGCGACAGATAGTCGGACACTTCGGCCGCGAACTCTACGTCGTCGTCGATCAGCAATATACTGGCGTCAGCCATCCACACTCATCCGGATAATGTCCAAAACCCGAGACTCGACAGACCGTGCGCCGGGGAAACTTCCCGGGAGCCATGGAACATAGCCCGCTTCACGTCAAGACATCGCACAACCCGGGGAGCAATGCAAAAATGCACGACATATTAATGCATTTCCTGACCGTGCAGCGTGCGGCCGGGTTGAGTTACCTTTCTTGAACGGAAATAATGACCCGTTCATGCTGCAAATATTCCCAATTCTCGGCTCCAAGCATAAATTTATAAGTAATATTGCAGACATATATACCGTAATATTTTTCTTATTAGGCAAAATACTATTTAATTTTTCCGGTATAATATTGGATTTTTGCCGCCATCGTTACGAAAACGCGGGCACAACAGACAGGCCGCAAGCCTTTGCCAGCCACCGGCCAGCGCAGCGCCAAACATTGGCGCACCAGAGTCACGCGGCAAGCTGACGCGCAAGAATCGAGGCCCAGCGCATCATTTACACCTAAGCAGACAAATTAAGACAATTTGCACACGCTCCCCGGTCTAATGTCTTTGGCAAATGATACGGGATTTGATCAGGATGCGGTGCTGCAGACGGGGCATACGTGCCAGCATCATGACCGGACGTGACTTGGTGTGCCTGATTGACCACGATGCCCGGCACACAGGGCGGCAGACGATTGGCTGAAGCAAATGGGCGATAGCGGGCGGCGGCAGCGGCCCGGCGCAAGGCACTCAGGACCGGCATGATCAACCTATTTTCCACACGAGCAACCCAGCGGCGGCACGCCAGCGCATGAGCGATCAAATTCCCTTGTTGTTGGTGGACGACGAAACCGCGCTGCTGGAAGAGCTGTGCGACTTTCTGTCCTGGAACGGCGTGCGCGTCACCACTGCCGGAGACGGCCAGGAAGCGCTGACCAAGCTGGCAGCCGACCAGGCAATCACGGTGGTCCTGACCGACATTCGCATGCCGCTGATGACCGGCCTGTCGCTGACCAGCCAGATCATGCAGGCGCGCACCGACGCCGATGCGGTCGAGGTCGTGCTGATGACCGGCCACGGCAATGTCGACAATGCGGCCCAGGCCGTCCGGGCAGGCGCGTTTGATTATCTGCGCAAGCCCATGGCGCTGGCCGAGACACTGACGGTTGTACGCCGTGCCCACGCCAAGGCGGTGGGCCGCCGTGCCACGCAGGCCGCGCGTGAGGCCGAACTGGCGCGGCTGCGGGCCGACTTTGCGGCGCTGCAAGCCCGCACGTCCGCGTCCGGGCCGCAGCTTGATCTGTCGCGGGAATCGCCGCCCGAGGTGGCGCGCATCCTGTCGCACGAGTTGCGCACGCCGCTGATTCCGCTGATGGCGCTGCCCGACCTGCTGGGCGAGGGTGAAAACCTGCCGCCGGGCTTGCTGAACGAGTGCCTGCAGGATGTGCAGACGGCCGGCAAACGGCTGACCGAGATTGCCGATGACCTGATCGAACTGCTCGCCGCCCCGCCTGCGCCGAAAACCCCGATGCCAGCGGTTGCGGCGCAAAAGGTGCTGGAAAACCTGCTGGCTGACTATGCCCCGGCGTTCGCCCATGCCGGGGTGAAGCTGACACTCGGGCCGGTCGCATCCGGCTCGGTGCGGACCGATCTTGCCACGCTGACCCGCGCGCTGGGCCGGTTGCTGGGCAACGCACTGGCGGCCTGCCGTGCCAAGGGCGGACATGTCGAACTGGCAGCCGTGGCGCAGGACGGCGGCGGGATGGCGATTGAAGTGCGCGACTCGAGCCATGGCATGAACGAAGCCGAACTGACCCGCGCGCAATTGCCGTTCCAGCAGGTGGACATGTCACTGACCCGCAGCAGCGGCGGGCTGGGCCTCGGGCTGCCGCTGGCCAGCCGTGCCGCGCGGCGGCTGGGCGGCAAGCTGGTGATTCAATCCATCCCCGGTGAAGGCACGGTGGCCGGAATCGTTCTGCCGGGCGAGGGTGGCAATCCGCTTCAAAAAGCATGAGGTCCAACGCCCTCAGGCGCCTTCTGGGCAGTCCGGCGGCACATCTGAGCTTGATTGCCGCCGCCGCCATTCTGCTGATGCTGCTGGTGAACTGGCGCTATCACGCGATCAGCCGCGACAACGAAGCACTGGCGCATGAGCGTCTGGTCGAGCGCGCCACCGCGCTGTCGGCGCTGCTGGCCGATACGGTTGCGGCGACGCTGGGACAGGTGGATGTGCTGCACGGCATCGCCGGGCAAGTGACCACGGCGATGATGGCCGGGCGAATGTATTCCGCCGGTGAATTGCAGCGGGCACTCGACAAGGAGTCGATGGAACACTGGCCGGATGTGGCGCAGGTGGGCGGCATCGGCAGCGACGGCTGGCTGATCTGGAGCAACCTGACCGCCGCCCCGGGGCGGGTTGATCTGGGCGCGCGCGAGCATTTCCGTGCGCTGGCCGACAACCCGGACCTCGACCGCTTCATCGGCCGCCCGGTGCTGGGCAAGGTCAGCGGCGAATGGACCGTGCAGACCACGCAAGCCCTGCGCGATGGTGAGCGCCGCCTGCGTGCCGTGACCGTGGTATCGGTACGGGCGTCGTTGCTGCAACGGCTGTGCGCGCAATTGAACCTCGATGCCGAGGACCGGGTGCTGCTGGTGCGCGACGATGCCGTGGTGCTGATGCGCAGCAACATGCAGCATCTGGGTGAAACGCTGACCACGCCGCCAGACACCGTGCGCGTTCCGCGCGGTGGCAGCCTGGTGTACGAGCGTGCCAGCCCGCTGGATGGCGCGTTGCGCGTGGTGTCGATGCGGCCGGTGCCCGGCGCATCGGCTTCGGTGCATGTGGCGCTGTCGCTCGACAGCCGGCGCGCGGCGCTGGAGCAGCAGAACGCCACGCTGTGGCATTGGGCGATGATTGCCGACGCCGGCATTGTGATCACGGCGCTGTTGGCCGGGACCGTGCTGCTGATGCTGCGCCGCACCGCCATGGAGTCGGCCCGCGCTGCCGCGATGGCGGAAAACCAGCGCTGGTTCCGCGCCGTGGCCGACTATATGGCCGATGGTGCCATCGTACTGGACAATCTCAGCCAGGGCAGCTTCCGGATCGCATATGCCAGCCGCCGCGCCTGCGAGATTCTCGGCCAGCCGGAACAACAGCTTGTGGGCGGCGAGTTGCACAGGCTGTTCGGCGCGGCGGATCAGGCACGCTCGGCGCGCGAACGCGGCATGATGGCCGCCGGAACGGCGCTGTTTGCCAGCCGCTACGTGATCCGCCGCCCGGACGGGCGCGACGTGACACTCATGCTGACCAGCATGAGCGCGCCCAAGCCGGAGCGCCCCGGCGAGTTGCGCGGCGTGACGCTGCTGCGCGACGTCACGGCCGAGGAGCAGCGCGCCGCGGCGCTCGCAGAGGCGCGCGGACAGATCGACACCTTGCTGAAGGTGGCGCCCGGCGTGTTCTACCGCGCCGTGCGCGCCGCCGGTGAGGCGGCCTTCCGCGCCAGCTTCGTCTCGGAAAGTGCCCGTGCCCTGCTCGGCATGGCGGCCGATGCGCCCGCCCTGCCTCGCCAGTTCGACATGATGTTCGCCCAGGGCCTGGCAGCGCTGCGCGACGCGGCCTTGGCCGGCGCGGCGGCAGACGGGATTGCCACGGTGGAATACCCATGCGTCATCGGCGGCGCGAAATACTGGTTGCGGGATACCATCCGCACCATCCCGCGCGAGGACGGCGCCTGCGAAATCGTCGGCTTTCTGGCCGACGCGACCCGTCAGCACGAAACCGAAGAAGCCCTGCATGCCGCCGTGCAGTTTGGCCCGGGCGTGCTGTACCGCGCGCATGTCACCAAAACCGCCGTGACCGTGCTCAGCGCGCACGGCGATGCCAGCCGGGTGTCGGACCGCTACGCGCCGGGCCAGGCCATTGAACTGGCCAGCCTGAGCGCGCGGATGACCGAACTGGGCGACGCCGGGCGCTTCTTCGCGGCCGAAGGCGATGCGCTGGTGACGGTGGAACACTCCGTGGCGCGCAACGGCCATGTGCGCTGGATTCGCAACGCGGCGCGCGCCGCCCGGCGCGGGCCGGACCATGTGGAAATCGTCGGCTATATCATCGACATCACCCGCGAGAAGACCGAGCAGCTGCGCATGCAGCAGGTCACCACGCTGCTGACGCTGGGCGAAATGGCCACCGGGATGGCGCATGAACTGAACCAGCCACTGGCCAGCATCAGCTTCGCGGCGCAGAACGCCCGCTTCCTGCTGGCCGCCGATCCGCCCCGGCTGACGCTGCTGGACGGCAAGCTCGACAAGATCGCCAGCGAAGCGCTCCGCGCATCGCGCCTGATAGAGCACATGCGCATCTTCGCCCGCAACGAACGTGCGGCTCCGGGGCCAATCCGCTGGGCCGATGCGCTGCTGGCGGCCAAAGACCTGCTGCAGGCGCGCCCGCACGGATGCACCATTATCGATCTGCTGCCGGATGACCTGCCGCCGGTGGAAGGGGCGCAGATTCCGATGGAGCAGGTGCTGATCAATCTGATCGGCAATGCGTTCGATGCGTATGACACGCAGGATGACGCTGAGCACCCGGTGACCGTCAGCGGCGCGTTTGAGGGCGGCATGGTGCTGCTGCGCGTGGCCGACAAGGCCGGCGGCATTCCCAAGGATGTCATGCCGCGCATTCTCGAGCCGTTCTTTACCACCAAGCCGGTCGGCAAGGGCACCGGGCTTGGGCTGGCATTGGTGTTTGGCACCGTCACGGAAATGGGCGGTATCATGGATATTCGCAACGAAAACGGCGGCGCGGTGTTCGAAATCCGCCTGCCGCCGGCCCGCCAGTGGCAGACCGCCGCCGAGCCCGCCATGGCCAAGCCGAAACAGCTTGCCTGACCGGATCGTGCCGCCGCCTTAAGGGTTTGTTCGCCTCTGCCCGCCAGCATGGCCCCGGACCCGCCCGGCATGGCGGGCGCTGGGGGTGCCATGGACGACCTGCTCACCGACTTCCTGACCGAGACCAACGAAAGTCTGGCAGACCTCGATCTGGCGCTGGTGAAGCTGGAGCGTGCGCCCGGCGACGCAGAAACCCTGTCGCTGATTTTCCGCCACGTTCACACCATCAAGGGCACCTGCGGCTTTCTCGGTCTCGGACGGCTGGAGCGCACCGCCCATGCTGCGGAAAACGTGCTGGGCCGGATGCGCGATGGCCAGTTGGCCGCCACGCCGGATGTGATCAGCAGCGTTCTTGCGGGGCTGGACACCATCAAGTCCATCGTCGCCGGGCTGACCGCCACCGGCCACGAACAGGCGGGCGATGACAGCGCGGTGATTGCCGCCCTGAACGCCATTGCCGAGGGCCGCGCGCCCGCCGCCGCCCCGCCCGCCGCCGCCCTGCCCGCCGCCGCCCCGCCCATTCCGCAGGCCACGGCCCCGGCTCCTGCCGAAGCCCCGCCGCCCGCGCGCGCCGAACCACTGCCCGAAACGGCCCCTGCCGCCGAAGCCCCGGCAGGCGAAGCCCAGGCCGCAGCGCAAACCATCCGCGTGACCGTGGACGTGCTGGAAGACCTGATGACGCTGGTCAGTGAGCTGGTACTCACCCGCAACCAGTTGCTGCAACTGGCCCGGCGGCAGGAAAACAGCGGCTTTGCGGTGCCGCTGCAACGCCTGTCGCAAATCACGTCCGACTTGCAGGAAGGCGTGATGAAAACCCGCATGCAGCCCATCGGCAACGCCTGGAACAAGCTGCCCCGGCTGGTGCGCGATCTGGCACGCGACCTTGGCAAGCGCATTGAACTGGTGATGCACGGTGCCGAGACCGAACTGGACCGGCAGGTGCTGGAACTGATCAAGGACCCGCTGACCCACATGGTCCGCAACTCGGCGGATCACGGGCTGGAAACACCCGCCGAGCGCCGGGCCGCAGGCAAGAATGAAGGCGGGCGGATCACGCTCAGCGCCTGCCATGAAGGCGGGCACATCATCATCGAAATCGGTGACGACGGGCGCGGCCTGCCGGTGGACAAAATCCGCGCCAAGGCGCTGGCACGCGGCCTGGCCAGCGAGGCGGAACTGGCCGCCATGAGTGAGGCGCAAATCCTGCGCTTCATCTTCCGCCCCGGCTTCTCCACCGCCGCCGCCATCACCGCCGTCAGCGGGCGCGGCGTGGGGCTGGACGTGGTGAAAACCAATATCGAGCGCATCGGCGGGGCCATCGAACTGCGCGCCACCCAAGGGCAGGGCACCATTTTCACCATCAAGATCCCGCTGACGCTGGCCATCGCCTCGGCGCTGATTGTCGAGTCGGGCGGCGAGCGGTTCGCCATTCCGCAACTGGCCGTGGTGGAACTGGTGCGCGCGGGCGGCGGGGCGGCAGCCGATGGTGCGGAAAGCCGGGTGGAGCGCATCAACGACACGCCGGTGCTGCGCCTGCGCGAACGGCTGCTGCCGCTGGTCAATCTGCGCGAATTGCTGGCGCTGGGCGGTGCCACGCCCGAGGACGCTGCCGGGCAATGCATCGTGGTGGCGCAGGTCGGCTCCAGCCTGCTCGGCATCACCGTGGATGCGGTGTTCGATACCGAGGAAATCGTGGTCAAGCCGGTCGCGCCCATTCTGCGCCACGTGACCATGTTCAGCGGCAATACCATTCTGGGCGATGGGTCGGTGATCATGATCCTCGACCCCGCCGGGATTGCGCGCGCCACTGGCATCGCGGGCGGGGCGGAGGCGCGCGGCGCGCCGGATGCCGCCGGGGCCGAGGCCGCGCAGAGCGGCAACGCCCGCACCGCGCTGCTGATCTTCCGCGCCGGTGGGGAGGAGCCGAAAGCCGTGCCGCTGGGGCTGGTGGCGCGGCTGGAACATATCGCGCGCGACCGCATCGAATGGTCCTCGGGCCAGCCGGTCACGCAGTATCGCGGGCGGCTGATGCCGCTGGTGCCGCTGGCCGGGCCGTGGGACAGCGAGCGCGCCTCTCACCCGGTGCTGGTGTTCGCCGACGAAGACCGCGCGCAGGGCCGCGACCGCTGCATGGGGCTGGTGGTGGACGAGATTCTGGACGTGGCGGACGAGCCGTTGCGGGTGGAACTTTCCGGCGAGCGGCCCGGATTGCTCGGTACGGCGGTGATTGCCGGGCGGGCCACCGATGTGATCGACACCGGCTACTGGCTGCAACGCGCCGCGCGGGACTGGTTTGCCGGCCACACCGGCCATGTGCGCGGCGGGCGCAACGGGGCGGCGCGGGTGCTGGTGGTGGAAGACGCTGATTTCTTCCGCAACCTGCTGGTTCCGGCGCTGTCCGCCGCCGGATACGAGGTCGCCGCCGTCCGCAGCGCCGGTGAGGCGCTGGCGCTGTGCGACGCGGGCACGGCGTTTGACGCCATCGTCTCGGACATCGAAATGCCCGGCATGGACGGTATCGCCTTCGTGCGCCGCCTGCGTGCCGAGGGGCCATGGGCCAACCTGCCGGTCATTGCATTGACCGGGCACGTACGCCCGGAAGATGTCGCCGCCGGTCGGGAGGCCGGGTTCACCGACTACGTGGCCAAATTCGAGCGCGACGCGCTGCTGGCCAGCCTGCGCCAGTGTCTGGCCGAGACCACGCAACCGGCGCTGGCCGGCTGAGGAGACCGACGCATGCCGCTTGATCTGAAGGAACGCCCCGCCGCCGCCGCGCGCGGTGAGGCCGAGGCGATGCTGGTGACACTGACGGTGGCGGGCCAACTCTGCGGCGTGCCGGTGCTGTCGGTGCGCGATGTGCTGGGCGAGCAGGTCATCACCCGCATTCCGCTGGCCCCGCCGGAAGTGGCGGGCAGCCTGAATTTGCGCGGGCGCATCGTGACCGCAATTGACCTGCGCCGCCGCCTGCGCCTGCCACCCGCGCCATCCGGCACGCCGCGCATGTCGGTGGTCGCCGAGCAGGGTGGTGAGTTGTACGCGCTGCTGGTCGATCAGGTCAGCGAGGTGATGACCCTGCGGGCCAGCGCATTCGAGCGCACACCGCCCACACTGCCGCAGGCCTGGGCCGCCTTTGCCGATTGCGTCTATCGCCTGCAAGCCGGTCTGCTGGTGGTGCTGGACGTGCCGCGCCTGCTCGCCTTGTCCCCGGAAGGCTGACCCATGACCGTTGACCGCACGCAGGTGGTTCTGGTGGTCGATGACAGCCGCGTGGTGCGCAAGGTGGCGCGCCGCATTCTGGAAGCCCGCGGCTTCACCGTGGAGGAGGCTGAAGACGGCAGCCGCGCGCTGGAAGCCTGCCGCCGCGCCATGCCCGGCAGCGTGCTGCTGGACTGGAACATGCCGGTGATGAACGGGCTGGATTTCCTGAAGGCGCTGCGGGAGGAGTTCGGCCCCGGCAACCCGCCGGTGCTGTTCTGCACCACCGAGAACGACATCGACCGCATCGAGCAGGCGATTGTCCACGGCGCGCAGGAATTCATCATGAAACCATTCGACGAGGAGATTCTGCTCGGCAAGTTCGAACAGGTCGGCCTGCTGTGAGTGCCCAGATACGCGGGCAAGCACCGCCCGAAGCGGCCCGCGTGATGATCTGCGACGATTCGGCGGTGATCCGCGGCGCACTGGCCCGGATGCTGGACGGTGAGCCGGGCGTGCGGGTGGTGGCGCGCGTGGCCAACGGGCGGCAGGCGCTGGAGGAAGTGCGGCGGCAGTCCATCGACGTGGTGGTGCTGGACATCGAGATGCCGGAACTGGACGGCATGCAGGCGCTGCCGCTGCTGTTGCAGGCCGATCCGGGCCTGCGGATCATCATGGCCAGCACGTGGACCACGCGCGGGGCGGATATCGCGTTGCGGGCGTTGCGGCTGGGGGCCGCCGACTACGTGCCCAAGCCGGGTGTGGCCGCCATCGCCGATGACAGTTTCCGCCGCGAACTGGCCGCCAAGATCGTGGGCCTCGCCCGACTCCGCCGCAGCCCGGCCCGTGTGTCCGCCACCGCCGCCGCGTTACGCCCGCCGCCTGCGCAGGCAGCGGCGTTGCTGGCCATCGGCAGTTCCACCGGCGGGCCGCAGGCGCTGTTCACGCTGGTGCAGGGGCTGGGGCGCGATGTGCCGGTGCCGGTGGTGCTGACCCAGCACATGCCGCCCGCGTTCACGCCGCTGCTGGCTGCGCATCTGGACAAGCTGGGCGCGCTGCCCTCCGCCGAAGCCCGCGACGGTGAGGCGTTGCGGCCCGGCCATCTGTATGTGGCTCCCGGAGACCGGCATCTGCTGCTACACGGCGCGCCGGGCCGCTTGCAGGCGCGGCTGGGCGACTCGCCGCCCGAGAATTTCTGCCGTCCGTCAGTGGACCCGATGCTGCGCAGCGCGGTTTCGGCCTGCGGCGGGCGCGTGCTGGTGTTGATGCTGACCGGCATGGGCCATGACGGGCTGGCCGGTACCAACGCGGTCATCGCGGCGGGCGGTGCCGCGCTGGCGCAGGACGAAGCCACCAGCGTGGTCTGGGGCATGCCGGGCGCCATTGCGCAGGCCGGGCTGTGCCACAAGGTGCTGCCACTGCCGCAACTGGCCGCTGCGGCGCTGGACCTGCTGCGCCCGCGCCGGATCGCCGCAGCATGACACCGCTGGGGTTCGAGACCTTGGCCACCCTGCTCCATCGCGGCAGCGGCCTGTCGATTGGACCGGACAAGCTGTACCTGCTGGAAACCCGCCTCGCACCGATCCTGCGCGCGCACGCCCTGCCCGATCTGGACGCGCTGGCCATCCGGCTACGCGGTGCTGCACCAGAGCTTGAGCGCGCAGTGGTGGAAGCCATGACCACCAACGAGAGCAGTTTCTTCCGCGATGACAAGCCGTTCGCGCATGTCCGCACGCAAGCGCTGCCCCGGCTGCACGCCACCCGCCCGCCCGGGGCCAGACTGCGCATCTGGTCGGCGGCGGCCAGCACCGGGCAGGAAGCGTATTCGCTGGCGATCATCGTCGCCGAAAACCGCGCCTTGCTGGGCACCCGCGAGGTGGAGATTGTCGGCACCGACATCGCCCGTGAGCCGCTGGCCCGCGCCCGCGAGGGCCTGTTCACCCAGTTCGAGGTGCAGCGCGGCCTGCCGATGCAGATGCTGGTGCGCTATTTCCGCAAGGATGGCGGCAACTGGCGCATCGCCGAGGCCATCCGCGACATGGTGAGCTTCCGCGAATGGAACCTGCTGGGCGACCTGCGCCCGTTGGGCACGTTCGACCTGATTTTCTGCCGCAACGTGCTGATTTATTTTGATACACCCACCAAGGCGCGGGCGCTGGAGGCGATGGCCCGGCAACTCGCCCCGGATGGGTTGCTGTATCTGGGCGGCGCGGAAACCGTGCTGGGCGTCAGCGACCGCTTCGCCAGCCTCGCCGGAGACCGCGCCGTGTACGGGCTGACCCCACCCACCGCCGCCCCGCAAGCCGCGGTGCCACAGATGCGGCCGTTGGCGGCCGTGCGCTGACCAGTCCAGAACAAATGCTGGACATACCAAGATTCTATCGTCAAATCTTCGTTAAAGCTGGCGAAATGACGGGCTTGGCGATTCGGCGCAATGCGTTTTCTGTTCCTTCTGGCGGCCCTGCTGCCCACGCTGGCGCACGCCGACCCGGTGCCCGCGCTGGTCAGCGTGTGCTTCGTGCCGGGCGAGGCCTGCGGCGCGCAGATTGCCGCCGCCATTGACGCCGCACGCAGCGAAGTCCGCGTGCAGGCCTACGGGTTCAGCGCCCGCCCCATCCTGACCGCACTGGCCGCCGCCCGGGCGCGCGGCGTGGATGTGGCCATCATTCTGGACAAGTCCGACGCGCCCAAACTGTGCGCGGTCGATGCCGAACTGCTCGCCGCCGGGGTGCCGGTATGGATCGACCACCTGCCCGGCATCGCCCACAACAAGGTGATCGTGATCGACCGGCATGTGGTGATCGGCGGCAGCTACAACTTCACCCGCTCCGCCGAGACCCGCAACGCCGAGAACGTGACCATCATCGACAGCGCGGCGGTGGCGGCCCGGTTTCTGGCCAACTGGCAGGCGCGGCAGGCGGTGGCGCAGAGCACAAGCGGATTGTGCGGATAGGTTTGAGCGGCATCTGCGCCGCGTGGTAACATCGTCCCATGAGCGCATCGGCCCGCAAGGTTTGGACGCAGCAGGAATTCTTCGACTGGGCCGAGACCCGGGAAGAACGCTATGAATTCGACGGGTTTGCGCCGGTGGCGATGACGGGTGGAACGCTGAACCACAATACCATTTCGCTCAATATTCTCGGCGCGTTGCGCCAGCGTTTGCGCGGGTCCGCCTGCCGCCCGTTCGGTCTGGACGCGGCCATCGTCACGGCAAATGACGCCGTTCGCTACCCGGATGCCGTCGTGACATGCAGCAAGGTGGATGGACCAGGCCGCATAGTACCGGACCCGGTCATCGTGTTCGAAGTGCTCAGCCCAACAACCGGGCGCAGCGACCGGATTGTGAAGCTGCGGGAATATCATGCCGTCGATTCAATCCGCCGCTACGTGATCGTGGAATCCAACGGCTCCGGCCTGACCGTGCTTGCAAAACAAACCACCGGCCAATGGCACGCAACGGCATTGACGATTGCCGACACGCTGGTGCTGCCGGAAATCAACATCGAGATTCCTGTCGCGGAATTCTATCTCGACGTTGAATTACCCGCCGAAGAATAGCCCGCTACGCCTCCAACCGTGCTGGAAACCCCGGTGCGCGCAGGTCGGTGCCCAACTGGTCTTCCAGCAGCTTCACCACCTGTGTGGATTGCGCGTTGCTGCCATAGGCCTGACGGGCGCGGATGAAGGTCTGTGCGGTCAGCGCTGCCAGATCCAAAGGCACGTTGTAGTCGCGCCCCAGCCCCATCGCGAAGCCCAAGTCCTTGCAGGCGAGATCCATGTTGAAGGCGATGTCGTAGCTGCCGTTCAGGATCAGCTGGCCTTCGGTTTCATGCACAAAACTGGTGCCACTGCTGCCGGTGATGGCGCGCCATGCCTGTCCCAGATCAAGCCCGGCGCGCTTGGCCAGCATCAGCGCCTCGCCATCGGCCACCAGATGAATGAAGGCCAGCATGTTGGTGATCACCTTGATCACCGCCGCACTGCCAAGCGGGCCCATGTGCAGCACCTGCCGCCCCATTTGCTCCAACGCCGGGCGGTGCGCCTCCATCAGGTCAGCATCGCCGCCCGCCAGAATTGTCACTTGCCCGGTGGCGGCCAGATGCACGCCGCCGGTGCAGGGGCATTCCAGCATCCGCGCGCCACGCGCCTCGGCGATGGCGGCCAGCCGCAGCACCGTGTCGCGGTCCAGCGTGGACATTTCAATCCATGTGCCGCCCGGCTTCAGCCCGTCCAGAATCCCGGCCAGAACCGCCTCACTGACGGCGGGCGACGGCAAGCAGGTGATCACGGCGTCCACATCCGCCGCCGCTGCCTGCGGGCTGTCCGCCCATATGGCACCCATCGCCAGCAGGCGCTGTGCGGGTTCGGGGTTGCGGTCGTGAACCGTGACGGAAAATCCGGCCCGCAGCAGGCAACCGGCGAGGTTGGCACCCAGATTGCCGAGGCCGATATAGGCATAGCGCATACGAACTCTCCGTTTACTCGTTCACGCCCACCGGCCCGAAGCGCGGCACCAGATGCAGGTCGGTGCCGGTATAGGGATGCGCCAGCGCAACCTCTTCGTTCAACTCCACGCCAAGCCCCGGCGTATCCGGCACAATCACAAACCCGTCCTGCCACTGCATCGGCTTTTTCAGGATATCGGCGTGAAAGCCGGTCCAGGTGCCGATGCTTTCCAGAATCAGGAAGTTCGGAATGCAGGCGGAAAGCTGCACGTTGGCGGCCCCCTCGATGGGGCCGCAATACAAATGCGGGGCCACCTGCGCGTAATACGCTTCCGCCATCCCGGCGATCTTCTTGGCCTCCAGAATGCCGCCCACGCGCCCAAGCGCCATTTGCAGGATCGACGCCGCGCGCAGTTCCAGCACCCGGGCGAATTCGTATTTGGTGGTCAACCGCTCGCCCGCCGCGATGGGAATCGTGGTCTGGCGCGCCACGATGGCCATTTCCTCGGGCTTCTCCGGCGGCACCGGTTCCTCGAACCACAGCGGATCATATTGTTCCAGCCGCCGCGCCAGCCTGATGGCACCCGAGGCGGTGAATTGCCCGTGGGTGCCGAACAGCAGATCGGCCTTGGTGCCCACCGCCTCACGGATGCGCCGCGTCATGCGCTCGGAAATCTCCAGCCGTTCAAGGCTGGGCTGGCGCGGGTCGAAGGTGGAATACGGCCCGGCCGGGTCGAATTTCAGCGCGGTAAACCCCATCGCCACGTATTCCGCCGCTCGGCCCGCCGCCGTGTCGGGGTCTTCGTACACCTTGGTGCTGGAATAGGCGTCGCCCTCGTCAGCGCTGGGATACAGATACGTGTAGCTGCGCAGCCGTTCATGCACCTTGCCGCCCAGCAGCGCATGCACCGGCTTGTCCAGCGCCTTGCCGATAATGTCCCACAGCGCCATCTCGATGCCCGACAGCACGCCCATCAGCGTGATGTCCGGCCGCTGCGAGTAGCCGCGCCCGTACACGTTGCGCCACAGTGTCTCGATCTGGAACGGATCACTGCCCAGCACGTGATGTTCGAACACGTCCTGAACCAGTGTCACCATCGCCTGCGGGCCGAAACTGGCGGCGTACACCTCACCGATGCCTTCAATGCCGGTGTCGGTGACCAGTTTGACGAAGATGAAGTAGCGCCCGCCCCACATCGGCGGCGGGTTGCCCACCACGAAGGTTTTCAGATCCCGGATCTTCATATCGCGCGGCCCCCGCCCCTACTGCGCTGGCGCAGCGTGCACGACCATACGACGCTGCAAGATGCGCGCTACGCTGAAACACGACAGAATTGCCACCGCAATTGCCGGAATTGCCAAATGCGCCATGCGCAACCCCACCGCATCGGCCAGTCCGCCCAGCACCAGAGGCGACAGCAGCAGCGCGGTGCCGGCAGCATAGCCGGAGCGTGTGCCCGCCAGATCGCCCAGCGGACCAGCGGCGGACACGGTCAGCCCGATGGCCAACGGGTACAGCAGCGAAATGGCAAGCCCGAGCAGGAACACGCCCGCAATCGCCAGCACCGGCGTGGCAATCACCCAGTACAGGATGAACCCTGGTACCACCACCGACAGCGCCAGCGGATACAGCACCAGCGGCGCCACCCGCCGCACCACCACGCTGCCACCCAGGCGCCCCAGCAGCATCGCCACCGAATAGGCGGCCGCCGCCGTGTTGGCATCGGCGCGTGTCAGGCCGATTTCATGTTCCAGATAGGCGGGCGACCACAGCAGCACCGAGTATTCCAGCGCCACGCCCAGGCCGAGCGTGACCATGAACAGGATGCTGGGCAGCGGCAGCCCGGCCTGCGCCACCCCCGCCGCGCTGACCGGGCGCGGCAGCGGGTCCGGCACGCGGGTGCGGAAGAAGGCTGCGGCCAGAATCAGCCCCAGCGCCGCGCCGAACAGCATCGCCGCCCGCCAGCCCAGCCCCCACCCGATCACGGCGCCTGCCGCCAGACTGCTGACCACCACGCAGGCATAGGTCATGGCCCCGCATTCGGCGTAGGCCTGATTGCGCGCCTCGCCATGCACCTGCGCCAGCAAGCCCGCGATGATGCCCGGCATCATGGCCCCGGTGAGACCCACCAGCAGGCAGCCTGCCACGCTGACCACCACCGAGGGGGCCGCCACCAGCATCAGCGTGCCGAGCAGGGTGCCCGCAATGCCCACCTGCAACGCCCGCCGCCGCCCGATGGACTTGACGATGTGCCCGGTGATGGCGCCGGAAATGATCATGCCGCAGGCGATGGCGCTGGGGTGCAGGCTGACGGCGCGGTAACTCAGCGACAGTTCCTCACGCAGGAACGGCAGGATGTTGCCCTGAATGTTCAGCACCACGGTAAAGAACCCGCTCAGCAGGTAGCAGTACCATGTCAAAGGGGTGCGTTTCAGGCGCATCGCGCGCCTTGCCCGGCTGCAAGCCGTCGTGGTGTTGTCATGTCGCTTGCACGCGCTTTCCGCTCAGGGCCACCTTGCGCCCTGCTTAGCCGAACCGGCGGTCAGGCGTAAGCGTACGGCCCGCCCTTTTCCAGCGCCGCCCGGTACGCCGGGCGCGCCTGGATTCGCGCCAGCCAGTCCACCAGATGGGGCCGCTCACCCAGGCCGCCGCGCGACCGCGCCGCTTCGATGGGAAAGCTCAGCATAACATCAGCGGCGGTGAACGCATCGCCCGCGAACCATGTGCTGCCGGACAACACAGCTTCCCACAGGTCCAGATGCGCGTTGCGCTGCGGATCGACGTAGCTCTGCTGCAACCCTGTCACGATGGCCGCCTGCTCCGGCGGCATCGCTGTCACCAGACGGTTGAACAGCAGCGTCATCACCAGCATCGGCATTGCCGAGCCCTCGGCGAAATGCAGCCAGTAGCGGTAGCGCAGGCGCTCGTCGGTGCCGGGGGGCGGAATCAGCGCGCCACGGCCGTAGGTTTCCACCAGATATTCCACAATCGCCCCGGTTTCAGCGACAACCCGGCCGTTGTCCTCGATCACCGGGGACTTGCCGGTGGGATGCACCGCCTTCAGTTCGGGCGGCGCAAAGCGGGTGACCGGGTCGCGGGCATACAGCTTGACCTCGTAGGGAACGCCAAGTTCCTCCAGCAGCCACAGCACGCGCTGGGAGCGGGAGTGTTCCAGATGATGCACCGTGATCATCAGGCCATGCCGCCGCGCGCGGCCACCGGCCACAGGCATTCCACACGGCCCTTGCGCACGCCCACGTACCAGTCGTGCCGGTCCACGGTCGGGTCGCAATGGCCGGGCACCAGCCGCAGCTTTTCGCCCAGTTTCGGTGCGGTGGTCTCCGGGCCGAAATTCAGCGTGCCGTGTTCGTCCGATGCACCGGTGTAGCGAATATCCGGGCGCTGCCAGACTTCGGGCAGGCCGCAATCCACCGCCACCGCCTTGTGCCCGGCATCCAGCACCGCCACACCGGGGCGCGCGGCGCTCATCACCGTGGACAGCACGAACAGCGCGTGGCGGAAGGTGCTGACGCGGCGCCCGGCCTCGTCCAGATTGAGCGCATAATCGGCGTCCATGAAGCAGTAACTGCCCGCCTGCAACTCGGTATAGACGCCCGAGGCCGCCTCATACGGAAACGTGCCGGTGCCCGCACCGCCGACGATGGGGCAATCCAGACCCACTTGCCGCAATTGCTCCACCGTGCGGCGGCAGCCTTCGGAGGCGGCGGCGATGGCTGCCGCGCGTTCCTCGGGGCGGCGCAGATGCTGGGCAGAACCGTTATAGGCTTGCAGGCCGCCGAAGCGCAGATGCGGAGAGGCCGCGATCAGCTGCGCCAGTGCCACCGCTTCCGGCCCCGGCGGCACGCCGCAGCGCTTGCCGCCCGCGTCGATTTCCACCAGCACCGACAGCCGCACCCCGCCTGCCTCGGCGGCTGCGGCGATGGCGGCAATCTGTGGCGCGTCGTCGGCGCACACGGCCACATTGGCGATCCGGTTCAGCGCCGCCAGACGCGCCAGCTTGGGCGTGCCCACCACCTCGTTGCTGACCAGAATGTCGGCAATGCCGCCCCATGCCAGCACCTCGGCCTCGGCGACTTTCTGCACGCATTGGCCCACTGCGCCGCGTTCGATCTGCAACTTGGCGACCACCGGGGATTTGTGGGTCTTGGCATGGGCGCGCAGTTTGGTGCTGGTGCCCGCCACGAACGCCGCCATGGTGTCCAGATTGTATTCGAAGGCGTCGAGGTCGATCACCAGCGCGGGCGTGTCGATCTCATCTTCGCGCATCCCGGGCTGGGCGGGCGGGGCTTGCAGCATGGCGGCGGTTCCTCATGGCCAGGGGCGGTGCGTTGCGGCGGCGGCGATCCAGGCGTGGGCACCCGTGGTGCGCCCGCCCGCGCGCAGTGTGACTCGCCGAAGCCGGTAGCGCATCCCCTCATAAGCGTTCAGCCGCCGCAAAGCCTGCGCATCGGCGTCCACCATCGCACCCGCCACTGCGCCGCGCGCCCGGCGCAGCGTGGGAAAGGGCGTGCCGCGCAACCGCACCCGCCGCCAGCCCGGCGCTTCGCAGGGCACAAGCGGCAGCGCCCGCCCGGCAAAGCGGGCCAGCACGGCGGGGCGCAGCAGCGTGCCGTACAGAAACAGCCGCATCAGTGAAACGCGTACGCGTCCATGCGCAGCATCGAAAACGTCGCGCTGCTGTGCAGCCGCACCGGACGCGCATCTGGCCCGGCGGCGGCCAGCGCCACGAACAGCGGCAGCAGATGCTCCTCGGTAGGATGAATTTCGGCGGCAAACGGCGCGCGGCTGCGATAGTTCAGCAGATCGTCCGTGCGGCCGTCCTCGACCGCGCGGTCCATCCAGTCGGCGAATTCGGCCACATCCGGCTGTACCGGCGCATCCGGCGCCTGCCCGCGAAACCGCCGCAAATCGTGCGTCCACGAGCCAGATCCGATCACCAGCACGCCTTCGTTCCGCAACGGTGCCAGCGCCGCGCCCAGCTTGGCATGGTGCGCGGGGCCGAGTTTGGTTTGCAGCGAGACTTGCAGCACCGGGATGTCATGCGCCGGATAGGCCAGCAGCAGCGGCACCCAAGCGCCGTGGTCCAGCCCGCGTCCGGGGTCCAGCGTGGTGCGCAACCCGGCGCCGTGCAGCAGCCCCGCCACCCGCATGGCAAGAGCCGGATCGCCCGGCGCGGGATAGGTCATCTGATACAGCACGCGCGGGAAGCCATAAAAATCGTGGATGGTCTCGTTCACCGCCACCGCCGAAACCTCGGGCCGTTCGGTCTCCCAATGCGCGGACGCCACCAAAATCGCCTTGGGCCGCTCCATGGTGGCGGCGAGCCCTTTCAGAAAGCTGGCCGCAGGCGACTCCATGATCGGAAGGGTCGGTGCGCCATGGCTGATGAAAAGCGTGGGCAGCATAATTCGGACTCCTTGGTTCTTCTGCACATACTCCAACAAAAGCGGAATGGAAGGGGAGGGGAGGCCCCGAAACAGGCTCGGCAACTAGTCCGGCAGCAAAGCGACAAATTTCTGCGGGTCAATGACAAAATCATTATGGCCCGGCGCGCGGCGGGCCGTGGTCAGCCGCCCGGCCAACTCGCGATAGCCCACGCCGGACTGGCTGGCCACATCCCACAGCCCCGGATCGGTCCAGTCCGCCGGGGACAGTACGAGGCAATCGGTGCCGGACGGGCAGAACAGCAGGTTGGCCAGCCCCGGCCCCGCCGCACCCGCCACGAACGCCGCGCCATGAAACAGCCTAGCCTGCGCCATCAGGTCCAGTGCGGAAATGTCGGCCACCTCGAACCCGCGCGCGGCGGCGAGTGCCGCCAGTTCTGCTTCGTTGTCCAGCCGCCGCACCGGGTGCGGCCCCTGCGTGATGAACAGGCGGCGGCCCGGGCGCGGCCCGGCCACATGCTCGCGCAGCAGCAGGGCGCGCAAATTGCCCAGCCCTTCCGGGTGATGATACGGCCCCGCCCCGTGCGGCGGCGTGACCCACAGCAGGTCGTTGCACTGCCAGATTTCGCCGTCCGGATGCTCCACCACCGGCACGCCGGGGGCCAGACGCGCGCAGGTGTCCTGCACCACCGCCCGCATCGCCTCGCTGTCGGGCCGTCCGATCACGATCTGCCATGGCTGCGGCAGGGTCAGCCGGGTGGCCAGCGCCAGCGTGGCGGCGCTGTCCAGCAGCCAGTGCCGGTAGTCGCGCCACCACGGACGCTGCAACAGCAGCGAGGTCATGGCCACCTTGCGGGTGCGGGCCGGCAACAGCCGCAGCGCCGCAGACCCGGACGTGCCATCGCCCTGCGCGAACCCGGCGGGGGCAAGGCCGCGCGCCAAAGGCTCGGCGGCGCTGTCGCGCACCAATGAGCGGTCGCGCGCCACCACGCTGCCCTGCCCCACGATCATGGCATCCTTCAGCATCAGGCAGCGCACGAAGGTGAACGGCTGCTCCAGCTTGGCATACGCCGCCGACACCGCCGCCTGCCGGGTTTCCGGCACTTCGGACAGGTCCAGCGCCACCGGCGCGGCACGGCGATACACGCCGAGCGGCCCCAGCTTTTCCACCCGCCGCACGGCGGCGGCATTGCCGGTTTCCACCATGTGCTTGTGGGAGATCAACGCGTCCAGCGTCGCCGCCGTCACCTCGATATCGCCCGCCGCGAGGGCCGCAACCGGCTGTACGGTATCGCTCATGCCGTCTGGCCCCTGCTATGCTGGGGCCGTCCTGCCATCGCGCGGCAGCAGGCGCAACACCCGTAACGCGGCGCAGGCCGCACCGTAGCCGTTGCCGGTGTTCACCACGGCCAGCCCCGGCGCACAGCTTGCCAGCATGGTGTGCAGCGCCGCCTGCCCGCCCGCCGCCACACCGTAGCCCACCGGCGCCGGCAGCCCGATCACCACGCCCGGCACCAGCCCCGCCACCACGCTGGGCAGCGCGCCATCCATCCCGGCGGCAACAATCACCACCGGCATGGCCCGAATCTCCTCCAGCCGCGCCAGCAGCCGCCACAGCCCGGCCACGCCCACATCGGCCACCCGCAGGCAATCCTCACCCAGACAGCGCAGCGTGCGGATTGCCTCACCGGCCACCGGCAGGTCCGACGTGCCCGCCGTGACCACCGCGACGCGCGGCGGGCCGGACAATGGCGGCGGCGGGCCGAAAATGGCGGTTTCTGAGGCGGCGTCGTAGTCCAGCCCCGGCCGGGCCAGCGCCTGCGCCATCTCGGGGGCAAGGCGCGTCAGCAGCAGCGGCGGCTGTGCCGCAGCCAGAATGGCGGCCAGTTGTGCCAGCGACTTGCCCGAAGCGTAGATCGCTTCCGGCAGCCCGATGCGCGCGCCGCGTTGCAGGTCCAGCACCACATCGGGGCCAGATGCAGGGCCGTTCATGCCGCCCCGCGCAGAAAGGCACTGCCGGTGCGATAGGGCGCGAAGCTCACCCGCCGCCCGGTCAACGCCAGCAACTCGGCGGCAAGCTCCGTCTGGCGCGCGCCAAGCGCCGCAAGGCTGGCAGTGTCCAGTTCCACCACCACCCCGGCAGCGCGCACCCGGCAGCGCACCGTGCTGGGGGCCAGCACGTTCGCGACATGGCGTTCAACCTGATGCACCAGCGCCAGCAGGTCCGGCTCCACCCGCAGCCCGGTTTCGATGCGGCTCGACAGGCAGGGAGAGGCGGGCAGGTCCGCCACCGCGCCCAACCCGAACCTTGCGGCAAGCTGGCGCACCAAGGCCTTGCTGATGCCCGCTTCGACAAACGGATGCCGCACCCCATGCGCCTCCGCCGCGCGCAGGCCGGGCCGCCAGTCCGCAAGGTCATCGGTGTTGGTGCCGGACAGTACCACGCCGCCGCCCTGCGCCGTGGCATGGGCGGCCAGTGCGCCATACAGGCTGGTCTTGCACCAGAAGCAGCGG
>CAIPHQ010000440.1 GCA_903864895.1 uncultured Rhodospirillales bacterium
AAAGGCGGCCAGCAGCGGGGCAATCAGAAACAGGCCGAACAGCCACGCCGCGGCACTGGCAGCACCCGCCTGCCCGCCCGGCGCGATCATGCCGCCAAGATTGGTGGTCATGCCACCCAGCGCGGAGCCCACGGCGTTGCCGACCATCACCACGATGGTGATGGACGCACCGGCCAGTTCACGGTCGGCTTCCTGCGCGAAGCCGAACACGCGCCCGCCAAGATGCGGCCAGGTGATGCCAATGCCGAAGCCGAGCGCCAGCAACGCCAGCCCGATTGGCAGCAACTCCCAGCCCGGCGGGCCGATCTGCGGCATCAGCAGCGCCAGCACCAGCAGGCCAGCCGCCTGCGTGGCCGGCCCGCCGGTCAACGCCGCGCGCGCCCAGCCCCCGGTGGCCCCGGCCGTGACCAGCGAGCCCACCGTCCAGCCCCCTGCCATCAGGGCGGACATGTAGCCCGCGTTGATCGGCGACATGCCGTGCAGGGTCTGCAGGAAATACGGCACGAAAATCTCGGGCGTGACACCCGCCATCAGCAGGATCATCGCGGCATAGGTGGCCGACAGCGGGGTGCCGGGCCGGGTCGCGCCATGCGGCAGCACGCGCGGTCCCTCACCCGCGTCACGCATCGCGAACGCCACGAAGGCAATGGCTGCCACGGCAAGGCCGATACCGTTGGTCAGCGCCTGCGGCTGCATGCTGCCCGCCGAGATGGCCAGCACGCCGCCGGCCAGCAGGAACAGGCTGCCGAACGCCACCCCGCTGCGCGGCGGCGGCGGGCGCACCAGATCGCGCGGCAGGCAGACCTCCACCAGAATCAGCAACAGCGGCGCACCGGCCGCAACACTCCAGAACGCCAGCCGCCACGCGCCGTACTGGGCATACACACCGCCCACCGCAGGCCCGATCAGCGTGGCAAAGCCCCACGCCACCGACACCACACTCAGCGCGCGCTGCCACAACCGGGCCGGGAACAGCGTGCGCACCATGGTAAACGCCAGCGCAGACAGCGTGCCTGCGCCGAGGCCCTGCACGAACCGGCCCGCCAGCAGCACCGGCATCACCGGCGCCAGCGCGCAGGCCACCGAGCCGAACGCGAACACCGCCAGCGCAATGCGATAGGTGTTGCGCGCGCCGTAGCGCTGCAACAGCCGCGAGCACAGCGCGCCGCCCAGCAGCGAGGCGACGATGTAGAGCACCGTGCTCCACGCAAAATACTGCAGCCCACCGATATCCCGCACCACCGAGGGCAGGATGGTGGCGACGATGAAGGTATTGAGCGCATGCATGATCATGCTGCCGCCCACCACCACGGTGCGCCCGGCGTTGCCGCCACGCAGCAATTCACTGAAACTCGCGCTCATGCCTTCTCCCGATGCGGCTGCGCCGAACCTTTACAGCCTGGCATAGGTCCTGGCGCGGGAAATACCCCGGTGCTGAACAATGCCGGGGTGCGCGGACCGCGTCAGCCTTGGTTGGCCGCTCCGGGATCGAGCCGGCTGAGCACCTTGGTCTGGAAATCATCGGCGCTGTTGCGGCTGGGGTAGAGCTGATCCGGCACTTTCACCCCAAGCCGGGCACACAGGTTCGGCCAGCCATCGCCCAGCGTGTGAACAATCAACCGTTCCGGCGGCACGCTGGCCTTCACCGCCGCCACATTCGCATTGTAGCAGGCGATGGCATGGCTGCGGTCGGTGGGGTTACCGCCGAACACCTGGTTGGCGATCAGCGCGATGCCCAACGATTGCGGGTCGGTGCTCTTGGCCAGCCCCAGCAGCAGCGTTTTGGCGAAACTCTCCCACCAAGACTCCGCCGAGCGGTCGGTCAGCAGTACATGCGCATCCGGGTAGAACGCCATCAGTTCGCGCCAATAGAATGCCGAGGGCCAGTCAACGGCGGACTGATAGCCGTCAAACATCGCTTTCCAGTCTGGCACGCCGCCCGCCGCCACCGCGCGCCACTGCGCGGTCTGCACCGGATTGCCGAACACTTCCAACATGTGGTGGCAGGCGCCGAAGCCCAGAATTGTCAGTGCCTCACGCATGGAATCGGTGCCGGTGCGCCCAAACCCGGCGCCGATGATCTTCAGGGCCATTGTTGCCGTCTCCTGATTGCGCCGCGATGTGCCATGCGGCCGCGCAGCTTCGGGCCATCAGGCTGGCCGCGCAACGCTTGCATCGCGGCCCTGCCGGGCAATATGCGCGGCATGTCCCATTCATCCCCTGCCCGTCCCGCCTGCGTGGTCATCGGCGCCAGCGGCGGCATCGGTGCCGCGCTCGCCACCGCACTGGAAGCCTCGGGCCGCCCTGTGCTGCGGCTTGGCCGCACCACCGCGCCGCCGCTTGATCTGCTGGACGAAGCCAGCATCGCAGCGGCCGCCGAGCACGCGGGGCACGATCTTTCACTGGTGATCGACGCCACCGGGTTTCTGCACAACGCGCAGTTCCAGCCGGAAAAGAACCTGCGCCAGCTCGACCCGGCGCATCTGGCCTTGAGCTTCGCGCTGAACGCCACCGGCCCGGCGCTGCTGATGAAACACTTCCTGCCGCGTCTGTCGCGTGCGCCCGCCGCCGTGTTCGCCACGCTGTCGGCCCGCGTGGGCAGCATTTCCGACAACCATCTGGGCGGCTGGTACGCCTATCGCGCCGCCAAGGCGGCGTTGAACCAGTTGGTGCGCACGGCTGCCATCGAGATCGCCCGCACCCGCCCGCACGCCGTGTGCGTGGCACTGCATCCGGGCACTGTGGACACCGGGCTGTCCGGCCCGTTCGCCAAGACGGGCCTGGACGTACAGACCCCCGCCGAAGCCGCCGCAAGATTGCTGGACGTGATCGCAGCACTGACACCCGCACAAACCGGGCTGCTGCTGGACTACCAGGGCCAGACAATTCCGTTCTGACGCGCCCCCTTCCCCGGCCCGCCGCCCTGTCCTATGCCAGCGCAATTGCGGCAGGGAGCGAGGCATATGAACATCACCATTCTGGGCGGCGGCGGGTTTCTGGGCCGCAAGCTGGCCAACCGGCTGGCGAAAGACGGCACGCTGGGCGGCACGAGAGTGTCCTCGCTGGTGCTGTTCGACCTCACTGCCCCGCCCGCGCCCGAGGGTGCGGCCTTCCCGGTCACCAGCATCGGCGGCGATCTGGCCGAATTGCCCGATGGCGTGATCCCGCCCGGCACCAGCGTGGTGTTCCATCTGGCCGCCGTGGTCAGCGCGCAGGCGGAGGCCGATTACGATCTGGGCCGCCGGGTGAACGTGCGCGGCACCGATGCGGTGATTGACGCCTGCCGCAAGCTGGCTAGCCCGCCGCGCGTGGTGTTCACCAGTTCCATCGCCAGCTATGGCGGCGGGCAGAATGTGGTGCTGAACGACAGCACCAAGCAGATCCCGGGCGGCAGCTATGGCGCGCAGAAGGCGGCAGCCGAACTGTTCCTGTCGGATGCCTCGCGGCGCGGTTTCATGGAAGTGGTGTCGCTGCGCCTGCCCACCATCATCGTCCGCCCCGGCCGCCCGAACAAAGCCGCCAGCAGCTTCTTCTCGTCGATCATCCGTGAGCCGCTGCTGGGCTTGCAGACCGATCTGCCGGTTGGCGACGACTTCAAGGTGTGGGTGGCAAGCCCCCGCCGCGCCGTGGAATGGCTGCTGCACGCCGCCACCATGGACACCTCCGGCATGGGTCTGGACCGCAGCCTGAACCCGCCGGGCATGAGCGTGAACATTGGCCAGATGCTCGCCGCCCTTGAGACGGTGCGGCAGGGCGCGGGCACGCTGATCAACCGGATCAGCGACCCGGCGCTGATGAAACTGGTCAGCACATGGCCCGCGCAATTCGACACAGCGCGCGCCAGCGGCCTCGGCTTTTCGGCGCATGAGCCACTGCTCGACGTGGTGCGCGCCTTTGTCGAGGACGATCTGGCCCCCACCAAGGCCGAACGCGGCATCGCCTGACGCACGCTGCGCGGGTGCATTGCCCGCGCAGCAACAACCGGTTGATCCGGCCCGCCGTGCGGCCCATTGATCGGGGCAGCACGCGGGCTGGGGAGTCCTTCGCGGCCACGCGGCACAACCGGCGAGTTTGATGGCGGGGGCGATGGGCGGCGCGAACGTGCCGGCACAATCCGGCCGGCGGCACCACTGGGCACGGCGGCTGGCAGCGTGGATTGGCGGGCGCCATGGTGCTGCGCGGCCGCGCCGGGCGCTTGGCGCGTGGGTGCTGCATGCGCCGCGAACCCTGCGGGCGCTGGTTCGCACCGATGAAATCTGGCTGGTGGTGCTGGCAAGCTGCGTGGGGCTTGGCGCCGGATTATGTGTCACCAGCATCGGTGCCGCCGCACAGGCGATGCATGAATGGATCTATGCGCTGCCGCATCTGGAACGCCTGAGCGGGCAGGTCAGCATCGCGCCGGAACGTGCCGTGCTGGCGCTGGGTGGCGGCGGGCTGGTGGTGGGCCTGATGGGCAGCGCCATCATGCGCTGGTGGCCAACCCGGGCCATCGACCCCATTGAAGCCAACGCGCTGTACGGCGGCCGGATGTCGGTCAAAGACAGCCTGATCGTGGTGCTGCAAACCCTGCTGTCCAACGGCTTCGGTGCGTCCGTGGGGCTGGAGGCAGGGTATGCGCAGATCGGCTCCGCACTGGCCTCCCGCCTCGGCCAGGCGTTCCGGTTGCGGCGTAACGATTTGCGGCTGCTGGTGGGCTGCGGCGCTGCGGGCGCGATTGCGGCGGCGTTCAATGCGCCGCTGACCGGATCGTTCTACGCCTTTGAACTGGTGATCGGCACTTACACGCTGGCCACACTGGCCCCGGTGGTGGCGGCGTCCGTCGTCTCGGTGGTGGTCACCCGCCTGCTCTCCCCCGAATTGTACGGCTTTGACGTGCAACTGCCGACGGCGATTGCGGCGGGCGACTACGTGCCGCTGATGGGGCTGGGTATTCTGGCAGCCCTGGTGGCCGTGCTGGTGATGCGGTCCGTCACGCTGGCCGAAGCCGCCTTCCGCCGCAGCCGCGTCCCGCCGTGGC
Organism: uncultured Rhodospirillales bacterium; assembly: GCA_903864895.1. Lineage (GTDB taxonomy): Bacteria > Pseudomonadota > Alphaproteobacteria > Acetobacterales > Acetobacteraceae > CAIPHQ01. The sequence continues at coordinate 5,018 of CAIPHQ010000440.1, forward strand.
TGCGCCCCGGCATCGGCGGGCTGGCGGTGGCGGGGCTGGCGATGCTGTCACCGCAAGTGTTGTCGTCCGGCCACGCGGCGCTGCAAGTGGGCATGGATGCGCCGTACACGCTGAAATACATCGCGCTGCTGATCGTGCTGAAAGCTGCGGCCTCGGCCATTTCGCTCGGCTCGGGGTTTCGCGGCGGGCTGTTCTTTGCCTCGCTGTTCCTCGGCGCGCTGCTGGGCAAGCTGTTCGCCGGGGTGCTGGCGATGGTGACGGTCACCTACGCCGTGGCCCCGGTGGTGTGCGCTCTGGTGGGCATGAGCGCGCTGGCCGTCAGTGTGGTGGGCGGGCCGCTGACCATGGCGTTTCTGGCGCTGGAAAGCACCGGCAGCCTGCCGCTGACAGTGGCGGTGCTGATGGCCTCGGTGGTGTCGTCGCTGACCGTGCGGCGCACCTTTGGCTACAGCTTTGCCACATGGCGGTTCCATCTGCGTGGTGAGGCGATTCGCAGCGCGGTGGATATCGGCTGGATGCGCAACCTGACCGTCGCACGGATGATGCGGCGCGAGACGCGCACCGTGCGGGCCGACACCGCGCTGGGCGCGTTCCGCCGCGACGTGCCGCTGGGCTCGGCCAGCCGGGTGGTGGTGCTGGACGCCGCCGACCGCTATGCGGGGATGGTGCAGGTGGCGGACGCGCACGCGCCGGACCTGGCAGACTCGCTGCGGCTGGCGGCGATCATGCAGCACGCGGACAGCCTTTTGCTGCCGCAGATGACCATCAAGGACGCCATCGGCGTGTTCGAACGGGCGGAGGCGGATGCGTTGGCGGTGGTGGATGGCAAGGACAGCAAACGGGTGATTGGCCTGCTCACCGAAGCGCACGCGCTGCGGCGCTACAGCGAGGAACTGGAACGGCGGCGGCGGGAGTTGTCGGGCGAGTGACCCCTCGCATGTCTTTGGGCGACATCGCCAGCTACGTGTTTCTGGCGGTGGCATGGGGGCTGTCGTTCCTCGCGCTGCTGCATGTGGTGGACGCGTTCGGCTGGGTCGGCGCGGTTTCGTTCCGCGCACTGGTCGCCGCCGCCGCGCTGTTCATCATCGCGCGTGCCACCGGGCAGGATTTGCGCTTTCGCGGCGGCGTGCTGCCGCTGGCCATTGTGGGGGCCACCACGGTCGCCGGGCAGTTGCTGGGCCTTGCTTTCGGCCTGCACCGCATCGGCACGGCAATGACCGCAATCATTGTCGCCACCATCCCGATGATCTCGATGCTGATCAGCCAAATCTGGGGGCTGGAGCGGATGTCCCGCGCCGGTGTGGCCGGACTGCTGGCCGGTGTGGCAGGCGTGGTGCTGCTGGTGGGGTTTCCGGATGCGCCGATCACGCCGGATTTTCTGCTGGGCTGCACCACGGCGTTTCTGGGCGCGATCTCCGCCGCCTTCGGCAGCAACTACGCCAGCCACCATCTGAAAACCGCCAACACGTGGGAGGTTTCCACCGGATCCTTTCTGGCGGCCGGCACCATGACGCTGCCGCTGCTGCTGGTGGCCCCGGTGCCGCGCGCGCCGGTGGCGATGGACTTCGTGTATCTGCTGATCCTCGGCTGCCTGATGAGCGGTCTGGCCTACATGCTGTATTACCGGCTGGTGATGCGGATCGGGCCGACACGGGCGATCAGCGTGGAATTCGGCGTGACCGTGGTCGCGGTGATTGCCGGTGAGGCGGTGCTGGGGGAGCGGCTGTCGCTGCTGCAAATCGCCGGCGGTCTGGTGATCATCGGCGGCTGCGCGCTGGTGCTGGGGCTGGTGCCGGGGCGCATTTCCCGATCCGGGGCGCGCTGATAGGCTGCCGCCAGTACGTGAGGAAACGACGCCGTTGAACTCCCCTGATTCGCCGGGCGCGGCGCGGCGCAGCCGGATCACCGGCATCCTGCTGGTCATGCTGTCCACGCTGGTGTTCGGCTTCTGCAACGCGCTGGCGAAATACCTCACCCGCGATTACCCGATTGGCGAGGCGCTGGCCGTGCGCGCCGGGTGCGCGCTGCTGGTGCTGATGCCGTTCGTGCGCGCGAGCGGCGTGGTAGCGGCGCTGCGGGCCAACCCGAAGATGCATCTGCTGCGCATGGCCCTGTCGGCGGTGGAAATCGCCGCGTTCTATCTGGCGGTGTCGGTGCTGCCGCTGGCCGATGTGTCCACCTTTTATCTGTCCAGCCCGATCCTGCTGACCGCGCTGTCCGCCCTCACGCTGGGGGAACGGGTGGAACCGGCACGCTGGGCGGCGACGCTGCTGGGCTTCGCGGGCGTGCTGATCGCGCTGCGGCCGGGGGCGGGCACACTGTCCTTCGCGTCGCTGATCGCACTCACCGGGGCCATTCTGTACGCGGTGTTCCTGACCATCACCCGCAGCCTGCGCGCCACCAACGGGCGGGTGATGGTGGCGCTGCAACTCGCAGCCCTGCTGCTGGCCGGAACCGTCACGCTGCCGTTTGCCTGGACCCCGCCCAGCCTTGCCGGGGTGGCGATGATGGGCGGCGTGGGCTTGGTGGGCATGGTTGGCTATTTCTGCGTCAACGGCGCGCTGCAACGCGCCCCGGCCTCGGTGATTGCACCATTCCAGTACCTGTCGATCATCTGGGCCGTGGTGCTGGGCTACCTGACGTTTGGTGATGTGCCGGATGCGCCCACGCTGGTCGGGGCCGCGCTGATTGTGGTGGCGGGCGGGTTCATCCTGTATCGCGAGCGCACGGCACGCGCCGCCTGAGCGCCGTCAGGGCGCTTCCTCGTCCCGCTTCGCGCCATCCAGCAAGCGCGCAGTGCGCTTGGCCTCCAGCGTATCCACCTGTTTTTCGGCCCTGGTGCGGCCGAATTTGGCGCGGTTCTGCGCCGCCGCCTCGGCGGCCGCCGCCTTGGCGCGCTGCTTCTTCACCTGCCGGAGGTTGACGATTTCGCCCATCTCCGCATCCTGCGGCGCACACTGAACTGACGCAAGAAGGACTCCCGCCATGGGCGAGATCATCAGCCTGACCGCTTCCGACGGCCACACCCTGTCTGCCTACCGCACCGGCCCGGCGGAGGCCCGCGCGGGCATCGTCGTGGTGCAGGAGATTTTCGGGGTCAACCACCACATCCGCCACATGTGCGACCTGATCGCCGAGGCGGGTTACGCCGTGGTGTCGCCCGCGCTGTTCGACCGCCTGCGCCCCGGCATCGAACTCGGCTATGCGCCGGAAGACATCGCCGAAGGCCGCACGCTGCGCGGCCAGATTCCGGACGCCAAGGCGATGCTGGACGTGGATGCGGCGGCAGCAGCGCTGGGCGCCCGCCCGCTGGGCATCGTGGGCTATTGCTGGGGCGGCACGATTGCGTGGTGGGGTGCCACCCGTACCACGCATTTCAAGGCGTCCTCCTGCTGGTACGGCGGCGGCATCGCCGGCACGCGCACCGAGACGCCGCGCTGCCCGGTGCAGATGCATTTCGGCGAGTTGGATGGCTCAATCCCGGTCTCGGACGTGGAAACGATCATCGCCGCCCAGCCGCAGGCCCAGATTTACATCTACAAGGGCGCGCAGCACGGCTTCGGCTGCGACGAACGCGGCAGCTTCAGCCCGCCGGACGCAGCCCTGGCGCATGAACGCACGTTCGCGTTTTTCGCCAAGAATCTCGTGTAATATCAGATACGCCGGGTGGGCTTCAGCCCACCCGGCGGCACATCAACCGGCGAGCATCCGCCCGGCCACCGCATCCAGCCGCGCAATCAGATCCGGGTCGCGCTTTTCCGGGGCGGTGATGATGGCATATTCCAGCGCCCGGTCGCAGCCAGCCGTGCACGGCCCGCGCGGGGCGCGCAGCGCGGGCACCACCGCCTTGACCAGTGACCGCGCCCGGTCGGCATTCGCGAACAGCACCTTCACCACCATGTCCACCGTGACCGCATCATGGTCCGGGTGCCAGCAGTCGAAATCCGTCACCATGGCCACAGTGGCGTAGCAAAGCTCCGCCTCCCGCGCGAGTTTGGCTTCCGGCATGTTGGTCATGCCGATCACCGAGCAGCCCCAGCTGCGGTACAACTCGCTTTCAGCCTTGGTGGAGAATTGCGGGCCTTCCATGACCAGATAGGTGCCGCCGCGTGTGACCGGCAGGTCGAGGCTGCGGGCGGCGCCTTCCAGCGCGTCACCCAGACGGGCGCACACCGGATGCGCCACCGAGACATGCGCGACGCAGCCTTCGCCGAAGAAGCTTTTCTCGCGCGCGAAACTGCGGTCGATGAACTGGTCCACCACCACGAAATGGCCCGGCGGCAGTTCCGCCTTCAGGCTGCCGACGGCGGACAGCGAGATCACTTCGGTGCACCCGGCGCGCTTCAGCGCATCGATGTTGGCGCGGTAATTCAGGTTGCTGGGCGACAAGCGATGGCCGCGTCCGTGCCGGGGCAGGAACACGCAGCGCACACCGGCCAGCCAGCCTTCCAGCAACTCGTCCGACGGCTCACCCCACGGCGTGTGAACCCGCCGCCACGCCTTGTTCTCCAGCCCTTCGATGTCATACAGGCCCGAGCCGCCGATGATGCCGATCACCGGCTGGACAATGTCCGAATCTGCATCCGCCATCGTGGCAACTCCTGAAAAAAGTTCCGCCGCGCTGGGTCTGGCGCGGCGGAATCCGGTTCAAACAGGCATGGAAGTCCGCAGGGCTAGTGCGGAATGTTCGACCAGACCTGCCGCTTCACGGCATAGGTCACACCGGTCATCAGCACCAGAAACAGCACGATCTTCACGCCGGTGCGCTTGCGCTGTTCCATTTCCGGGTTGCCGATGAACTCCAGAAAGGTCACCACGTCGCGGGCTTCCTGTTCGGTCGTCGGCTTGGTGCCGTCGGCATAGTCCACCGCGTCGTCCTGCAACGGGCGCGGCATGGCGATCTGATGGCCTGCATACATTTTATTGTAGTACATGCCGTCGCCCATCTTCATGCCGGCGGGTGCATCGCCGTAGCCGGTCAGCAGGGCATAGACATAGTCCGCCCCGCCTTCGCGCGCCTTGGTGATCACCGACAGGTCGGGCGGCAGCGCGCCGTTCAGGGCCGCGCGGGCGGCCTTGTCGTTGGGGTACGGCGAACGGAAATGGTCCGCCGGTGTGGCCGGGCGCTCCGCAGGCTGGCCTTCATCATTGATCGTCGGCACCGTCACGCTGGCGGCGATGGCCTTGATGTCCTCCTCCGACAGGCCAATGCCGGTCAGATTGCGGTAGGCCCCCTGCTTCAGCGAATGGCAGTTGGCGCAGACGTTCTTGTAAACAAGAAACCCGCGCTGCGCCGAGGCGCGGTCGAACGTGCCGAACGGGCCGCTGAAGCTCCATTTCTGCGTCGGCATCATCTCCTCCTCGGCCGCCATCGCAGGTGCGATGGCGGTGAGGCTGGCGAGCACGCCCAACAGAGCGGCGAGTTTGAGGGCGCGCATCAGACTTTCTCCATCGGCTTGGCGGCGGCACCGGCGGGCAGCGGCCCGCCCCCCTTGCGGATCACCGGACGGCTGATGCTTTCCGGCAGCGGCAGCGGCCGCTCCAGCTTGCCGAGCAGGGGCAGGATCACCAGGAAGTGCAGGAAGTAGTAAGCCGTGCCGATGCGGCCCAGCACCACCCAGATGCCTTCCGGCTTATGCGCGCCCACCATGCCCAGCACGATGCAGGCCAGCAGTTGCAGCCAGAAGAAGATGCGATACAGCGGCCGGAACTTCGCACTGCGCACCGGGCTCGTGTCCAGCCACGGCAGCACGAACAGCACCGCAATCGCGCCGAACATCATCAGCACGCCGCCAAGCTTGGACGGCACGGCGCGCAGGATGGCGTAGAACGGCAGCAGGTACCATTCCGGCACGATCTCGGCAGGCGTCTGCAGCGGGTTCGCCGGGATCCAGTTCGCCGGATCACCGAAGAAGTTCGGGGCGAAGAACACGAACAGCGCATACACCAGGAAGAACACGCAGATGCCCACGCTGTCCTTGACCGTGTAGTACGGGTGGAACGGCAGCGTGTCCTGCGGGCTTTTCACGTCGATGCCCAGCGGGTTGTTCGAGCCGGTGATGTGCAGCGCCACCACATGCAGGAACACCACGCCAATGATCACGAACGGCAGCAAATAGTGCAGGCTGAAGAAGCGGTTCAGCGTGGGGTTATCCACCGAGAACCCGCCCAGCAGCAACGTGACGATATCGTTGCCGACCAATGGTATGGCCGAGAACAGGTTGGTAATGACGGTCGCACCCCAGTACGACATCTGGCCCCACGGCAGCACATAGCCCATGAACGCGGTGGCCATCATCAACAGCAGGATCAGCACGCCCAGCATCCACAGCAGTTCGCGCGGCGCCTTGTACGACCCGTAGTACAGGCCGCGGTAGATGTGCACGTAGACGATGATGAAGAACATCGACGCGCCGTTGGCGTGCGCGTAGCGCAGCAGCCAGCCGTAGTTCACGTCGCGCATGATGCGCTCGACGCTGTCGAACGCCATGTTGACATGCGGCGTGTAGTTCATGGCGAGGAAGATGCCGGTGGCGATCATCACCATCAGCTGCACCATCGCCAGCGCGCCGAAGTTCCAGAAATAGTTGAAGTTCTTCGGTGTCGGGAAAACCCCATATTCCTTCTGCATCATGGTGATGAGCGGAAGGCGGGTGTCGATCCAGTTCAACACCGGGTTCTTAACATCGCTTTTGTGTAGGCCGGCCATGACTCAGGTGCTCCGGTATCGGCGGCGCGATCAGCCGATCTTGATCTTGGTGTCGGACATGAACGTATAGGGGTAGATGGCCAGGTTCAGCGGCGCAGGCCCATGCCGGACCCGTCCGGACGTGTCGTACTGGCTGCCGTGGCAGGGGCAGAACCAGCCGCCGAAGTCGCCCCGGTTGTCCGTGGCCTTGTTGCCAATCGGAATGCAGCCCAGGTGGGTGCAGATGCCCGAGACAATAATCCACTGTTCGTGGCCCGCCTTCACGCGGTCGGCATCCGTTTGCGGGTCGGTCAGCTCGCTGAGCTTCACGTCCTGCGCCGCCTTGATCTCCTTGGCGGTGCGGTGGCGGATGAAAGTCGGCTTGCCGCGCCAGACCACGGTTATGCCCTGCCCTTCCGGGATGGGGGCCAGATCGACTTCAATCGAACCCAGCGCGAGCACGTCGCTCGACGGGTTCATGCTGTCGATCAGTGGCCATGCGATGGCACCAACACCAATCGCCGCCCCAGCGGAGGCGACCAGTATCAGGAAATCACGTTTGCCTTGATCGTGGCCATGTTCGCTGGGTGAATGACCGGTGGCTTCGGCAGCTGCGGACATCGTATCGGCCATCCTTCCTTCGTTCGCCGGCGCGTCAGTTAAGGCAATACCGCTCCGCCGCCGGTCCCGCCGCTCCGTTTACCGGATGGGGCAGGTTCGGCGGGACAGAACGCGCCCCTCGCTAAACGCCTTTTACGTCTCGCACTTCGCCCCTGCAACACGGCGCGGAGTATGAGTAGCATCGCGAACCACGAAATCGGTCGAAACTGCCATGCCGCAAGATGCCCCCACGCAAGCCGACGCCGCCAATCCGCCGCATACCGCACTGAAACCCGCCGCCCAGGCCTGGTTTGAGGGGCTGCGCGACTCCATTTGCGCCGCCTTTGAGGCCATTGAGGACCTGCCGGGCGCGCCGGGCACCTCCCCGGGCCGCTTTGTGCGCACCGCATGGCAGCGGCCCACAGATGACGGCTCACCCGGCGGTGGCGGGGTGATGAGCGTCATGAAGGGCCGCGTGTTCGAAAAAGTGGGCGTCAACGTCTCCACCGTGTGGGGGGAGTTCAGCCCCGAGTTCCGCGCGCAAATCCCGGGGGCCGCCGAAGACCCGCGTTTCTGGGCCAGCGGCATTTCACTGGTGGCGCATCTGCGCAGCCCGCGCGTGCCCGCAGCTCACTTCAACACCCGCATGCTGGTCACCACGCGCGGCTGGTTCGGCGGCGGCGGCGACCTGACGCCGATGAAGCTGGAGCCCCCGGAAGCACAGGAAGACGCCGCGAGTTTCCACGCCGCCTTCCGCGCCGCCTGCGACAGGCACGACCCGGCGTACTATCCGAAGTTCAAGGAATGGTGCGACCGCTACTTCTTCCTGCCGCACCGCAACGAACCGCGTGGCGCGGGCGGAATTTTCTACGACCACCACTTCACCGGCAATGCGGAGGCCGATTTCGCCTTCACGCAGGATGTCGGCCGCGCCTTCCTGTCCGCCTACCCGGCCATCGTCCGCCGCCGCATGGCCGAGCCATGGACCGCCGAGGAGCGGGAGCAGCAGTTGGTCAAGCGCGGGCGCTACGTGGAATTCAACCTGATCCACGACCGCGGCACGCTGTTCGGCCTGAAGACCGGCGGCAATGTCGAGGCGATCCTGATGAGCCTGCCGCCGGAGGTGCGGTGGCCCTGAAGAACCTGTCTTGATGGGTTCATCATCCGCCGTGGTTACGGTGCTGCGCGAAGGCAGGTTGCGGGTGGTGATTTTCACCGGCGGCCACCCGCCCTCGAGCAGCACCATGACGCGTTGCTGGCCCGGTGGAAGGCGATCCATGGCTGCACCGGGACGCGCTGGACGTGGATTTCACCATGCCGGGACTGCTGTCCGGCATGTTCGGCACGCGGGCGCAAATTGCAAGGCTGGCCGGGCAGGGCACATCACCTGCCAACGCGGCCGCCGCGCGCAACAATGCCGCCACGGGCGGGTGGCCCGGGGCGAGGGCGCGCACGCCTGACTCAGGCCGTTGGACCCGCCGGTTTCAGCGTCTGACTTGATCAGGGCCGGGCGGAATTCTATTTTAGTACAACTCGGACAGGAGCCCGCGCATGACAACCGCCATTCTGCGCCGCATCGGCGGGTCGGTGATGGTGGCCATCCCGCCGGCTTTCCTTGACCAGTTGAAACTGGAAGCGCGGGCGCGTGTCGAGGTGGCGCTGGAAGGCGACCACCTGACGCTGCGGCCTGCGGCACGCCCCCGGTACCGCCTTGCGGAGCTTCTCGCCCAGTGCGACGCAGACGCGCTTCCGCCGGGCGAGGATGTGGCATGGACCGGCGGTGGAGCAACCGGCGTCGAGATCATCTGAATGCAGCGCGGCGACATCTACTTTGTCCCGCTCGACCCCACCGAAGGGCGTGAGCAGCGGGGCACCCGGCCCGTCGTCGTGGTGTCCCCCACTGATTTCAACCGACTGACCAATGCCCCGGTGGTGGTGCCGGTGACGAACGGCGGTAATTTTGCCCGGATGGCGGGGTTTGCCGTAAGCCTGTCCGGGACCGGACTTCAGGTTCAGGGCGTGGTACGCTGCGATCAGCCGCGCGTGCTGGACCTCGCCGCGCGCAAGGCCCGCCGGACCGGCGAGCGGGTGCCGGATGATGTGCTCAGCGATATTCTGGCGCGTCTGGTCACCTTGTTCGAAGCCTGACGCCTCACGCAAACGATTGCGTACGCACCAGCCTCGCATACAGCCCATCCTGCTCCAGCAACTGCGCGTGCGTGCCGCTTTCCACCGCGCGGCCATCGGCCATGGCCACCACCAGATCAGCGTCGCGCACCGTGGACAGGCGGTGCGCCACCACAATCGTCGTGCGCCCGCGCCGCAACCGGGCCAGCGCGTCCTGCACCGCCGCCTCGCTTTCCGCGTCCAGTGCGCTGGTGGCTTCGTCCAGCAGCAGGATGCGCGGGTCGCGCAGCAGCGCGCGGGCGAGCGCGATGCGCTGGCGCTGGCCGCCGGACAGGCGTTGCCCGCCGGTGCCGGCCGAGGTGGCGTAACCCTCCGGCAACGCCGCAATAAACCCCGCCGCTGCCGCCGCTTCCGCCGCTGCCGCCACCGCGGCATCGCTGGCGCCGGGGCGGCCCATGCGGATGTTGGCGGCAATGCTGTCGTCGAACAGCAATGCATCCTGCCCGACATAGGCAATCGCGTCGCGCAGGCTGGCCAGACTGACCGACCGTACATCCGCCCCGTCAATCAGCACCCGCCCGCTGGTGGTGTCGTGCAGGCGCGGGATCAGCGCCAGCGCGGTGGATTTGCCCGCACCGGACGGGCCGACGAGGGCCACGGTCAGGCCGGGTTCGGCAATGAACGACAGCCCGTCCAGCCCGGTGCGGCCATCCGGGTAGCGGAACGCCACATCCTCAAACACCACACGGCCACGGCCAGCGGGCAGCGCGGGCGCGCCGGGGCGGTCCAGAATGGTGGGCTGTTCGTCGATCACGCCGAAAATGCGCGCCAGCCCCGCCAGACCTTCCTGCATCGCCGTGTTCAGGCTGCCCAGCGCGCGCAAGGGCTGTGCGGCCAGCAGCAACGCCGTCACAAAGCCGGTGAAATTGCCCAGCGTGCTGGCCCCGTGCGCCGCACGCCACCCCGCAAAGCCCAGCACGGCGGCCACCGCAGCACCGCCCAGCACTTCCAGCATCGGGTCGATGCGGTTGCGGCTGCGCGCCATGCCGACCAGATCGCGATACAGCTTGGCAAATGCCCGCTCGGCGCGCGCACCCTCGGCATCCTCCAGCCGGTAGGCGCGCACCGTGCGCGCCTGCGAGAAGCTTTCGGTCAGCAGCGTTGCCGTCTCACCCATGCTGGCCTGCAACCCGCCCGAGGCGCGGCGCAGGCGCTTGCCGATGCGCTGAATGGGCAGGGCGGCCAGCGGATACAGCGCGCCCGCAATCAGAAACAGCACCCAGTCCAGATACAGCATCGAGCCGACCAGCCCGATGATCTTCACCGAGTCGCCCACGCCGTTCACCGCCCGGCTCAGCGCGTCGCGGACGGTGGCGGTGTCCACGGTGAAGCGGCTGGCAAGGGCTGCGGGCGATTCGCGCTCCACCCGCGCCAGATCGGCGCGCGTGAGGTGGCTGAACATCGCATCCTGCAACCGCTGCACCACCTGCAGCACGGTCGCCTGAATCAGCGTGCCCTGAAAATACCAGGTGATGGCTTTGAACGACGTCACCGCCAGCACCAGCAACGGCACCTGATACAGGATGCGGGTGTCGTGGCGCTCGAACATGTCGATCGCACGGTCGATCACCACCGGATAGACCGCCTGCGAGGCGGCTGTGAGCGCCGTCATCAGCACGATCAGCGCCAGCCGCCCGCGCTGCTGGCTGACATAACCGCGCCACAGCCGCATCAGCAGGCGGCGTGCGTTGGGGTCGGACGGTTTCAGTTTCAGGGCGGCGCTCATGGCGGGCGTGTATCAGCGCGGCGGGACGCGCGCCATGTCCAGCCGGCGGGCCAGTTCGGCGCGCACATCCCCGGTGCAGCCGCCCGCCAGCCACCACGCGCGCAGGCTGGCAAGCAGCGCGCCCATGCCCTCGCCCGGCGGCACCCCGGCCTGCGCCAGATCGCGGCCGCGCAGCGGGAAGTCCGGCACCGGCATCGCGTCCAGCCGCGCCAGCAACGCCGCATCGCCGCCCGCGAGCCAGATGCGGCCCGCCAGAATCGGGCGCGGCGTGACGGCCAGCGCGCGGCGCAGCGCCGCATCGTCACTGCCGGGCGCAAGCGCCGGGGCGGCCAGCAAGCCGAGCAGGTGCGTCCGCTCTGCGCCGGACAGTTTCAGCCGCTCGCTCAAGGCCTGTGCGCCATGCTCCAGCAACGCCGCCAGCCGCAGCACCGGGTCGGGCGGGGCTGCGGCCGCCACCAGTGCCGCCAGGCGTTCGGTGCCCCCCGCTTCGGGTAACACGACGGCCAAAACACCGAGGGCGCGCATCAGGCGCACCGCCGCCACAGGATCGGGGGCGGCCAGAATGCGCTTGAGTTCGCTCCACACCCGCTCGGCCGACAATTGCGCCAGCCCCGCAACACCGCCCGCGATGGCCGCGGCTGCCGCCGCGTCCGGCTCGCCCGCGCCGTAACGCGCCCAGAAGCGGAAGAAGCGCAGCACCCGCAGATAGTCCTCGGCCACCCGCGCCGCAGCATCACCCACGAAGCGCACCCGGCGGGCGTGCAGGTCGGCGATGCCGCCGAAATAGTCGAACACCGCGCCATCCGGCGTCATCGACATCGCGTTGACGGTAAAATCCCGCCGCGCCGCATCCGCTTGCCAATCATCCGTGAATGCCACCACCGCGTGGCGGCCATCGGTCTGCACGTCATGGCGCAGCGTGGTCACCTCAAAGCCGCGATGCGCGGCCACGGCGGTCACGGTGCCATGCGCGATGCCGGTCGGCACCGCCTTCAGCCCCGCCGCCGTCAGGCGTTGCGTGACCAAATCGGGCGGGTCGGGCGTGGCGAGGTCGATATCGGCCACCGGCAAGCCCGCCAGCGCGTCGCGCACCGCACCACCCACAAGCCGCGCGCCCGGCAGCGCGGCCAGCACCGCGCGCAGGCCGGGAATGGCGAGCAATTCAGCCGGATCGAGATGCCGCGCAGGCTGGCCGCCGGTCACGGCTTTTGCAGCCGCACACCGTGGCCGGGCACTACCTTGCCGTCTTCCAGCCGCGCGGGAACATAGGTCTGGCCGGGGTCCATCCGGTGAGACAGCCCGACCCACACGGTCGCCACCATCATCACGGCCACCGCTGCCAGCGCCACCCAGCCCACCGACGGGCGCGCCCACGCCACCGACGCGCGCCATGCCGCGTAAAGCAGGAACGGGGCCAGAAACAACCCCGCCTCGGTCCAGCGCATCACCCGCGCAGGCGGGCGGCCAGATTCATCAGAATCCCGGCCGTCGCGCCCCAAATGTAATGCTCGTCATGCGGCCACACCCAGAATTCCCGCCAGCGTCCGCGAAAATGCGCCCGCTTGCGCTGCGGCGCGTCCGGGTCGAGCAGCACCGAGAGTTTCAATTCAAACACCGCGTCCACTTCCTCGGCGGACGGGCGCAGCCCAAGCCCGTCCAGCCCCACGCCGGGCGGCAACAGGCCCAACACCGGCGTGACGCGATAGCCGGTGCCGGTGACATAGTCGGTCAGCCGCCCGGCGATTTCCACGTGGCCGCGATGCAGGCCGATTTCTTCCTCGGCCTCGCGCAGCGCCGCCGCTTCGGCATCGGCGTCCTCCGGGTCAATCCGCCCGCCCGGGAAGCTCACCTGCCCGGCATGGGCCGACAGATGCGCCGTGCGCTTGGTCAGCAGCACGCCCGGCACAGCGCCGAGCACGAACGGCACCAGCACCGCCGCCGGTTTCAGTGGCGGCTGGACGATGTCGGCCATATCGTCGCCGGGGTCGAGCCGGTCGATGGCCGGCGGCAACGGTGGCGGCGTCAGGCCCTGCCCGGCAAGCCGCGCACGCAACTCGGCGGCGGTCACGCCGCGTCTTCGCCGTGGGGCACTTCGCCGAGCGGGAAAAACTGGCCGTTGCTCCACACGCCCAGCATCTTGCGGCATTGCTGCGCGGCCGGTTC
>CAIPHQ010000441.1 GCA_903864895.1 uncultured Rhodospirillales bacterium
ATGCCGGAGCGTTGCAGGATGGCGGGGGTGCCATACACCCCGGCGCATACCAGCACCTCGGCGGCATGCGCGGTGTGGCGCTGCCCGTCGCTGCCCGCATAGACCACGCCGGTCGCCTTGCTTCCCTCCAGAAGCACCCGGTCCACGGTGCAACCGGCCCGCAATGTCAGGTTGGGCCGCCCGCGCGCGGCGCGCAGGTAGGTGGTGAGCGTGCCGAGGCGGACTTCCTTGTAGCGGTTGTGCGGAATGGCCCCCACCACCCCCGCCTGCCCGTCCGCCGCATTCAGATCGGCTGATTCGCGTACGCCGAGGTCCACGCAGGCTTCCACCATCGCCCGGTTCACCGGTGCCCAACTGGCGGGCTTGTAGCGCTGGATGGTAATCGGCCCGGCATTGCCGTGGTTGGGCTGATCGCCGAAATCCAGATCGGTCTCGATGGCGTTGAACAGCGGTGCCACATCGTCCCACGCCCAGCCTGTGCAGCCCATCGCCGCCCAGCGGTCGAAATCGAACGGTGCGCCGCGCGCGGCGATGGTGGCGTTGATCATCGACGTGCCGCCCATCAACCGCCCGCGCGGCAGGCGCAGCGTGCGCCCGCCCAGGGTTCCGGCGCTATCGGTGTTCTGGAACTCCCAGTCGAACTCCGGAATGCCCGCCACCCGCCAGCTATGCTCACCGCTGACGGTGAACAGCGGCGGCACTGTGGCCTCGTGCGGGAAATCCGGCCCGGCTTCCAGCAGCAGCACGCGGCGATGCGGCTGCTCGCTCAGGCGCGCGGCGGCCACGCCCCCGCCCGAGCCTGCGCCAATGACGATGACATCGAACTGTTCCATCCGGGCACGCTCCAACGCGGGGAAGGCATGAGCCGAGGAGTCATGGCACGTGCCCAATAAGGCGGCAATAATGCACCGATAGCATTCACCGAGGGCCGAACCATGACCGCCAGCCTGCGCCACGACGCCGAGACCATTCTGCTGCAACTGGGCGTGCCCGCTGCACAGATCACCGGCGGCAACCGCGCCGTGCGCTCCCCCATCGACGGCAGCGTGATCGCCCATGTGCACGACACCACGGCAGACGCCGCGCATCAGGCTATCGCTTCGGCGCACACGGCGTTTCAGGCGTGGCGCAATGTGCCGGCACCCCGGCGTGGCGAACTGATCCGCCTGTTCGGCGAGGAACTGCGTGCCCACAAGGACGGTCTGGGCCGTCTGGTGTCCCTCGAGGTGGGCAAGATCACCTCGGAAGGCTTGGGCGAAGTTCAGGAGATGATCGACATCTGCGACTTCGCGGTGGGCCTGTCGCGTCAGTTGTATGGCCTGACCATCGCCACCGAGCGCAGCGAGCACCGCATGATGGAAACCTGGCACCCGCTGGGCGTGACCGGCATCATTTCGGCGTTCAACTTCCCGGTGGCGGTGTGGTCGTGGAACGCGGCGCTGGCGCTGGTGTGCGGCAACAGCATTGTCTGGAAGCCGTCCGAGAAAACCCCGCTGACGGCGCTGGCCACGCATGCGCTGCTGGGCCGCGCCATCGCCCGCTTCGGCGCGGTGCCGGAGGGTCTGGCCAGCGTGCTGATCGGCGGGCGGGAGGTGGGTGAGGCGCTGGTGGACCATGAGGCGGTGAAACTGGTGTCCGCCACCGGCAGCACCCGCATGGGCCGCGAAGTCGCCCCGCGCGTGGCCGCCCGGTTTGCCCGCGCGGTGCTGGAACTGGGCGGCAACAACGCCGCCATTGTCTGCCCGACGGCCGATCTGGACCTGACCTTGCGCGGCGTGGCCTTCGCCGCGATGGGAACGGCGGGCCAGCGCTGCACCACGCTGCGCCGCCTGTTCGTGCATGACAGCGTCTATGACCAGTTGGTGCCGCGTCTGCGGCAGGCCTATGGCTCGGTGAAGATCGGCAACCCGCTGGAAACGGGAACGCTGATCGGCCCGCTGATCGACGCTGCGGCGTTCACGGCCATGCAGGCGGCGCTGGCGGAATGCCGCAGTGCAGGCGGCACGGTGACCGGCGGGGCGCGGATGCATGAAGCGGCGCACCCGGACGCGTACTACGTGCAGCCGGCGCTGGTGGAGATGCCCGGCCAGACTGGCCCGGTGCTGCGCGAGACCTTCGCGCCGATCCTGTACGTGATCCGCTACACCGATTTCGAAACCGCGCTGGCGCTGCACAATGACGTGCCGCAGGGCCTGTCGTCCTCGATCTTCACCAACGATCTGCGCGAAGCCGAGGCGTTCCTGTCGGCGCGCGGGTCGGATTGCGGCATCGCCAACGTCAATATCGGCCCGTCCGGCGCCGAGATCGGCGGCGCGTTCGGCGGCGAGAAGGAGACCGGCGGCGGGCGCGAGTCAGGCTCTGACGCGTGGAAGGCCTATATGCGCCGCGCCACCAACACCATCAATTACGGCCGCACCCTGCCGCTGGCGCAGGGGGTGACGTTCGATGTGGGTTAGGCGGCGTGGGTCAGGCAACGCGGGTTAGGCCGCATCCCGCAACACCAGTTCCGCCCCCTTCTCACCGACCATGATGGAGGGGGCGTTGATGTTGCCCGAGGTGACGAACGGGAAAATCGAGGCGTCGATGACCCGCAGGCCGCTCAGCCCGTGCACGCGCAGGCTGGCGTCCACCACGTTGCGCGTGGCGTCCGGACCCATGCGGCAGGTGCCGCAGGGGTGGAACACCGAGTAGGCCTTGGCGCGCACGTCCGCCACCAGATCATCATCGCTCTGGCAGGCGGCGCCGGGTTTCAATTCGGTGTCGATGATGCCGCGCAGCGCGGGCGTGGCGGACAGGGCGCGCAGGAATTTCGCGCCCCGCAAAATGGTGTCGATATCCTCGTTGCTGGACAGGAAGTTCGGCACGATGGCCGGGGCGGCGGACGGGTCGTTGGCGCGGATGGCCACATGGCCCCGGCTGGTCGGGCGGCAGGGGGAGACGCTGGTGTAGAAACCGGGGAACGGATCGGGCTTCAGCAGCGCCCGCACGCCGGGCG